>JAADGQ010000038.1 GCA_013152295.1 Gammaproteobacteria bacterium | reverse complement strand
TTATACCGACTACGGCCTGTTGACCAGCGATGAGGTGATCTGCGCTGATGTGCATAAAGTTTTCCAGCAGCTCACCGGCATGGGTAAGGCGATTACGCCGAAGCGGCTCTATCACGCGCCGTTTACGTTGCGAAAAGTGTTGATCAAGTGGATCGACCAAGAGGCGGTGGCGGCGCGTGATGGCAAGCCGGCGCGTATTATCGCGAAGATGAACGGACTGACTGATCCCAAGGTGATTCGTGCTCTCTATCGCGCTTCTCAGGCGGGTGTGATTATCGACTTGATTGTGCGTGGCATGTGCTGTTTGAGACCGGGTGTTACGGGTGTGTCCGAGACGATCCGGGTTGTATCTATTGTTGGCCGTTTTCTTGAACATACCCGCGCCAGCTATTTTGAAAACAGCACTCCTCAGGTCTACTGCTCCAGCGCCGACTGGATGGAGCGTAACCTATCCAAACGGGTAGAGGTCTGTTTTCCGATTATGAAAGCCAAACTTGCCAATCGCATTAAAGGGGAGTTGGAGGCTTATCTGGCAGATAGTTGCCAAAGTTGGGTTCTCAATAGTGATGGTCGTTATACTAAGGTAAGCCCTGGCACTTATGGAGCGATTGAAAGTGGAGATGAAAAAGTGAGGCACGAAACAGAAGCACATGGAACAGAGCAGGGTGCTGAGCCGTGCCGCTCTGCACAACAGGCGTTGCTGGATAAACTATCCATTACACCTCAGACGCCAAGCGAAACATCGCCAACCAAAATTTGATGAATAAGCACAGAAGTGATTCTATGAAATACCCTGTTATTGATGCACGCATAAGTCCTGAAGGGCGGCTTGATGTGCTCTCCAAAGTCGAGGTCAACAAGCTGCTCGACACCAGCCAGGGTGGCCTCTATGACATTTTTCGTAACTGTTCGCTGGCCGTGCTCAACTGCGGTGGCTTTCTTGATGATGGTAAAGAGCTGCTTGAGCGCTATCCGTTGTTCGACATTCGGGTGATTCAGCAGGAGCGCGGCATCAAGCTGGAGGTCAGCGGGGCACCGGCTGGTGCGTTTGTTGATGGCAACATGATCAAAGGGATTAACGAACACCTGTTCGCAGTATTGCGTGATGTGATCTATGTTAATGATGAGATCAACAATAACCCGCAATTTGATCTCGACAGATCAGATGGTATTACCGATGCGGTGTTTCACATTCTTCGTAATGCGGACATTTTTAATCCTCAAGCCAACCCCAATCTGGTTATCTGTTGGGGCGGCCACTCAATCAAGCGCAAGGAGTATGAGTACACCAAAGAGGTGGGGCATGAGATGGGGCTGAGGGGGCTCGATATCTGTACCGGCTGTGGCCCTGGTGCTATGAAAGGACCGATGAAGGGGGCAGCGCTTGGCCATGCCAAACAGCGCATCGATCATGGCCGTTACATCGGCATTACTGAGCCGGGTATTATCGCTGCTGAATCACCCAATCCGATTGTCAATGACCTGGTGATTCTGCCCGATATTGAGAAAAGGCTGGAGGCATTTGTACGTATTGGCCACGCCTTTGTCGTCTTTCCCGGTGGTGCCGGCACTGCGGAAGAGATCCTCTTTCTGCTGGGTATTTTATTGCACCCGGATAATAAACACATTCCGTTTCCATTGATTCTTACCGGTCCCGACAGTGCGAAAGCGTACTTTACAGAGATCAATCAATTCATCGCGGATACGCTGGGTATTGATGCTCAGCAGCGCTATAAAATTATTATTGGCGATCCGTCCCAGGTTGCGCATGAGATCAGCGCCGGAATCGAGCAGGTGCGCGCTTTTCGTTGTGCCAAGTCGGATGCGTTCTACTTCAACTGGTTGCTGAAAATTGAAAAACAGTTTCAAGAGCCCTTTGAGGCCAGCCACAAAAACATGAACAATTTGGCGCTGCATAAAGATCAGCCAAGCCATACGTTGGCGGCTAATTTGCGTCGCGCATTCTCTGGTATTGTTGCGGGCAGCGTTAAAGACGATGGTATTCGTGCTATCGAGAAGCACGGTAATTTTGAGCTGTGTGGTGATCGTGAAATTATGCAGTCGATGGATACTCTGCTTGCCTCTTTTGTGGCGCAACAGCGCATGAAACTACCGGGGAAGAGATATAAGCCCTGTTACCACATTGTTAAATAGTGACGATGAACAGAGCTCTGCCGCTACTGGGTGGCCTCACTCCCGAACAATTTTTGCGGCAGTACTGGCAGAAACGACCGCTGTTGATTCGTGCCGCTGTCGCCGACTTTAAAAACCCGCTCAGCGCCGATGAGCTGGCCGGGCTGGCCTGTGAAGAGAGCGTTGAGTCTCGCTTGATTCTGGAGGAGGGCGGTGACCAGCCATGGCAGCTGCTCAACGGGCCATTTGAGGAGTACGCGCTGAGCCAGTTGCCGCAGACCCACTGGACGCTGTTGGTGCAGGAGGTTCATAAGTATGTGCCGGAGCTTGCCCAACTGTTGGATGCGTTCCGTTTTATTCCCAGCTGGCGTATCGACGATATTATGGTCAGCTGTTCGCCGCCACAAGGCTCAGTGGGGCCGCATGTTGATCAATATGATGTGTTTCTATTGCAGGGCGAAGGTCAAAAAAAGTGGTATATCAGCGAGCAATCGGTTGCTGAATCAGATCTGATCGAGGGGATTGATCTGCGCATTTTGAAAACGTTCACGGCTGAGCAGGAGTGGCTGCTTAATCCGGGGGATATGCTCTATCTGCCGCCGGGCATCATCCATCATGGCGTTGCTGTGGATCACAGCCTGACCTATTCGGTGGGCTTTCGTGCACCATCGTCGAGTGAGCTGGTGGGGTCATACCTTGAAAACAGGATTATGGCGCTGGATAACCCACCGCGCTACAGTGATCCCGAACTAAAACTGCAACAGCACACGGGTGCTATCAGTTTGGCCGCACGGCGGAAGGTCAGGGCGTTGATTCGATCGATGGTTGTTGATGATGAAGTGATCGATCGTTGGTTTGGTTCATTTGTGACCGAAAACAGAGGCGAAGATGGTGCATTCCCTCGACAAACGACGCTTAGCGAAGCACAGTTTGTCGATATGTTCTTTCGGGAAAAACAGTTCTGGCGCAGTGAATACAGTCGCTTCTCTTATATGCCTAGTGAGCAAGGCCTGACCCTGTTTGTTGCCGGTGAATGTTATGACGTTAACGCCAATTTGCACGATGCGATTGCGTTGTTGTGTGATCAGCGCCGCCATACCTTTGATGCGTGGTCTCGTCACCTTGAGCAGAGTGATTGCTGCGCACTGTTGTGTCGCTTGTGCAACGAAGGCCATCTGGAATTTTCTGACGATAGCGAAGATGGTGGTGGGTGACGTTAACAGAGGTTGAACACATGGCTGCGTGCTCAGAACGGCTGGTTAAAAGCTGTTCACACGCTGAATAACGAACTGTCTAATTCTGCCTCAACCCGTCGGCTGACATCAAGTAGCGTCTCTTCACTGTACGCAACTGCAGCGATGCGGCCCCATACCGGCGCGGGCCATGCTGCATCGCGTCTATAGCGCACAACATGATGGATATGCAGTTGAGGGACGACATTGCCCAAGGCGGCGATGTTGAGTTTATCGCCGCTGAAAATTTTCATTAAAGCCTGACCCAGCGCAGATGACTCAACCATGAGCTGTTGTTGATCTACTGCGTCAAGTTGAAATAGCTCGGTAATATTTTCACGCATTGGCACTAAAATGAACCATGGGTAGTTTGCATCATTCATCAATAGCAGCGTGCATAGCGGGAACTGTCCGACAGTGTGGCAATCCTTTTTCAGCTGAGGGTGAAGCCTAAACATCACTGATCGTCATTAACGGTGCCACTGGCGACGTGTCCGGTAGGGGTTACGGACGATGCTGATTCGCAGTGGCCCATCTGGTCATCAAAAAAGAAATCGGGTTCAAATTCACGCAGAAACACCCCTTTGTTGAGCCCGCCTAAAAACATCGCCTCGTCAACCTCGATATTCCAGTCCATCAAGGTGCGGATCGCACGTTCGTGCGCTGGTGCGCTGCGCGCCGTTACCAGGGCTGTGCGGATACGCATGGGTGCTTTATTATCAGCGCTCTGTAGTCGCTGCAGCGCTTCGAGAAAGGGTTTAAAGGGGCCGGGTGGCAGCGGTCGTTGAGCGTTTTTCGTCTCATGGGCAACGAATGCGGGCAGCCCCTCTTTTTGATAGACCTGCTCCGCTTCATCGGAAAACAGTACGGCATCACCATCAAAGGCGATGCGGATCTCATTAGGGTAAACTTCTGCATGTTTGTGTGACTCGGGATAGACGCGGGCGGCGGGAAAACCGATGGCCAGTGCCTGACGCACATCCTCTTCATTAGCGGATAAAAACAGGTTTGCCTGCAATGCATTCAGATATTTAAAAGGGGTTCGGCCTTGAGTAAAGACGCCACGCGAGAGTGGCAGGCCGTGAACTTCTGCGGAACGAAAAACACGCAATCCACTGACTGGATCATTGCGTGACAAAATGACGACCTCGACGCGGTGCTGGCCATCGCTGTTGAAACGCAGCAGCTTTTCGATCAATGGGTGTGCAGCGCCAGGGTGCGCGGCTTGTTTTGCAGACGGCTTAACTGCAGTTGCCGGTAGGCCGAGGTGTCACCGCGGTCAAACACCGCGTTTTCCTCTTCAAAATCGAACAGTGCTCGTGATGATATCGCTACTACCAGTTTTCCCGCTAGTGTTACGGCCATTGTTAAGAGAGGCTGGTCTCGATATTTGAGACAAAGCGTTTGATCTCATCGCGCACACGGCGGTAGTGGGTGAGTGCTTCCTCTTCGCTACGGGAATTTTTTGCCAGTTTGGGCGGGTCATCAAAGCCGACATGAATGACTCTGGACTGTTTGAGTGGGGCAGGGCAGTTGTCGTGAGCGTGGCTGCAGACGGTGAACACTACATCGAAGACGATCTCTGAAAGATCATCGAGTGTTTGAGATAGATGGGACGAAATATCGATACCCACCTCTTGCATCACTTTTACTGCATTAGGGTTAAGGCCATGGGTCTCGATGCCCGCAGAGTAGAAGTTGTAGCACTCTCCCTTGAGTTCTCTTCCCCAACCTTCCGCCATTTGGCTGCGGCAGGAGTTTCCTGTGCATAAAAACAGTATATTGAGTGCTCGCTCAGTCATGATCGCTCTGCCCGCTGTGGTCTCTATTGCGGGAGCATACTATATGCGGCTACTCAACCGATACCGCTTATCCCCCAGGTAGGAAATCATACGGGTAGGTGATGGTCACCGTGGCGACATTGCGGGCGCCAAACTTGAACAGTTTGACTCGGCGTACCAACTTTTTGAGCAGTGCTTTATCTTCGATCTCGCTGGAGAGGATTTTAGCCGCTGCAACGCTTCCGTCTGGATCGATGGTGATCTCAAGCAACACTCGGCCCTGTAGCGTCGGGTTTTTGCGCAGGGCGCGACGGTAGATGGAGAAGATCTTGCCCTTGTTGCGCTCCATGACCAGAGTGACTTCGGTTTCCAGGCGCTGTGCTTTGCCACCGGGTTTGACCCGTTTTGGCTCAGGGGCGACTTCGATATCACTTTTAACAACGGTTGTTGCGCGGCTTGCCAGCTGGCCGGTGCCTCCCGTGCTGCGGCCTAGTGCCGACGTATTGATGCCACCACTGCTGCGCGTGGCCATCGAGGTGATCACCGAGCGCTCAATTTTTGCTACAGCAGCTTGGCTGCCCTTCGTTAACGGCTTGGCGTTATTGATGATCGGTGTCTCGCGCAGATCGGCAAGATCGTCGGTAAATGCCAACAGGCCCGAGCGCGCAGCCTTTTTGCGTGCTTGCTCTCGTGTCTGTTTTTTCTTTTTCGGTTTCTCTTTAGATTTTTCCTTGGGCTTCTCTTTTTTCTTCTCTTTGGGTTTCTCTTTCTTTTTTTCTTTGGGCTTTTCGGGCTCTTTAGGTTTCTCTTCTTTTTTCTCGAGTTTGGGTTTCGGCGGCGGGGGTGGTGGCGCTTTTTTACGCTCAAGAATCATCTTTGCCAACCGTGGTGGCAGCCGTTCAACCTCTTCGCGCTCTATTTTTGAGATGGGAATAAAGGGGGCGATAATTGCTGTGACGACAAACAGCGCTAGAAAAATAGCCAAGAGACTGCGGAAGCGTCGCTCCTCAACCTCGGATACGCTCCACATCAACTCCATAGATGGATTATAAGAGACCACGTGGCACTATCCTTTTTCTTTTACTTTTTTAGCCACTGCCAACGAGATATTTCCATAGTTGGCACGGCTGCATGTCACCATGATTTTTTTGAGCAGTGCGTAGGGGATCTTTTTGTCGCCCATTATGGTGATATCCCGTTGCTCAGGTAGCCCATCTGGACCAACTGCAGCAGGACCTAATAGCGATCTGCTTGCCTGATACTCCAGCTCTTTCTTTAACGGGATGATTGTCAACCCTGCGGTTGTCATCACTTCGTCGATGCTGGCAATGTGACGCCCTTGCAGCAAGATATCGGTTTGATTGACGACAATGACCAGCGTCTCTTTGGGTAGCTGTTCCGCAGACGCTTTGGGTAACTTAAGCTCTTTGGTGCTCGGCAGTACATTGACATTGGATGAGTTCACCAGCAGAAAAAAAACCAGAATAGTGAAAATATCCATCAACGAAACCAAGTTGATGCTGCTGCGTGTATTGCGCTTGTGGTGTCGCTCCATGCGCGAGGCGCGTCGAGACATCTTCATTGTTTCTGCCCCTTGCTATCCTCTGGCGGGGCATCCCCTAACGCCAGCTCAGGAAACAGCTCAGCTTGAACCAGTGACCCTGTCTGCAATGTTTCAAACATGCGCACGGTATCCATAACCTGTATCAACGCGTCGTAGGAGGTATCTCTTTCGGAGAGAATCATCGCCTCCTGTTTGTCCGGAAAGCGCGCCTTGAGCTGTTGTAGCAATTTCGATAACGCTTTGTAGTCTCGTTCGCCATTTTCACTGTTGGGCAAGCGCTTTAGTAGGCTGCCTGGACGATCGTATACATTCAGAGAGCTCTTGCGGATAATGATTTCAAGCTGAAATTTCTCAGGTTTATTGTCAAGCGTCTGTTGATCGGATGATGGTGGTAAGTTCATCTCCAATATCGTTACTTGAGAAAATACCGCAGTGATCAGCAAAAATGGAACCAGTATCACCATCAAATTTAAGAATGCGGTGATATCAAGCTCGTCGGCTTCTTTTGTACGATGCCGGGAACGGTGCTTCATTGCTATTGGCCACCTTTCCTTGCGTACTCCTTGGTGATGACGTTTAGGAATTTCACCGATGCCATCTCTAAGCTATCAACAAGCTCGGTGGTTTTTGATTGCAGTAACACATGTAGCAACAGCAGAGGTATTGCTGCTATGAGCCCGAATGCGGTGGTGTACATAGCGATAGAGATACTGCCGGAAAGCATGTCCGCTTTTAAGGCAGGGTCAGCATTTGAGACCGCATTAAAAGCTTTAATCAGCCCCATAATTGTACCTAGCAGTCCCAGTAGTGTGGAGATGTTTGCTAGTGTGGCGAGGTAGTGGGTACGTTTCTCCAGGCGTGGAATCGCTTCCATTAAGCCCTCTTCCATGGCTGTTTCGACATCATCGCGGCGATGCACGGTTTGAACGCGGGCCAATCCGTAAGCCAAGATGTTGCTGATTGCTGATTTTGATTTTGATGCAATAGCATAGGCTTTTTGGTAGCTGCCATCCTTTAGTACGGGCATCAGCTGATTCCACATTTTTTTATTACTGGCTTTCGTTGTGCTCAGATAGATGTAGCGCTCAATAGCGATGACGATTCCCAAGCCAAGCACAAAGCCAATGGGCCACATGAATATGCCGCCTTTGTCAAAAAAAAGGAAGATACCTTCCATACCGGTCTCCTTAATCTGTTACAGATTTAGTTATAATTAACAGTGAAAGTGTTATTGGTCGGCGTTGACGGACCTGTCGCTATGAAGTTGCTTATAATAAGCGATCTGGCGCTTAAAGACTTCTCGGTCCAGAGGGGTAAGAAAATCATCATCCAGCAGACTTTCAGTAGGTTTCCCTGCGAGCGGGCTCAATGGCGAACTTTTCCACGGGATAATGTATTGTGCTTTGGGCAGCTCACGGTTACCGAAGATTGTTGCACCTTCCAGCTCAAGCCGATCATCGGCATAGGCTGCACCACTCAATGCGGCGGCAACGACAACAACATAACACAGACTCTCCAGCGATTTGATCATTATATTTCCTTAGATTAGAGCAGGTTATTTTTTGGCGCTGGTAAGACGCATTTTAATGTCGCGTATCCACAGTGCAACCTGTTTGTCTTCGCTCTCCATCAGTTCTTGATAGCGCTGATAATAGAGAAGCGCATTTTCGAGATCACGCAGATAGAGATCATAGAGGATGGCCAGGTTTAAGTTTGCGTAGGCATACATGGCATCGATATTCAACGCATCTTGATAGGCTTTTTTAGCCTCTTCAAAACGTCCTGAGTTGCGGTAGAGAACGCCGAGGTAGTTGTGCACGCTGGCAATTTCTGGGCTCAGTGCTATCGCTTTTTTGAATGCCTGTTCCGCCTCTTCTGTTCGCTCTTTACGAACGTAGATAATACCAAGGTTGGCGTAGGGCCCTGCCAGTTTCGGGTATTTTTCGGTCATCGCACGCAACAGTTTTTCGCCTTCGTCCAGCTTGCCCGCAGCGACGCTCGCCAGAGCCTGTTGGAACTCCTCTCTCACTTCAAGACTGACAACCTCTTTGGGCTGATTCGTACTTTGCTGAATTTTTGTAGAGTCCTGGCTGAATTGTTTGGTGCCAGGTGCTGCACAACCTGAAAGCCATATAACAGCTAACAACAAAATAGCACCAAGCACAGATAGTGACCGCACAGAGCCCGCTAATGGCGGCGGCTGGCGCAGCGCAGTCAAAGACTCAATTGATGGCTGAAAAATAGAGTGCACTTTTTTCTGGTTTGTCATAGCGGGCCGGTAGTAACTTGGTTAATGCCTGGTAGCTCTTTTTAATCCACGCATCGTAAATTCCAAACATCGTTTGCAATACATTGCGCTCATGGGTTTCGATTGACTTCTCTTCAAACGGGTAGGCTTGCTCTTCAAGCAGGAAATCATACTGTTCGAGCTCCTCATCGTTCAAACCTGTGGGTCGTTCTGACTCCATCAATGATCGACCGAAACTATTATAGGCCTCGGCAATATGAAAGGTTGCGACTGTGCTCACTTCTGCGACATTATAGCTGGCCGCCTTGGCATAGGCATCGAGAGCCACCTTCATCAGCTGTTTTTTGCGACGCAGATTCTCTTGAAGTGGGCGAATCAACGCTACGCTGATGAAGTCATCATAAGCGGGGGCGGCCAGCTCTAGTGCGGCATTTGCGGCCAGATATTGCGTGCGCTCGGTGCGTTCCATGTCTGCTTGCTCGTTGGCGGCGATCATCTCGCGCAGCCAAAAATGGTAGTTGCCGATGTTGCTGCCACCCTTTTTATAATAGGTGGCGATGCGTTGTCGTGCTTCCATCGCCTGCCCAAGCGGGTGTGGGAAATAGTCGAGGTAACGTTTGTATACTGCCACAGCGCTGTCGGCGCGCGCAGCTTTGTCATACAGCTCAGCGGTTAACCACACGGCCTCTTTCTCAATTTTTTGACCAGCGGCAGCAATCATCGACTCAAACTCTACCGCAGCTTCTAATAGCTTTCCGCTCTCCATATAGACGACTGCGAGCTTGCCGGTCACATCCTTTTGTAACGCATGGCCGGGGAAGTTATTACGGAAAGTCTGCAGTAAATCAATCGCTTGAGGCCACTCTTTAAGCACGATATGCGCAGCCGCAGCATCGTAGATTGCTGTTGCTAGCAGTGCGCTTTTCGGGGTGATTTGAGCGATGCGGGAAAAGTGAGCGATGGCCGTATGCATATCCCCCTGGCGGCGTGCCTTTTCACCCTGCTTATATATAGAGGCGGCTATACGTTCAGTAATTTCACCCCTGAGCGCGTGGTTGTCTGCAAACAGTGCCAGGGCATTTTGGTAGCTGGCTTCGGCCTCTGGGTATTGTGCGAGTTCAAACTGAGAGTGGGCGATCACTGTCCAGGCGGTGCGCCGCAACGTCGCGTCGGTGTCAGACCCCAGTTCAAGTAACATCTGAGCCGTAGCAACTGCTTGTGGGTAGTCATTGAGCTCAAACAGCTTCTCTGCGGTGTCTGTCAAGATTGCAGGTATGCGCTTGTCATACGGGAAATTTTTGCTGAAGTGGAGTGCTTGTTCCACATAATTTTCTGCCCACTCGCGCTGGCTGATCTCGCCAAAAGTGCTCGCTAACGCTTTGTAGATAAGCAGTGCGCCATAGCCGGCTTCAGCAGCTTTATCATGTTCTCCGTAGTCGTAGGCCGTTTTGTGATACGCCTCGATGGCGGCCATCTGCTCGCCGTTCTCAGATAGCAGCTCGGCCATCAAAAAATTGATTGCCGCACTTGCAGGGCCGTAGGGGAAATTGCGCAGGTAGAGTCGATACCAGCTCAGTGCTTCATCAAATGCATTTGAACTCCGGTTGCGCTGAAACTCTGCGTGGTAGTGGCGGGCCAGTGATTCTGCGCTCGCTCTCAGCTCGGGCAAAATCCTCGAGCGCACGGAACGGTTGCGCATATTCCAGTACGTACTGTCAATATCGTATTGGGTCACAAAAGCTCTTTTTGCATCAATGTGGAGGTTGGTAAATCGTGCATCCTGATAAACGTCGGCTATCTTAGCCTGGAAAATAGGCGCATGTATGTGATCTGGATAGAGTTTAATAAATGTGTCGTAGACATCGGCGGCGTCATTGACGCGCTCTTGTTGCAGAAAAAAATCACCAACCAGCTGGTAGATTTTAAACTCGTACGGGCGCTGCCCATGTTGCGCAAAATAGCGGCTGATGGAGGATGCGCCCTTTTGATAGGCAAAGCTGAGTTTTATGGCGAGAAAGGCATCGTCGAGCAGTTTTTGCGCGGCGGGGTCAGCCAGAGAGCTGTCCGACAGCATTAAAGCTGTCTCTTGATCAAACAGGTTCAGATCCAGCAAGCGTACAAAAGAGGCGATGGCATCGTCGTATCGCTCCAACTTATATAGGCTCCAGCCATGTTTATAGAGCGCTTTTTGATAATAGGGGCTGAGCTGACCCAGAGGCAGAATTGCGCCGTAGGCCGCTTCGGCTTCGCTATAGCGCTGGCGCAGGAAAAAAGCTTCGCCTCTGCGGAACTGCGCCTCATCAAAGTAGCGCGAATCGCGATAATTCTCAGCCAACCTATCCAATGCTGCCAGGCTCCTTTCCTGCTCTCCATTTAAATCGTAGACCCGTGCTAGTTGGTACAAGACAAGGTCGTTCAGGGGGTAGTGAGGATATGCGGTCAGCAGTTCTTCGTAAAGGGCAATGGCTTCATCATAGCTCGCCGTGCTGTTTTGCTCCCTCTTCAGAGCCTCTCTGTCACCGTGCTCACTCTGCTCTTCTATCTCAGCCAATCGCTTTTCAGTCGCTTCCAGCTTCATGTCGGCCAGGCGGCGTAGCGCATCGGGGCGACTGGCGTGGTTGGGGGCGAGCGCCAAGTAGGCGCGATAGTACTCTTTGGCACTGTCGAGGTAGATGGTTTTTTTAATGCGCGTGGTTTCAGCGATGTTGAATGTGGGTATCGTGATCTCCTTTTTCACGGGTGGCGCCGCGCAGCCGCCGAGTAGCCATGTGGCCAATAGCAGAAAAAGGAGTGGGACTGCTCTCATCTGTTGGCTCCCGCTCGTGCGGTTCCACCCGTGCGGGTCGCTATTCTGTCGTAGAGCCGGGCTGCGGCAAAATAGGCGTCGGCCAAGCGGTGATTGACGCGGGCCGTGCGTCGATCCAGCGCAGTGAACATCGCCTGTTGAGCACGCTCTTCGGTAAGCGTTATCTGCTCGTCTGTCCTCTTCAGTAAGTGATCAATCTGCTCTACCGATACCCGCCTGCCTGTCATCTGTTTCGGTAAAATGCGTAGTAGTGGTCCTGTTTTTTCGGTCAACTCCCTCAGTATCGGGCGCAGCCGCTCGCTGGCGACTCTTGAGTGACTGCGGTGTGTTACAGCAGTTTGGCGGGCACTGTTTTCGGAACGCTCTGTAGGTGTATCACCCGCGTCAAGAAGCGCATGCCAGCGCTGCAAGTTTGTCTGCATATCCTTGAGTAAATCGTGACGTTTGCTCAAACTGCGGAAGGCTCTTCCTGCGATCACCGGCAGCAAAATGTGCCGTTGGTTGTGGTTGAATGAATCGAGTGCGGACGCTGCTTTGTCGTCATAGGCTTGAGCGAGCAGACGACGCACAAGCGGTAAATTGTTTGCCTCGTTGCGCGCCGCCTGTAGCTGTTTGATTTCATTGTTGCTTAAACTGATCGCCTGCTGGTAGTGAGATGCCGATTTGTCGTAAAAGCCAAGTTTTGAATAAAGGAAAGGCATCGCGAACAGCGCTTGCTGCGTTATCACGTCTGTTCTGAAATGAGTCGCTAGCTGTTGCCATGAATCTAACGCAGCCCTGTATTGCCTGAGGGTAAACTCTGCCCAGCCTGTGTTGAACAGTGCTTGCGTATAAAATGGGCTGCCTGCTCTGATTGCTTGCAAGTACTGCTTCCCTTTGTCGGGCATATTGTGCTGTATGCTCAGCTGCGCCAGAGTCAGGTTGACCCTGTCTTTGAGGGCCGCTGTCTCTGCGCTTGTTGTTGCTATGGTCAGCAGCTTATTCAACAACACCGTTGCGCGTTCGATCTGACGGTCTGCCGCCAATGCGATGGCCAGGTTGTATCGAAGGTAGGCGGTTTGCACTCTGTTGGTCGGCATGCGCGCCAATATCAGCCATGCTTTGTCGTATTGTTGCAGTTCGATCAAGGCGTTGGCTCGCAGTAGCTTTTGTGGCTGCTGATGTGCAGTAGGCAGTGGTTCGGAGATGTTGTTCAGGGCTGCTATCGCTTCATCCGCTCTCTGTTGCTGGTAAAGGCTGCCAGCCAGCTGTAGCCATGCCAGGTTTTGTGCGGTGGTCGAGACAGGCAGCGTCTTGCCATTGAGCAGTTGTCGAAAAGCGGCGGGTGTTGGCACGTTTGCGCCATCGGCCAGATGCAGAGTAGCCAGCAGTAGCTGCTGCTGGGTGCTATCACTTGCTGCGGTCGTCTCTGCTGCGGCCATCACGCCGATGATTGCTGAGGGGTAATTGCCCTTGGCAATCCACTGTGCCAACGGTACGTCAATTGGGCGAATCCGGTCAGCGCCGCCAGAGCTAAAGCCGTTGGCGCCCAGGCTCAAGAAGCCACCGAGCAGCATGTCCCGACCTGTCTCTAGTACTTCATGGCGAAGCGTGTTGAGGTCGGCGCGGCTATTGCCTGCCGGGCTCTCTTTGGGTTGGCCGTAGCTATACCCTGCCAGCGAAAAACTTAGCAGCACAGTGACGGATAGTGACAATAATTTATTCATGGCAACGCGAATGACAAGCAACCTCTGTGGCTTACTCAGTGTGTCGGCATTTATCCCTGCGGAATTAAATGGCATGCCTGATTTTTTGTGTGCCTCGTATTCAGAAAACGAGCGTCCTCATAGGCTGTTGTCGTTGAGCGCCGCGCTGGGAAATGGCGAGGCCGATGTGATATCTTCGCCACTGAAATAAATGAGAATATTGGAGATTGAGGAGGCGACGTTGCGTTATTTGGCTCTGTGTCTGATGTGGGTGATTGCTATCGGGGGCGTTGATAGCGTTGTTGCGGGTGACGAAAGCTCACTTCAGGGCGAGGATATCATCCTAAAAACTGCGTACGGCACGACATTTGATGCGTACATCAGTGGCTCCAAAACAGCTGATAAAGGCATTTTGCTGTTTCATGGTGATGGTGGGTTTGACGAAGGTGTGAGGCGCTGGGCTGACCGCTTCGCTGAGCAGGGTTATCGGGTGGTGGTTGCCGATCTGTTCGATGGCAGGCGCTCCAACGAACGGGAATTTATCAAGTTGATTCCACGCCAGATTGATCCCGTCTGGGTCGATGCGAATGTCGACGCTACGCTCTCTTACCTGTTGGACCAGCCAGGTCGGCGTCTGTCTGCGGTGGGTTGGGGATTCGGCGCGGAGCAGGCGCTGCGCGTCAGTCTCAAACATCCCGATTATATCTCTGTTGCCGTGGTTTACT
>JAADGQ010000170.1 GCA_013152295.1 Gammaproteobacteria bacterium | reverse complement strand
TGGCCCGACGCCACAGATCCAGGCAAGCGCAGCGGCGTAATTGAGGTCGATATACTTGCCCCTTCGCTGGTGGATAACATTGAGCAAGGCGGACCGGGGATTGTTAATTTCAGCTGGCTGATGGAGCGCCCCCCAACCACTCAAGCCGAAGCGCTACTTGTGCGTGACCGCGCACAGCGCATCCCGCTGCTCAACGGCACGCTGGTCAGCGATGATGGCAAAGCCTTGGCACTCTACCTGCCCCTCAGCGCAAAACACTACAGCTACCAAGTGCGTGAAGCGCTGCTGAAGAAGATCGCCAGCTGGCCTGCAACAACGGATGAGTACCACATCACCGGCCTGCCTGTTGCCGAAGATACCTTTGGTGTGGAGATGTTTATCCAGATGGCGATCTCTGCGCCACTGGCCATGTTGCTGATCTTTGTACTGCTGTGGTGGTTCTTCAAAAAACTGATCCTGGTGGTCTCGCCGATGATTGTCGCCATGGTCTGTGCGCTGAGCACGATGGCAGTGCTGATCATCAGTGGCAGCACCGTGCACATCATGAGTTCAATGATTCCGATCTTTATCATGCCCATTGCGGTGCTCGATGCGATCCACATCCTCTCCGATTTTTTTGATGAATACCCCAAGCTACGTGACCGGCGCCAAACCATACTGAAGGTGATGCGTCACCTGTTCAAGCCGATGCTGTTTACCACGCTCACCACCATGGCGGGTTTCGCTTCGCTGGCGCTGACACCGATTCCGCCGGTGCAGGTGTTTGGTCTGTACATCGCTCTCGGCGTCTTTCTCGCCTGGCTATGGACCATTGTGTTCATTCCGGCATTCATCATGTTTATCCCGGAGCAGAAGCTGGCTGACTTTGGTCACAAAACGAGCCACAAAAGAGAGACCAGCAGTGAGCAACACACCTCCACGCTGATGTCGCGCACGCTCAATGCTGTCGGTCAAATGACCTATCGCCGTGCACGCACAGTGCTCATGGCCACAGCAGCAGCGGTGGTGATCGCCATCATCGGTATCAGCCAGATCAACATTAACGACAACCCGATTAAATGGTTCGATGCGGACCACCCGATTCGGGTTGCCGACCGGGTATTGAATGAGCATTTTGGCGGCACCTACATGGCCTACCTGGAGCTGGAGCCCAAGCAGAGCAGTGCCGCAGACGTTGCGTCACTGCTGCAACGTCTGCAGCAACAACAGACCACAACAGAACGTGATGCCATCGACAACACCGCAGCGGTGTTTGATACGGTACGCGAAAAGATCAAGCAGTTGGATCAACGCGACGCGGGCACTCTGCTCAAGTCAATACAACCCTTTATCGAAGTGCAACTCGACAGCGCCGACGACAACCACTACGACGCCTGGGAGGCGGTGCAGGAGTTTTTTGATCGAGAGAGCCAACGCGCGCAGATTTTCAAACAGCCCGCCGCACTGAACTATCTCGCGCAACTGCAAGACTACCTCGCCTCGCTTGAGGTGGTGGGCAAGTCCAATTCGGTGGCCGATATTGTTAAAACCGTCTATCGAGAGCTGTTGGGTGGCGATGCTGCGGCGTTTCGCATTCCTGACAGTGCCGATGCCGTGGCGCAGACGTTGATCACCTACCAAAGCAGCCACCGGCCGCAAGATCTGTGGCACTTTGTCACCCCCGACTACCGCCAGACAACGGTGATGGTGCAGCTCACCAGCGGCGACAATCAAGACATGGCCGCTGTCGAACAAGCATTAAACGACTACATGCGTCAAAACCCGGCACCCTTTGATCTGAAACAGCAGTGGTTTGGACTGACTTACATCAATGTTGTGTGGCAAGAAGAGATGGTGGCCGGTATGGCAGAAGCCTTCGCAGGCAGCTTTATTATCGTCATGTTGATGATGATATTTCTGTTTCGCTCTATCTTGTGGGGCATATTGTCGATGGTGCCACTCACCGTCACCGTCGGACTTATCTACGGCATGGTTGGGCTGATTGGCAAAGATTATGACATGCCGGTCGCGGTGCTCAGCGCGCTGAGTCTCGGCCTTGCCATCGACTACGCCATCCACTTTCTGGCGCGGGCACGCCAAACCTATGCTCAGACCGGCAGCTGGCAACAGAGTATCGGCCCGATGTTTGCCGAGCCTGCCCGTGCTATTACGCGCAATGCCATCGTCGTCGGTGTCGGTTTTTTACCGCTGCTGGCCGCACCGCTGGTGCCCTATCAAACGGTTGGTGTATTCATTGCTGCCATTTTAATTCTGGCCGGCATCGCCTCACTGCTAATATTGCCAGCGATTATCACCGTTATGGAAAAACAGCTGTTCACAGCTGCAAAATTGTCTAAAAAACCGTAGGAGATCGTCACATGCGTACACTTTTACTACTCACACTGCTCTTCGTAACAGGCGCTGCAAACGCCACACTCTCGGTGGATGAGATCGTCAAGCGCGTGAACAAAACCATCTATTATCAGGGGCAGGATGGTCGCGCCCAGGTCAACATGACCATCACCGACAGCCAGGGCCGTGAACGCAAACGACGGCTGACTATATTGCGTCTTGATGCATCCAACAGCGACGCAATCGAAGGCGATGCTTACGAGAGTGAACAGAAGTTCTACGTCTACTTTCGGCGTCCGGCCGATGTGAGCAAGATGGCTTTTCTGGTCTGGAAGCATCTCGACAAAGAGGATGATCGTTGGCTCTATCTGCCTGCACTGGATCTGGTTAAACGCATCGCCGCAACCGATAAACGCACCAGCTTTGTCGGCTCTGATTTCTTCTATGAAGATGTCTCCGGGCGCCGTCTCAACGAAGACAACCACCAACTGCTAGAGACCACCGATAACTACTACATCGTTAAAAATACGCCAAAAAAACCGGATAGTGTCGAGTTCGCCTACTACAAAATGTTTATTCACAAAGCGAGCTTTATACCTGTACAGGTGGAATATTATGACAGCAGCAACAACAAATACCGTGAAGCCAAAGCGTTGGCGGTCGATACGATTCAGGGCTTCCCGACCGTCACCAAGGCCAGCATGAAGAACTTCAGGAGTGGCAGTAAAACAGTCATGACGTACCGCAAGATCGAATATAACGTCGGCCTGGAGGATGAACTTTTCAGTGAACGTTTTCTACGCAATGCGCCTAAAAAACAGTTGCGCTGATTGGAGCGCCATGGAATAGATCGCTCTCATATTAATCGAGACGTAAATATCGCAGCCAAGCTCGAAAACAAAAAAACATCACCGTAGGCCTGATCAAGCCTCAGCGGATCAGGCGTTGGTACTAGAAAACCCCGCCCGTTCCGCCAAGGCTCGAACGGGCTTACAGGTTACCTTTATAAATAGCCGCATAGATATACCCAATTAATTTCCCCCATTATGGTGAAAAAAATTTATTCATATGCGAAAACATACGCAACGATTAATGCAACGTCTCAGTTCAGCAATAGCGCTATTGCTGTTATTCGCCTGCCCTGCAGCATTTTCAGAAGAGCCTGCGCTGCCCGCTGGGCTCATCGACGCAAGCGAACCTATGCTACCCACAGGGCTAAACAACGAGCCCGAGCTGCCGTCAGGTTTAGGCACATTGCCTGAGCTACCAAGCGGGCTCTCATCCAACCCGGAAAGTGAAGAAAACTGGCAGAGCGATGAGTCACCGGCCTGGCAGACCGACGGTTTTTTGGAGGCACGCTTTGGCCAGTGGCGTAAAAGTCGAAACGTCCTCACCCGACACCCTGTTGCTGAAACGCGCCTGCAACTGACAACAGAGCGCGCCTTCAACAGTTTCAGCGTCAACATCAGCGCAGATCTGCTCTACGATGACAGCGCCACTGAGCAACGCCCCAAGTTAGAAACGGGCCAAGGCTGGCTCGACCTGCGCAGCGCCAACATCGTCTTCTCACCGCTATCAATGGTCGACATTCGTCTGGGGCGGCAGATCCTTACCTGGGGCACCGGCGACCTGATATTCATCAACGACCTGTTCCCCAAAGATTGGAATTCATTCCTGATTGGTCGTGACGATGCTTATCTCAAAGCACCTTCGGACGCACTGAAACTCTCACTGTTTAGCGACAGCGCCAACCTCGATCTGGTCTACACGCCACGCTTCGATGCCGACCGTTACATCGATGGCGAGAGAGCCGCCTACTACAACGCAAACCTGGGGCGCATCGCCGGAACCGATGCCGTGATCAGTGTTGAAAAACCGCACAGCTGGTTTAGTGATGATGAGATTGCACTACGCCTCTACCGCAATCTCGCCACTTTTGAAATTGCGCTCTACGGTTATGATGGTTTTTGGAAGAGTCCTGCGGGCGCCGATCCGAACAGCGGCAATGCCCTATTTCCGCGCCTCAGCGTTTACGGTGCCAGCCTGCGCGGTCCGCTACTTGGCGGCATCGTCAATGGTGAGTGGGGCTATTACGATTCCAAAGATGACGCCAGCGGCCGCAATCCACTCATCAACAATAGTGAACAACGCCTGCTGTTGGGTTATGAACACGAACTGATCGCCAACTTGACACTGGCCATGCAGCTCTACAGCACACGCATGCTTGACTACGGTACCTACCGCCAGAGCCTGCCGGGCGCACTCCCCGCTGCGCGTCAAAATCGCCACGAAATAGGCGCAAGAGTCACCTGGCTGGCGCTTGATCAAAAACTCACCGCATCACTGTTTTTGCGCTATTCAACTTCTGACAGAGACTACTACCTGCGCCCCAAACTACACTACAGCGTTGACGATCACTGGTCATACGAGCTGGGGGCCAATATCTTTCACGGCAACCAGGCGTATACTTTTTTTGGCCAATTCCAACACAACGACAATATCTATGTTGCACTGCGCTACGGGCTCTAAAATAGCAATAAAAAGATGATTACCTACTTGGCAGATTAAGTTCAAATGAAAGACAGTATCGATCCAGACAAAATAGCCGCCGCGACTGAAGCCTTGAAAGCGATCGCTAATGACCGCCGTCTATTCATTTTATGTCTGTTGCTGGATGGCCCCTGCAATGTCACTGAACTGCAAACCGCGACCGGCTTCAGTCAATCCAACCTTTCGCAACATCTGGCCAAAATGCGCACTATGGGTGTGCTCACCTGCAAGCGCAATGGCAAACAGGTCTACTACGCCCTCGCCCACCCCGCCTTTAAAAAAATCATCGAGGCGTTGAAAGAGATTTTTTGCCCGTAGGTTGTTCAGGATGCAAAAAGGCATCTATTGGGATTTTTTAGAAAATTTCTTGGCATTTTCAATCATCGCTTTCAGGTCATCATTGAAGCGACTAAAAAAATCTAATTGGTCTTCCACTTCACGGTCATCTTTAGTGCGCAGCACACTGCGAGTGGAGAACTCTGAACGAAAAGGTATATTAAATTTATACTCTGGTCCGACATAAGCCACCCCGGCCCAGTCGCTGACCACCGTATAACGGCGCGACCCATCACCCAGCAGATCGATGCCCAAAGAGTAATCAGCGCGCGGGTTGCTCACGCCCAACAGTGGCATCAATGTTGGTACGATATCGAGATGGCTGGTAATCGATGTAACAACGTTCGCCTCGGTTCCAGGCAGCCAAATGACCATCGGTGTACGCACCTGCTCTTCGGAAAAACCGGCATTATGCCCCCAATGCCCCTTCTCCATAAACTCTTCACCGTGATCACCAGAGACAATGAGAATGGTATTGTCCATTAAATTTTCTTGCTTAAGAGCAGTGATCACCCGTGCAATTTGTGTATCCACGTAGTGACTGGCATTCACATAACGATTTTTAAGCTGGTCGATATCTTTGCGCAGCGACTTGCGCGACATGGTCGCGTAGTTCAAATTCCCAAGAAAAGGTTTGCGAATCGCCAGCGCCTCTGGAAAAAAGTAGCGTGCATGTGTTGACTCGTAAAACATGAACATCATAAACGGACGTTGAGGGTCGCGGTCACGAATCGACTTGATAATGGCCGATGTGTTGCGTTGATCACGATCAACAACACTCACGCTGCCATCGAACTGATGCAAAGCGTCTGCAGGGAGCTGCGAAAACAGAGTCCGGTCAAACTCGGGATAGGTGAAAGCAGCACTGGTATAAGCATTAATTTGATAATTCTGTTGCTGCAAAACATCGATCAATACCGGCCCCCTTTCTGAATGCAGAAATGCATCCCAATAAGAGCCGTATAAACCGTAGAAAAAAGAGAACAGCCCCTGACGGGTGCCATTGCCACCACTGTAGTGATTTTCCAGCTTTAACGCGTGCTCGGCCAGCTGATAGGTCGCGGGCATAATCTCCGGTGTCAACATATCCCAGCGCAGCGACTCTGCAAGCAGAAAGATAATATTGAGTGGCTTGTCCGGTGCGTTCACTTGCAGTGGCGCTTGCGGATAGTTTAGTTCCAGGTTTTTCTGGCCGATGCGAAAACCTTTTTTGCGCTGCTCAACAACAAACCCCAGACGAGCAGCGGCACTACGAAAAGTAACGTTGCCATAAATAGGCAAGCGCTCAGCCGATTCCAGAACAGGGCCGTGCAGCTGGATATCGCTCACCCCAAAAACGATGCGTTCGCTAATAGCAACGACGATAAAAATCACCAGTAGCCACCTAAGCCGCCGCTTGTTGGCCGCCAAACCACTGTTGCTCGACAGGTGCACCACAGCCCACAACAGCAACGCATGAAAAGCAAACGCGGCAAACGCAACCAATGCAAAACTGATTTTGGTCTGCATATCGCCACCCAGCGACTCAATACCACCGGGCGTTGAGACCAGGTTGATCACAAAGCCGTTGATGTGAAAGCCGTACAATTCGTACAGTTTGCTATCGGCAAGCAGCGCCATGTTAATCGCAGCTGTAGAGATCACCGCAACAGTCGCGACCAACGGATGTAGCGCCCGCTTACTGGGCAACAGACGCGCACTCCACAGTGCAAAGCGGGTCAACAAATATGCTGGTAGCAGGTAGATAACCGGGTAGGTCAACAAAATAGCTGCATTAAAGAAAGTCGTGCGCAGATCAACAAGAGCGAGCGCCCCTTCAAAATAGCGGCTACATATAACCACCGCAATGAAATACGCTAAAAGGAAATAGCGCTTGATCAGCTGTTGACGATGCGTATAGAGAGCGATCGGCATTACTTTGAAACCTTTGGAATAAACACTGAATTAGACTTACACATACTGACCAGCACACCACGCTGAAGACCATGCCCACTGAAAGTTGTAACCACCCAACCAACCCGTCACATCAACCACTTCGCCAATAAAATATAGACCTGGCACCTCACGGCACTCCATGGTTTTTGATGACAGCGCATCACAGTCCACACCACCGGCTGTCACCTCTGCCGTGCGATAACCTTCGGTGCCGTTAGGTTTGATACTCCAACGATGAAACAGGTTAGCGACAGAGCACATCTGGCTGCGCGACATCGTTTGCAGGGGTTGATCAAGCAACTCATCGGCCACGAACGCGGCCACCACTCTTTTCGGCAAGTAGTGGGCTAGTACTGATTTGAGCCTGCGTTGCGGCCGCTGCTGTTGCGCCACCAGCAGCTCATCCTGTAACTGACAATCAGGCAACAGATTAATTTCAATCGCCTCCCCCGGCTGCCAATAGGAGGAGATCTGTAAAATCGCCGGACCACTCAGACCCCGGTGCGTAAACAGTATATTGTCACGAAAACTCTGCTGCGCATGGCTAACAACGGAGTCAACGGCGATACCCGATAGATACGACAGTCGCTCTTTATCGTGGGGCTGTAACGTAAATGGGACCAACGCCGCAACAGTCGGCCACACGTTGACGGCAAACTGCCGGGCTATTTTATAACCAAAAGGTGTCGCCCCCATTCTCGGTATCGAGAGCCCCCCCGAGGCGATCACTACAGAGCGGCTGAGAATCTCTCCGTCACTGCTGTGCAGTGCAAACCAACCATCAGACTGTTTAACAATGCTATCTACCGCGCTATTCAAGCGAATCGTGACCCCGGCGCAACGACACTCGGAAAGCAGCATATTCAAAATATCTTTAGCGCTATTATCGCAAAACAGTTGGCCATGAGACCTTTCGTGATAAGAAATCTCATACTGCTGCACAAGCGCCAGAAAATCCCATTGACTATAACGACTCAATGCAGATTTACAAAAATGGGGATTTCGAGAGAGGTAGTTGTCCGCTGCCACAGAGCGGTTCGTAAAGTTGCAGCGCCCACCGCCTGACATGAGAATTTTTTTCCCGGCCTTGTTGGCATGGTCCAACACCAGCACCTTGCGTTGGCGCTTGCCTGCCTCAGCAGCACACATCAAGCCAGAGGCGCCCGCGCCAATCACAAGCACATCAACCCGTTGCGTCATAACACTCGCAGCACACAGATGGGCAGTCTGAACAGATCACGTTGAAGAGGGAACAACAAGGGAAAGAGGTCTTGAGGAATAGCGTATAAAATGAACATGGCTCACTAACTGGCCACCCCACCGCTTGGTGCGAGCAGCCGACACAGCACCAAAAGCATCACAACAACAAACCACGCACTGCTACAAAACAAGAACCCCGCCTGAAGGCGGGGTTCTATCAAAAAATATCAGACTTCTTATTCTTTGGTCGTTCTTTTTATTGTGGAACGACGTTTGCCGCCGCCAGCCCTTTCGGACCATCTTCAAGTTCGTAGCTAACTTTCTGACCTTCGATTAATGTTTTGAAACCATCACCCTGAATAGCTCTGAAGTGTACAAACACATCATCACCACCACCATCTTGAGCAATAAAACCGAACCCTTTGGATTCATTAAACCACTTGACTGTACCTGTCGCCATTTACACTTACCTTCAATTTTATATTAAAAACCAACAACTCGTTATTTCTGCAGATTATGGAATGGAATATTCAGAGGGCACACCAGATGGATCCTACCTATCCTGCCTACACCAAAATAAAAACCGCAGCAGTAGGGAGTGTACACCATCCACGGAAGCAAATGGTAGAACCAATTCTACGCAACTAACAAACACAATATACCCACATAAAACAAGTGAAAATTCGCCCCGATTTTAACGCCCAACGCTAACAACACCGCATTGACAGCAACGCCCGATCGCCGCTCTAATACGCCCCACTACGACCGCCCGAAGAACCACCACGGCTACTGCTAACCAACGGGTCGTGCCATAAATCATAATTTAAGGAAGAGAGAATGCCTAAAGCAGGCGACTTAAAACGGGGAGATGTTATCGACATCAACGGCACCCCTCACGCAGTAAAAACTATTGAAGCCAAAAGTCCATCATCGCGAGGGGCATCAACACTCTATAAAATACGCTTCACCAATCTATGCAGCGGCCAAAAACTGGATGACTCATTCAAGGGAGACGACTTCCTTAAAGAGGCCGATTGCATCCGCACCCAAGTCCAGTTTTCATACATAGATGGCGATGCTTACGTGTTTATGAACACGGATGACTACAGCCAGTACGAACTCAACCGTGCCGACATCGAAGAACAGGTCGGCTACCTTTACGAAGGGCTCGAAGGTATCACAGCCCTGATTATGGACGATAAAATTCTCGGCATTCAGTTACCACAATCGGTAACGCTCACCATCACCGAGACAACGCCGGGAGTCAAAGGGGCCACAGCCAGCGCGCGCACGAAACCCGCGCGTCTGTCGAGCGGAATCGAAGTACA
>JAADGQ010000141.1 GCA_013152295.1 Gammaproteobacteria bacterium | reverse complement strand
TCAGTCGTTGATCTCGGCAGGATCACGTTCTAGCTCGCTATTTTCATCCGGTTTCGTTTAGCCCCTATTTTACCTGATATACTTGTTTTTCAGAATCAAGTATATCGTCGGGCTGGGTTTATTTACTATTATGTATTTAAAGAAGTTATTCGAATGAAAATACCGGTATCACCTCCTGATTATGGTGACATGTCTCGCTCTATTGCAGGCGATGACGGCGAGCTATTTTTGCGCTTACTCGGCGGCGCGAGTCCAGTTGATTCAAAGGGACGTTATTTGCACTGGGACAAGTTGCGGCACCTTGCTCCCCCCACATCCCCCTCGCCCGGATTGAGTAGTGAACAGTGGTGGTTCAGCATCAAAACTGCGCGAAGAAATTTGTATAAGCCGCTTCCGTTGAAAGACAAGCAGGGGCGGCCGTTTCAGTTTGCAGTGCCCGATAAAATTGCGCATGAGTTGCACTGGTTAGATCGCCACGCCGCTGGAAGCATTCAATCCGATGACACAATTACCAATGACCAAACACGCAATACCTACCTGATTTGCTCATTAATTGAGGAAGCGATCAACTCAAGTCAGCTGGAAGGCGCTTCAACCACACGGGATGTCGCAAAGGAGATGATTCGCCAAGACCGGGCACCTAAAAACAACAGCGAACAGATGATTCTGAATAACTATCTGGCGATGCAGTTTATTCGAGAGATCAAAGATGAAGCGTTGACGCCATCCATTGTATTTGAGCTCCATCGCTTGGTTACTCGCAACACCCTGAATGAGGCTTCAGTGGGGCGTTTCCGCACGGTGTCAGATGAAATTCATGTGGTGGATAATGCCACCCAAAAGTATCTGCATACTCCGCCGCTCGCGAAACAACTTCCGGAGCGAATGGATGCCTTGTGTGATTTTGCAAATCGTGGCAGTAGCGTAGACGCGGGGGAGACTTTTTTACACCCCGTCATTCAATCGATAACGCTGCACTTCATGTTGGCTTACGACCACCCATTCTGTGACGGCAATGGTCGAACCGCACGCGCACTGTTTTATTGGTCTATGGCGAAGCAAGGTTATTGGTTGGCGGAATTTGTCTCGATTTCAAGGGTTATTAAGCGGGCGCCCGCGCAGTATGCGAATGCATTTTTGCACACAGAGACTGATGACAATGATTTAACCTATTTTCTAGTACATCAGCTGGATGTCATCCATCAAGCTATTGAGGCGCTGCATATTTTTCTTGAGAAAAAATCACAGGGAATAAGCGAAGCAAAACGACTATTGGTGGATAATCCACGCTTGCACGGAAAATTAAACTTTCGGCAACTCGCTCTTTTGCGTCACGCGCTTAAACATCCTCGCTTTAGCTATGTGGTTCAGGAGCATCAGCGCTCGCACGGTATATCCTACGACGTGGCGCGCAAGGATTTGCTGCAGATGGCGGATACGCTTAAGTTATTGATAAAAACCAAACAAGGAAAACGTTACTATTTTGTTGTGCCAAATGATTTGGAAGAGCGGATAGCGAATTGATCGGCTTGGCGTACCATCTTGCTGACGGGAGATAAACAGACATGACTCTGAAAGAGTCGCCCATATCCGAAGTGCTGTTGCTGAATGCGGTGACTACCGCATTGTCTCAATATATCGCTGAGACCAACCCTGATGTGTTGTTCAACGGACTGTTGGAGACGTTACTGGAGCTGACGGGTAGTGAGTATGGGTTTATCGGTGAGGTCTTCTATTCAGACGATAATAAGCCTTACATTAAGAGCTATGCGACGACCGATATCGCCTGGAACGCGCAGACGCGAAAGCTTTATGATGAAGTTAAGCAGCGGGGCATGCTCTTTTCAAAGTTTGATTCGCTCTATGGCAGTGTGCTGAAAACAGGGCAGCCGGTGATCAGTAACCGGCCAGATAATGATCCGCGCCGTTGTGGTCTGCCGCAGGGTCATCCGCCTCTCAATGCGTTTATCGGCATCCCGTTTTATGGTGGCGGTGAATTGTTGGGGATGGTGGGCATTGCCAATCGGGAGCAGGGATATAGCCGTGCACTGATTGATCGTTTGCAGCCTTTTTTGACCACCTGTGGACACCTGATTCAGGCTTATCGTAATAATCTCAAACACCAACGTATTGAAGACGAGCTACAGAATTACCGGGCGCGCCTCACTGAGCTGGATGAGCCTGTCGTGCTTGGTCATGGCTACACTTTTTTTCCTGCTCAGCGGGCGCTAAAAAAGGCAGAAGTTCCACTGGTGTTGACCCGGCAGGAGTTGGTGTTGCTTGAGCAGTTGGTGAGCAAGTGCAATCGCGTTGTTCACTATCAAGAGATCGAAGCGCAGATCTGGAAAAACGTCATTGTGAGTGACGCGTCGTTGCGCTCACTGATGCGGCGACTGCGCAAAAAATTGCCCGAGCTGCCTATTCAAACGGTCTCCGGTGTCGGTTACCTGCTGGTGTTGCCGTGCTGATGTGTTAATTGTTGCGAATATTTATGCCGCTATTCATACCTGCAACCGGTAGGCCCGTTCAAGCCTTGGCGGAACGGGCGAGAGGCTTCCCTGCGTATCAACGCCTGATCCGCTTAGGCTTGATCAGGCCTACGGTGATGTTTTTTGTTTTCGGGTTTGACTGCGAATATTGACGCAATCATTAATATCGTGCGCTCTTTACATGTGCTTTGCCACAAATGCTCTGCCACAAAAAAGTCACAAAATGATCATGTGAATGTCACCATTTGTTGAACGCTCAGCGTTAATCTGAACAGTCAAACTTCGTTGTTGAATTGAGGAGAGACGCCATGAGTGAACAGCAGTCCCTGTATCAACGCCTGGGTGGCTACGATGCCATCGCGGCAGTCGCGAATAACCTGCTCCCCCGTCTGATGTCGGACTCTCAGTTAGGCCGTTTTTGGCAGAACCGCGGAGCCGACGGTATCGACCGGGAAAAACAGCTACTTATCGATTTTCTCTGCGCAAGCGCCGGTGGACCGGTGCTCTATATCGGACGGGATAACCGCACAGCGCATCGCGGCATGGGCATTAGTGACAGTGATTGGAGCCGTTTGGTCGATCATCTGGGGGATACGCTGGATCACTTTCAAGTGCCGACTCAAGAGCGGAGCGATGTACTCAATTTTATCAACAGCACCAAGGCGGATATTGTGGAGGTAAAAGCCGGATAGGCTGGGCATCGCCCACAAAATGGCTTGCTGATGGCTTGTATGGGGTGATCGTCATATTTTGATAAATGCACACCTGATGTAGGAGCTGCTCCTCGCCGCGATGAATCCCGCTGCCAGACCCAATCGCGGCGAGGCGCCGCTCCTACGGGTAGCGTTACTTTACTGTTTGACGGCCAGGATAATGCCCAAGTCCTGTAGCGCAGAGGGATCGCCCACGTCTTGCCCATGCAGACGCAGCACCATCAATTTGCCATCGGCGGAGACGAAACCCTGCACACTGACATCATCTACCCCGTCATTCAGCGTCATGGTGATGGCGCCGTTGCTCAAGGTGGTTACGGCGAAAGTTGTGTCGTCTCCCTCGTCGTCAACGATTGCTGCTACCTGCGCAGTATCGCTGCTGCGTTCAAAACCGACATCACTGTTGTTGACGATGGCGCTATCGGCAGTGCTGTTGAAGGTTAGACGAGCGTCGGCGCTAGCGGTGAAGAGTTCAGTCGCTCCGTTGCTTTGAAAGCTGGTTATAAACGGAAAGAAACGATAGACGGCATCCGCGAGATCTGGCGCAACGCTACCTAGTTGAGTGCCTACGGTTATCTGTTGTTTAGAGGTGATGATGGTGGTGGGAGTGCCGGGAGCGCCGCCACTATCGGTTGTCATGCCATCAATGGTGACAAAGAGCGTGCCGTCGTCACTGACAACGCCGTCTTCACTCTCGCCGCCACCAAAGTCCAGATTCAGCCTGCCTTCGGAGTCAACGCTGTAGCTGGCCATGAGTGGATCGGGGTCATCAGTGCTGTTTGTTGCGAGTGCAACGCCCGGAGAGGTGGTGCGGGTGACGTTGATGTCGTTAAAGGTGTTGGCCAGCGCTGATAGCGCGCCACTGCCATCGAACGTTATGACGCCTGTCCCGGCGTTGAGATCAGTCGTTACTGGCGTGGTGCGCACTTCGACACCCATGGTCACGACGCCGTAATCACCACTCAGGCTAGCGTTGCTCATACCGCTGCCCTGTTTCAATAAAATATCTAAACCGAGAAGCACTTCATCGCCGGAGCGGGCATTGGGGTCGAGCGCATCTTTAACGCCATCGGCATTTGTATCGGTCGTTGCGTAACGTACGCCCGCTTCGCGGAATATCATTATTTTGATATTCCCGTTGCCTGTATCGGTAGCAATGGTGGTGCCCCCAGGCCTGCGCCAGCCGAAGTCGGGGCCGTCGGAGTCGTTGCCCAGATTCACCGATTCAAGCTCTTCTTCAAACGGAAACGAGACCTGAATGTTGTCGTCGCTATCAACACTCGCGTCGAAAGTTTCGTCGTCACCGGAGCCAATTTGGGCTTCGTGATAGATGACAGTGCCGTTTGAATCGGTGACAAAATTGGTAAAAAGATTCTCAGAAGCGCCACTGATAATGGTTAGGTCACCGCTACCGCCGTCGGTGACCGTGAGAGTCTCAACGCTGGCATCCATCGCAAATGTGCCAACCTGTTCGCCATCGGTGTCGTGCAGACCTAATCCGAATGTGCTGAGCCTCCAGATACCGGCGACTGCTGCGCCGTCACCCGGTGTGCTGTTGATCACCGCGACCTCGTTATCCACAAGCTGCCCTGTTTCAGCCTCAAGTTGAGCCAGCATGGTGCTCATATCCGATGTGGCTGTCAGATCAAACTCCTCGACCTGGCCTCTAAGGGTGACCACTTCGTTGACCGCCAGTGAATCGAGCGCGGTACCGTTGTTGATAAACTTCTGCAAAATAAATTCGCTGACGGGGGTGATGTCGACGCTCTGCTCAACCACCATGGCGCTCATGACATTGCCGGGGCCGACACCGTTTCCGGTGATTCGCACAATCAGGTTGCCCGCAAAGCTGACGCCCGATGGTAGTGCTAGGCTGTAAGTTCCTGTAATCGAGGTGACTGTCGAGGCGAGCACATCCCCCACCTGGTTGCCGTCGTCGTCAATGCGGATGAGTTCTACCGTTGCGCCGCCCACCGGCTGTAGTCCGGTGATCATGGCCGCTGCCGAGGGGATCAAAAAATCGATGGTGGCGACCATGATAGAGCGCCGTTCAAGCAGCGCAACCGTACCACTGGGCGCAAGCGCGGTGCCTTCGATGTTGGTCGTCTGCTGTGTACTCCCATCGCTCCCGCTGCTCCCACCGCCACACCCGGTTAAAACGAGAGCAGTGGCAAAGATGGCGCCTTTAAGTACCACCTTTGCAGTCTTCATAACAGCTAACCTCATAACGTACTCCTTTACCAACGCTTATTCTCAGGGGCTGATGCTACGCACCAGCGTTTTTGGCAGCCTGCGATCCTGTCCGTTTCAATGCCTCAGACGAACACAACGGCTTCGCTGTTTATCGACCAAACGACGCGCTGCTTCAATGCGCTTGCTTTGCAAGGTGGTTACAAGTGGTTACAACAAATAGTTATCTGCAATCGAAGTGCAGCCATTTGCGAGGATTTGGCAGGAGTAGTCGGGGGAGGGGTGATTTGAGCATTGAACGAATGGCTTACTTGCAATCAGGGCAAAGATGGATTTACATACGAATGATAACGATTATCATTTACTTTTGCGGCGTACCCATTCATAATCCCTCTCAGCCAGCCAATCACCCAGTTTTGGGGCAGCAATAGCCAGCTAGTCTCAGCCCCTGCGTCGGCGCTAACCATCGCGCTACGAGCAAGGCGGCATTAACTACAAAACGATATGAGGGAGAATGAATCTGTGAAAAAACAACATCGTCTACTCCGCGATGCCAGCACTATCGCTTTGCTCGCCTTGGCTTTGCCAGCGGGTGCAGCAGATAATGATTCTGTAGAGCCAGAGAGCAAAGCCAAAGTGCTGGATAAAGTGATGGTGGTTGGCAATCCAGCTAATATTGAGAAGATACCCGGCTCTGCCCAGGTGGTGACAAAAGAGGATATTCGTCAGCAAAATTACGATGATGTGAATCGGGCGCTACGCAAGGTTCCTGGTGTTTATGTGCGCGAAGAGGATGGCTTTGGCCTCTTTCCCAACATCAGTTTGCGCGGGGTCGACACCACGCGCAGCTCTAAAGTCACCATCATGGAGGATGGCGTGATGATGTCACCGGCGCCCTACACCGCGCCAGCGGCGTACTACTCACCCACCACCGGGCGCATGAGCGGGTTGGAGGTACTCAAAGGCTCCAGTCAGATTAAATATGGTCCGCACACCACGGGTGGTGTGGTTAACTACCTGTCAACGCCGATCCCGACACGGGAAAAGGCCTATCTGAAAGCCACTTTTGGCAGTTTTAACGAGCAGCGCACCCATGCCTATTTTGGTAACACATTTGATACTGCTGCCGGGCAGGTTGGTGTGCTGGTCGAGGGTTACCGTCGCCAAAATGACGGCTTTAAAAAGATCGATGAGACGGCCGATTTTCGCGACGGTGGTGATGCTGGTTTTGATAAAACGGATGCCATGGTCAAGCTGTCGTGGGAGCCAAATACCGCGACCTATCAACGCTTTGAATTCAAGCATGGCAGTAGCGACCTTGATGCCAACGAGACCTATCTTGGTCTGACTGAGGCAGATTTTAAGGTCGACCCGACACGCCGATATGCGGCCTCACGCTTTGACAATATGAAAAGCGAGCAGAGGCAGACTTCGTTGCGCTGGAGCATCAGCCCTAACGATGATGTTGATGTGATTACCACGCTCTACCAGACCGACTTCAAACGTAACTGGTACAAGCTCAACAAGGTTAATGGCGACAAACTCTCTAAAGTTTTGGCGACACCCGGTTTGTCGCAGGACTGCATGAAGGGCGCTGCGGCATGTGATCTGAAAATCAAGGCCAATAATCGTAAATACAAAGCAGAGGGGATTGAATCCGTCGGCTATTTTCGCTTTGGCGAAGACGATATTCAGCATGAAGTGACGGCTGGCGTTCGTCTGCATCAGGATCAAATCAGACGCTTTCAGTGGGAAGATAGCTATGCTCAAGCAGCTAACGGTACGATCACAGGGATGACCCCAGGCGTGCCGGGTGGTGCGGGTGATCGTTTTCAGAAAACAGAAGCGATCGCCCTGTTTGTTCAAGACACCATTGAGACAGGTGCCTGGACGATTACTCCCGGCGTTCGTTACGAGACACTGGAGCAGACTTCCGAAGACCCAAAAGGTACGTTGCAAAGTGCGGGTGGCACAAAAGGCCGGGATGGAAAGAACAGCTTTAGTGTCAATGCATACGGGGTGGGCGCGGCCTATCAGTTTAACGACCAATGGACCGGTTTTGGTGGTCTGCACACCGGCTACTCTACGCCCAGCCCACGCGGCACACGTGCGGGTCTCGACCCGGAAACCAGCACAGCTTTCGAGATTGGCACACGTTACACCAATGCACCGCAGGCACTCGCTGCGGAAGCCACTTTTTTCTACACTGCTTTTAAAGACTTGATCGTGGTTGACAACGTGGGCGGTACCGGCACCGGTAACGATGAAAACTTTGGCGAAGTGGATACCCTTGGTGTTGAATTCGCGCTGCAGTATGATGCAGGGCTTGCCAATGGCTGGGGCGTGAGTAACCCCAACTTCTTGAGTGTGACCTATACCAATGCGGAACAGAAAAACGACTCCAAATCGAAAGATGCCGAGTCAATCTTCAGCTTCGGCAGAGCGGGTAATGATGTCCCTTACATACCGGAGCTGACACTGAGTCTGGGCACTGGTATCGAGGCAGAGCAGTGGGGCGCGTTTATTACTGGCAACTATGTGAGTGAGACCTATACCAGCGCCAACAATGTCAACACTCAAATCAACGGCGATGGCAATCCCGATGCCCGGTATGGCAAAACTGATAGCTACTTCAGTGCTGATGCGACGGCTTTCTACCGCATCAACGAAACGGTGAAGCTCTTCGGTGGGGTGCAAAACCTCTTTGATGAAGAGTATATCGTCTCGCGCCAGCCTCACGGTGCACGGGGTGGTTTGCCAAGATTTGTTTATGCAGGCGTTGAGATGGATATGTAATTTCAATGCTCGTAGCTTGTTGGGCTTGGAGTGAGTTGTTTATGGGTGGCAGGCTTTATGGCTTGTCGCCCATGGCCTTTTTTATAATTAGTGATTTATAACCTATGAATATAGTGGAACTGTTCCGGCAAGGTGGGCCGGTCATGTATGTCTTGCTCGGCCTCTCTGTGCTGGCTGTTACCATCATTCTGCTTAAGCTGTTTCAATTTTTACGCAGTGGTGTGCGTCGTCTGGACTTTGTTGACCCGGCACTGGCGGCACTGCAAAAAGATGATCACAACGGCGCGTTGGCTACGTTACAACAGCAGCGCAGCCCGGTCGCCGTTGTAATGGAGAGTGCTATACGTTGTGGCGCGGACCGTGCCATGTCGGCCAAAGATGTTGAGGCCGAAGTGAGTCGCGTCGGTTCGGCACAGATCCGCAATCTTGAGTCGTGGTTGCGCGGCTTGTCATCCATCGCACACTTGAGTCCGCTACTGGGGTTATTGGGCACCGTTACTGGCATGATTGCCGCGTTTATGCGCCTCGAAGAGGCTGGTAGCCGCGTTGATCCATCCATCCTCTCCGGCGGTATCTGGGAGGCGCTGCTGACCACCGCTTTTGGACTAACCGTTGCTATCCCTGCCATGGCAGCCTTTTACTACCTGGAAGGGGAGGTGGATCACGTGCGTGCCGCGATGAAGGATGTCAGCGTGCGCGTGCTGCGCCATTTCGGTAAAACGCCCGACTATATTGCCAGCCGCGATGATGAGCGCATTGAGGATGAGACGCATGGAATTTGAGGGCCGCGCGCGCATTCACTCTCATCTCGATATTGCGCCGTTGATCGATATTGTCTTTTTGCTGCTGGTGTTTTTTATGCTCACCAGTACTTTTATGGTGCCTGAAGCGATTGAGCTGGAGCTGCCTGAGTCGGGTAGTGCAACGGTGACCGAAACCGAATCGATTACGGTGTCACTGAATCAGGCTGGCGAACTTGCGCTTAACGGCGAGCGCATCGCACTGGACTCGTTGCGTCTGGCTATTGAGCCGCTACTGAAACAGGCTGCTGACTCAGCAGTTATCCTGAAAAGTGATGCGCATACTGAAGTGCAGCAACTGCTCAAAGTCATGGATGAAATTCGCGCAGCGGGCGGCAGCAATGTTGCGCTGGCGACAGTACAAAAGTAGTGTCTGCAGCCGTGTTGCAAGCAATGCCCGATGCGGTGTATCAAGAAACGGCGTATGAAACAGCGCCAGTGACCATTACGCGCCTGCAGATGAGCATGACGCTGCTGATCGCTCTGTTGCTGCACGGCGGTATTGCAATGTGGCTAGCGCTGCCCACCCCGGCGCCAGTACTCCCAGCAAAGCCTTCGCCGCCATTGTTGCATGTCAGCTTGCTGGCTGCTGTAGCAGAGACGACCACAGCGCCACCTGCGGTAGTGTCTCCACCCGTGGTCAAACCCACCATCAAGCCGCCACCCAAACGGGTTATTCCGCCAAAACCCAAGCCTAAGCCGAAAATCAAACCTAAACCGAAGCAGAAAAAGCCGATTATTCAAG
>JAADGQ010000054.1 GCA_013152295.1 Gammaproteobacteria bacterium | reverse complement strand
TGAATTGAGAGAATCATGGCGGCGCCAGCCGTTGCGGAGATCTTCGCGCGCAGTTGGGCGATCTCGCTGCGCTGATTGTAAGAGGGCTCGGCAATGGTTGCGCTGGGCGCAGATGCAATGCTCCAGGCTTTCTTCTTTTTCAGATACGCTTCGGCCTGTGTGACCAGTGTGATCATCTGTTCGTAGGATGCTTTGGCCGTTTCGGCAAATGAAAAAATACCGTGGTTGAGCAGCACCATGCCCACGGTCTTGTCTGTCGCTTGTGCGGCAAAGCGCTCAGCACAGAGGCGGGCAAGGTCAAACCCTGGCATGACATAGGGGATGACGACGACTGAATCGCCGTAGATCTCTTCGATGTGCTTTAGTCCGCTGGGCGTATTGGTGACCGTTACCACCGCATCGGCATGGGTGTGATCAACATATTTATACGGCAAGATAGCGTGAAGAATGGTCTCTACAGAGGGCGAGGGGGCCGATGCCTGTGTCATGTGGGTCTTGAGTTCATTGACCATTACTGGGTCAGGCAGGGTTTCGAGCTTGGCCAGCGCTTTGAGGTGGGGTAGACGCACCGGCGCAAATCCTGCCTCTTCGATGGTCGCCAGATCCCAGCCGCTGCCTTTTACGTAGAGGATCTCTTCGCGCTCACCGACGATATTCTGTTCAGTCACCTTGACTGAAGTGTTACCGCCACCGTGTAGCACCAATGATGGATCTTGCCCCAGCAGTCGTGACGTATAGACGCGCAGCGCGAGATCTGTGGTGTATTGGGCGGCGTCGTTATCGTTCCAGCGATTTAACATGGCTTGGCTCTTTTCTATTTATTGGTTTCTATTTTTGGATTGCACGATGCATTCGATGTTAGGGGCGCTGCCACCTGTTGTTGTTTTGGTTTGACTCGTTTCCGGCTAATTGGTTATTTTAGCTTTCACCGTACTTCTGTATTGGCGCATGTGTTGGCGCAGAGAGCAGTGAACTATTAACAAAACGGTTTGCTAAAAAATACCCGAAATCACCATGCAGCAACTACTTGCAGGTTTGATTCGGGGCATCGATTGTATACCAGACTTAAGGGATCACGCATAAACAATGAACAAACCGGTTACACCGCTTATTACCGTCGATACGATTATCGAAATTCCCAATGGTCCTTCAACCTCGATTGTGTTGATCGAGCGTCGTTACCCGCCATCGGGCTGGGCGCTGCCCGGTGGGTTTGTCGATGTGGGCGAGACCCTGGAGCAGGCCGCCGTGCGCGAAGCGCGCGAAGAGACGAACCTGGATATTCAACTCAAAGTGCTGCTCGGTTGCTACTCATCTCCGGCTCGCGATAAACGCGGTCATATGGTGAGTGTTATTTACGTTGCAGAGGGTGCCGGTATCCCCAAAGCGCAGGATGATGCCAAGGCGCTGGATCTGTTTGATCTCGATGCACTGCCGCAACGGCTCGCATTTGATCACGCGCTGATTCTTGACGATTACCGCCGCTATCGCAGCAGTGGGGAGCTGACGCCATTGCGTTAACGACGCGCTGTTTCCCTCGCCGCTTTCATTGCCAACCGACAACACGTCACACAGAGGACCCAATGCAACCCGTTTCATCTGAACCACAGCAGAGCGCATCCGCTGACGCCGTTTTATTAATCAATCTTGGCACCCCTGCGGCGCCGACGCCGCAAGCTTTGCATGACTATCTGCGCGAATTTTTGTGGGATCCGCGCGTCGTGGATTTTCCGCGCATCCCCTGGTGGTTGATACTGAATGGCTTCATCCTGCGCTTTCGTCCTTCGCGCTCTGCCAAGCTGTATGAAAAAGTGTGGACGGATCAAGGTTCGCCACTGATGGTCATATCGCGTGCGCAGCAGCAGGCACTGCAGCGCTATCTGGAGGGACAGCTTGAGCAAGCGCCGGTCGTTGAGCTGGCGATGCGCTATGGCCAGCCATCGGTGGCGTCGGTTCTCGAAAAACTGAAAGCATCGGGTGCGCAGCGCATCATTGTGTTGCCGCTCTACCCTCAATATTCATCAGCGACGACCGCTTCATCGTTCGATGCGATTGCCGAGACTTTCAAGTGCTGGCGTCATGTTCCCACGCTGCGCATGATCTCGGACTACCATTTGGATAGCGCTTATATCGGTGCGCTCGCCGCCTCGGTTCGGGAGTGTTGGCAACAGTACGGTCAGGCGCAACGTCTGTTGATCTCGTTTCACGGTTGCCCAAAACGTTTTTGCGACGATGGCGACCCTTACTATGTGCAGTGTACAAAAACGGCAGCGGCCATTGCGCAGCAGTTGCAGCTGAATGACGATGGCTGGAGTCTGGTTTTTCAATCCCGCTTTGGCAAAGAGGAGTGGCTAAAGCCCTATCTTGACGAGACGCTGCCGCAGCTGGTCCAGCAGGGGGTAAAAAGCGTGCAAGTGATCTGTCCCGGTTTTTCAGCGGACTGTCTGGAAACTCTGGAAGAGATCGCCCTGGGTGGCCGTAAGCAATTTCTGCAGGCAGGGGGTGAACAATATCACTATATCCCGGCGCTCAATGAGCGAGCCGACCATATCGCTGCGCTGGGTAATCTGCTGATTAAGGAGCTTTCGTAGGGGTGTTTTGTTAATCGTTAAAATCAATAACTGTCTGCATAAAAATCAATTGGACCAACCTTGAGAAGGTCAATAGACTGATTCGCTCCAAATCAACGGACTTAATTAGAGGGTGTTAGTGATGAATAGATACAGACGAAGTTTACAGGTGTGCAGCACATGGGTTGTGCTGCTGTTCGCGGCCTCCCATGCGGCTGCTTTTGATGCGCTGCCGGATCTGCCACCTGCGCCGACAGATAACCCTGTAACGGCGGATAAAGTGGCGCTTGGCAAGCAGCTCTATTTTGATCCTCGGCTATCGATTGATGGCACAGTGTCGTGTAACTCTTGCCACAATGTGATGTCTGGTGGCACGGATAGTCGTCCGACATCCGTTGGGGTTAACGGTCAGCGTGGTGGCAGAAACGCACCTACCGTGTGGAATGCGGCTTACCTCACCGCCCAATTTTGGGATGGCCGTGCCGCAACGTTGGAAGATCAGGCCAAAGGACCACCGCTGAACCCCATCGAGATGGGTATGCCCAGCGCCGCCGCTGTGGTTGAACGCCTCAACGCGATTCCCGGTTATGTCGAGCAGTTTAAGCATGTGTTCGGTGGAGACAACGCTGTCAGTTACGACAACATGGCGAAGGCGATCGCCACCTATGAGCGGACTTTGATTACGCTGAACAGTCCGTTTGACCGTCATTTGAAAGGCGATAAGAGCGCACTCTCTGCTGCGCAGAAGCGGGGCATGAAGCTGTTCGCTGATACAGGCTGCACCGGCTGCCATAATGGCGCTAACTTCGCTGGCCCGACCACGTTGCCAGTTGGTCAGGGTTTCTACCAGAAGTTTCCGACCTACCCCAGTGACTATGATAAAAAATATGGCTTGTCAGAGGACAAAGGGCGTTACGAAAGCACGAAGAATAGTGACGACATGAACATGTGGCGCGTGCCGAGCTTACGCAATGTTGCGTTAACCGCGCCCTATTTTCACAACGGTTCGGTGAAAACTTTGTCACAAGCGGTGCGCGTCATGGCCAAGGTGCAACTCAATAAAACACTGCAGGATGAGCAGGTCGATGACATCGTGGCTTTTCTGAATAGCTTGGTCGGTGAGTTTCCGGTGCAGAGCCTGCCGCGCCTACCAGAGACGCCTAATGGCAGTTTGGTGGGGGCTATTAAGTAACTTCGGTGCCCTGGCTTTAATCAATGCACTCAGAGAGAGTCGGGTGATCTCAGAAGAGCGCCCAACCAGTGCAGCCAATGGTTGTCTGGTTGGGTTTTTTCTTTGAAGAGTTTTCTACTCCGGCCACTCCAGATGATATTTGAAGTCGATGCTGTTACTGGCGTCAGCACAATCTAGCTGCACCTCAAAGACCCAATCACCACCCATAGTAAATTCGACGCTGCGGCCGCTGCTTCGATAGTGTCCCGGAGTGGTGCTTCCTTCTGTGAGCGCAAGCACGGTTTGGTCTGAACTCATCTCCATGCCGGGCATGTATTGCCGGGAACCGACCTTACAGCCGCTTACTGGTTGCCCTGCCCTGCTCAGTTCTATCGCCATTGTCACCGTCTCTCCTACCTCGGGAAAGCCGGGCATCGTGATGGCAGCCACTGTTATATCCCCGGCCTGCTGTTTTTCCACATGCTGTTGCGCTTTGTCAGCGCTGCACCCTGCCACGATAGCCAGCATGAGTGCACCGCAAAACTGATGTGTCTGTGTCGATTTTTTCGCCATCTCCATCACCTCGGTTTGAAAGAGAGTCGGTGATCATAGCATCCGCTGTTGGTCGACTGTAGTGGCTCTTGAATTGTGTTCTCAATACCTTGACTGATCAGGGCAAGGTGAGCGGTCTTGAATATCTGATTTAAGTTATTGCAGCAATCTATTTGAACGAGTGACGAATGCCCATTAGATAAAAACAACCAATTCAATACATTTATGAATGGCTTGAATATTAGTATATAGTAGATGAACGTTTGCGTTTTTATCTTTAGTGTAGCGGTGATGGTTCACCCGGCGAGGGTAAGTGGACGAAAAATTTCTACGCTGTTAACTGGTGTACGCAGGGTGGTTGGAGCGAAGCAGAGTCCTTATTTAACAGACCTTTCCATCCCTGGTGGGTTTTGCCAAGCTCTTGCCACTCTGTGTTTTTTTGCGGAAAATGTTTTATGCAAGTGTTTTTGTCGAGTATTTTTTCGGCGGATTAAACGCCGTTCTTTTTAAAAAGTCCAGTGCTGCCCATCGGGCAATTATTCTGTCAGTGGCACTTTTTGATGCTTGTATTCAGAAGGTAAGCGCAGCGGCAGTTAGTTACTTCAGCGGCTTTTTATCGCTCTCTTTATCCTGCCATTGTCGTCTGTTAATCGCGTATTCGGAATCATGGCCGACGAATGGTAGTAGCAAAATACCTGGTAGTTGTTGGACCTGTTTGGTGTCTCGGTAGGTATAAATACCGATCACCATCGCTGTATGTCCGGCGCGAGGTTGGTCGCGATATGTGCCGAACAGACGGTCCCAGCATGAGAGGTTGAAGCCGAAATTGCTGTTGGTTTCGTCATCCTCTACCGAGTGGTGAACGCGATGCATGTCGGGCGTTACAATCCAGTGCCGTAACTTGCGGTCAGCACTTTGTGGCAGCGCGACGTTGCCGTGGTTGAACATTGCCATTGCATTTAAAATAATCTCGAAGAGAATAACGGCGACTACCGGTGCACCCAAAACAACGATGATGGAAAACTTGATCAACATCGAAAGCACAATTTCAATGGGATGAAAGCGTGTGCCCGTAGTTACGTCATAATCCATGTCAGCGTGGTGAACCCGGTGCAATCGCCACAATAGAGGTACAGCATGCACTAGAACATGCTGTAGATAGATGACAAAATCCATCACCACAATCGCCACAACAACTGCTATCCATTGAGGTATGCCGTAGTAGTTCAACAAGCCCCAGCCTGCCGACTCTACAAATGTAGCGACGCCCACCGCAGCCAATGGGAAAATGAGGCGTAAAATAACGCTGTTTAAGACGACCAGGGTGAGATTGTTGCCCCAGCGCATCAATTTTGAAACTGTAAGTAGACGGCGCGGTGAAACGACTTCCCAAATTGCCATGGCCGCAAAAACAGTAAAAAAGGCCCCAAGGCGCAGAGCGACTTCGTGATCGATTAAAAAATCAGTCATGATGGATTGATCTTGCTAGTGGCTAAAACGAATATTGCTGCTTAGTGATGGTCATGGCTGGCATCGTGTGCTTCTATCTTCTGTGGCGGTGGTAACGCTTTGAACGGCTCGGCATCAGCGTCACCTTCAGCCAGAATCAGCGCGTAGACAATAGGCGGAGAGCTTGGTGCTTTGCGGCCATTGATAACGACCAGCGGCGTTCCCTCAAAGCCGTAGGCTTCGGCATCCGCGATGTCTGCCAGTATCGTTGCGCGGGTCTGCTCGGAGTCAACGCATGCCTCAAGTTTTTTTCGCGATGCTTCGTCTGTGGCCGCCACATTCCAGATGCGCTCTTTGATGAGGATGCGTTGCTGATCAAAAATCTTGTGGCGCACACTCTCTGCGTCAGGGCGATCAGCGGTGCAGATCAATACCTTTGCGGCCAGGCAGCTCACTCCCGGTTTTCTCGACCGCCCTGCTTGAGGGTTGCATTCGCCATCCAGTGGGTAGTTGCGCGACTCCAGACTCCACGAGCCCTCCGGCACCATCTGTTTAATGTCCTGCAGTGCCATGAAGAGATTTCTGCAGTGGGAACACTGCATATCAACCCATTCGACCATTCGTAGTGGCGCGCCGGGAGCGCCGTAACTCAGGCGATTGCTATCAAAAGGTTGCTTAATGACGGGGGCTTTTCGGTATTGGTCGATCAGATTACTGATCGCCTGCTGGTCTTCCGCGGTGACTTGGCTCAGAAATTGTGTGAGTTTGTCATTTCTGATCTTCTTCGCCAATCCGCTGCTGTTTTTCGTGTGGGCGGCGGTTGTATCTGTATCTGGAGTGGCAGCAAAGGCAGCGGGCGCGACCAGCAGGATGAATAACAGACTGATCCATAGCGTGGTTGAAGGGGGCTGGTGGTTGCTCTTTGGTAACAGTAGGCGCAATAGCATGCTCATGATTTATCTCATTTAATCCTTTTCGTAGGGCTGTTTTCTGATTTTGTCGCGATGAAAATGAGTTTGACTATCCATTCTACACAATGAAATCTGATGATAGCCAATTTCTCAGTGCCTGAAAAAATGGCTCTGCTCCCTCCTCGAGGGAGGCATGGCTTCGTGAGTCTGGCGCCGTAGTGTTGCTCTCGCTGTTAGCTAGTCGTTATCATGACCGTTGTGGTCAACAATATAGGCGTACCTTCATCTGTCGCCAGTTGAAAGGTTGGCCAGAAAAAGTCCGTCTAAAACGCATGATAATCGGAGAATAGTATGGCCCTTGAGTTTTGTATTAACGGCGCTCCTCCTACACTTACCGAGATTACTGCTGAGCGTGAACGTGCTGCGCACGATCGTGCCATGCTGCGCAAGAAGAATATTCGTTTTTTGATTATTATCTTAACCATCGTGGGGACATATATTCCGTCGATGATCATCTTCGTGATTCCTCATTTCGAGGACCCTGACTTGGGTATTGGGGCTTATTTTTTACCCTATCTGACGTTTATTATTTTTGCTGTTGGCAACAATCAGCACCACAAAATTATTGAAAAGCCACGCAAGATAATGGATGAAGCCATCGCGGCGCTGGAAGAGGCGTCCCCCGAGGCGTTTGCAGAAGTGACCGATGCTGGGCGGCGCTACGCTAAAATTGCTGCCTATCTGGAGCAAGTTTCTGCTCAGGGGCGTCCGCTTTTGCAGGCGGAAAGTGCAGCAGTGCAGCAATGGATCGCTGATGAGGTTCGTGCAGCAACCGCTTAATTGGTTCGCTACGTTTCCTAGTTGAACGCGGTTGCGGTTATTGCCGTTGACGCGGCAGGGTGCTTGCGCTGATGCCTATCGCCAGCAGAATGAAAAAGTAGCTGGCATTGGCTGGAATGTGAAAATTAAACTCGACCAGCGAATGTATCATGATTGAACCGATGCCCAGAGTTGAGCCGAAGAGCAGGCCTTGCATAACAGGGTCACGCCTCGTTCGTATGCCTTTTATGATCGTGCTCAGCAGTAAAATCATGCTGGCCCCCAGTAGACTGACGCCGATAATGCCTTGGTCGGTGAGCAGCTCGAGATAGTCATTGTGAGCGCGTTTTGACATCGCAGACACACCAAGTTTAGGTGGTTTATATTGGTAGTAAATGTGGGGATAGGTTCCTGTGCCACTACCGACAAGTGGGTAATCCGCTGCCAGTTCATAGGTGATGGTACGCATATGATCACGGCCATTTGCGCCAACGCCTTGTTTGCCAAAACGATCATCTAGCCTGCCTGGCGTGATAAGTACAAGAGCGCTTACCAGTATGATGGCAGTTACTAGGAGAAGCTTTAGTGCGCGCGTATCGCCTTTTTTCAAGACAGCGAAGGTTATCAGCGTGATAAAAAAGGCTGCAGCGAAGGCACCACTGCCACCCCTGGAGGCTGTGAGTATTAGTGCGGCGATCATGAGGAGTATGCCGAACGCGTAGAGCATGCGTATCGACATAGCGAACGACAGCAGCTGGCCTAACAGGCTTCTCGCTCTATCGCCCCTCTGGGAGCGTTGGGCGTAGGTCAGTGTTATACCTATCCCGATGGCAATGGTTATCTCCATGAGTGCTGCAAAATGGTTGTAGTGGGAATAGGTACCCCTTGTCGCCTTTCTCCACGGGATTCCCCAAGGCTCAATTGCGCCAACAAAGCTGAATGCACCATCGGAGTAGTAGTTAATCAGCGAATATAATGCCTGGGCAACGCCGACTAAAAAGAGTGTGATAGCTAGCCATTTAACCCTTTTTTTACTGGTGCATAGCACTAATGCCAAAAAAAAGAGCGCGATGTAACTGGCATTTCTCAAAAATTCATGGAGCGTGTCTTGTGCTGAAATACTTAGACTCATTAGAGATTCAGCACCAAGGGCGAGTGCGTGGTGCTGAATCTCTGCAGCGGCGGGGTTGAATAGAGTGACCCACGATTCTGGCAGGGGAAGCGCTTGGATGATCGTATAGGCCAGCCATGCTATAAGTAGCGCTAATGGAATTTTGCATGAGCGGATTACATTAGGCAGCGGACGATTGTAGTGCCACTGTTGAAATGACCAGATAGACAAGAGCGCAAAAGCGCCGACAATAAATGGCGCGTGCTCCCAGAATCGCTCTCCTCCGTGTGGAATCGGTATAAAGGCAACAAGCAGCAAGAGAGCAAAGTAGAGGTAGCGATTTTGTTGTTTGCTTGAACGGCTGGGGGTCACGGCTGCCCTTCTTGATTTTTCTTGCGAATGGTTCCGCTGAGAACGTTTTTATGCCACTTGCGCGTCAGCAATGGTGTCAGTTCGTCCTCCCAGTTATGAGCGACTGCTGTCGTCGCAATCAGTGCGATTATCCTGGGTTGGTAGCGCAGGGCGTGTTGAATGGTGGTTCTGGTTTGATCTTTTATTGAGTCTGGCAGAATGTCCCATTGTGCGATGGCAAGTGGAATAATTTGCTGTTGGCTGAGTTTTTCGTATGCTGCAAAATGCAGCGCACGTTCCAATGCGTAAACGAGGCTGGATGTCTGTTTGGGGTCGGCAGCATAGGCCTGTGCAAGCTTCGCCCAAGCGAATCCCCATGATGGTCGTTCGATCAGGGCACGTTTCAGGTTTTCAATCGTTTGGTTTTGGTGGTGTACTTTGTTTTGACTGGCAGTTTGTGCCATGTTTGCCTGTAGCATATTCAGTCGCGCCAAGAGCATGTAGAGTTCAGCGTTATCACCGTTCAGTTTTAATGCGGCTTGCAAGCGCTCTCTGGTCTCTTCGGCAGCTTTAGCGGTGATGCCAGCTTCTGGCTCTTCCCATTGCGTAATGCTTTTCAGTGGACCAGCGGCGATGATTCCTGCGGCCCCCCACAGTCCAGCCCAAATCATCAAAGCGCCGCTGGTTATGCCGAGCAGAATGTATGGCCATCGGCGCGTCGTGGCCGATGGTTCTGCGTTTGTGTGATCCATTTTAGAGCAGCTCTAAGGCCGTTGGGTTGGCAAGTTGCTGTGCCTGCGAATGGCCAATAATATGCCCCGCCGCGTCTAT
>JAADGQ010000099.1 GCA_013152295.1 Gammaproteobacteria bacterium | reverse complement strand
CTTTTGCACCGAGTTATGATTTTTTTAACTACTACTTTACGCTGGTAGTAACGCCGATGTTTATTCTTGGCGGTGTTTTTTTTCCAATCACGACGTTGCCAGATGCGTTGCAATCTTTCGTGCAACTACTGCCGCTAACTCACGCGATTGCGCTGATTCGTCCGCTGGTAGCGGGAGGTGAAGTCCATAACGTGCTGCTTCATCTTTCTGTGTTAGCGGCCTATGCACTGGTTGGCTACTATTTGGCGGTGGTGTTGGTGCGGCGAAAGCTACGAGTTTGAGCGCTAACAACATTGTGACCGGGTGAGTACCAAAGCCATGACGCTTTTGCTACTATCGGCGCTGCATCGAATCGATCGATTCACGATTTGCCACCTTCCCTCTAACTCTCCTGACGGAGATTTCATTCCACTTGCTTTGGCCCAGGAGTTTGGTCAGAGAGTAACTATTTTTTAAATTTTTCAGCAGGAATGCGGCGTCTATCTGTCCATGCTGCAATATTTTTAACCGGGTACATCTGAGGTATTCAATAGTGAATAAAATTAGCATAGCTGTTTTTCCCGTTGCGGGTATGGGCACGCGCTTTCTTCCCGCGACCAAGGCAAATCCGAAGGAGATGCTGCCTATCGTTGACAAGCCGTTGATTCAATATGCGGTCGAAGAGGCCGTCGCGGCGGGCATCAAAGAGCTGGTGTTTGTGACCAGCAGTTCAAAACGGGCTATCGAAGACCACTTCGACAAAAATTACGAGCTGGAGTGTGAACTAGAGAGAAAAGGCAAAGGTGAGCTGTTGGCGATGGTGCGTAATATCGTGCCCGCTGATGTCTCATGTGTCTATGTTCGTCAAGCCGAGGCGTTGGGGTTGGGGCATGCGGTGTTGTGCGCCAAATCGATTGTTGGTGACAACCCTTTTGCGGTGATACTGGCCGATGACCTGATGGATAACACAAATGGTGGTTGTTTGAACCAGATGGTCAAGTTATATGAAAAAACGGGCAGTAGTCTGCTGGGGGTGGAGCAGGTCGACCCTAGCGAGACATTTAAGTATGGCATTGTCAGTAGTGACCCGCTTGAAGAGCGCACTACTCAGGTGCATGGCATTGTCGAAAAGCCTCAACCGGAAGATGCGCCATCAACCCTGGCTGTTGTTGGGCGCTATATTTTGAGCTCTGCAATCTTTGGGCACCTTGAGCATACCGGCCGTGGTGCAGGCGGCGAGATCCAACTGACTGATGCTATCGCTGCGCTGTTAAAAGATGAGAGTGTGATGACCTATGAGTTTGAAGGCAGGCGTTACGACTGCGGCAGCAAGCTGGGCTATCTGCAAGCAACTGTGGAGTATGCGTTGCAACATCCCGGTCTGGGCGATGAGTTTGGGGCGTACTTGGCATCACGAGCTGGGTGACTAACTTTGCACCAATTTAGCAGCTGGGTGCAAACGCTTGCGTAGCAACCGTTAATCGCCTGATTTCGTCATTGACCTCCTTGGCGCCACGACGGATGGTTTCTATATCGCTCTCTGCGGTGGCTATTTTTTCCAGCCGCCCGACCGATGCCTCCAGGGCTGACAAGCCACAATAGCTCGCAGAGCCGTGGATTTTGTGAGCGTGCATCTTGACGTGATTGACATCATTTTGCTTGAGCGCATCGCAGAGCAGTTGGTACTGCCCCGGCAGCTCGTTGATAAAGCTGCGCAGTAAGTCTGAAGGCACGACAGCTTTGCGAGCTGTTATTGCCTGGGGAGGCTTTGTTGTCGCACTGCCCGCGTTTTGCAAATATGCATTGAGATCAGCACTGTGTTTTTCCGCTCGCCACCTGTTGATCAGCCGTGTTACATCCGCTTCCTGGAGTGGCTTGATAAGGTAATCATCAAGATCTGAGTGGGCGAGTGTTTGTGGTGACAGGCACTCATCCGCAGAGAGCGCGATAATCGGGGTGTGGTGGTCGTCATATTCCATGGCACGGATAGCAGAGGCCGCCGACAGCCCGTCCATAATGGGCATATGCAGATCCATAAAGATAATGTCGAATTGCTGCACGGAAGCTGCCTCGATGGCCTGCTGGCCATTTTCAGCAAACGTGATTTGGGCACCTCGGCGTGCCATGATGCGTTCGGCCAGCCGTCGGCCGATCAATGCATCATCGGCGACCAGTATGTGGAGCCCTTTTAAGGTGTTACAGCCATTATCTCGATTGAACATCGTCTGTGTGGGCGCCGTTGCTGTTGAGTTGATCGGTGGTTGCTGGCGCGCATTCTATATTATAGCGGACGACAAAGTCATCGTTTATTGTGGTGTTTTTCTCTGTGGCTAAACAGGGCAACTAAAACAGGAAGGCGTCGACGCCTCCGGCGATGAGCCACTGGCCGTTGATTTTATGCAGGCTCAGCGTTTCGCGCTGTAGGATCGGTTTTTGCCGTCCGCTCACGTGGTAGCGCAGCTCATGAATGATGCGTGCAGAGGTGATGCGCATGGTGATGGGGCTGAGTGAGTAGTCAAGTTTAATGGTGTCATACTGATCAAAGCCCTTGCGCATGTTGTCGATGACGAAATCCAGCGTTACGCCGGCATCATTATATTCAGGCGAAAACAGGCTGCGATAAAGTTCTATATTCTTCGTCTGCACTGCTTCAGCACGTTTCTCCATGACCAGCCGGATCGCTTGCTCATCCTCCTTTTTTTTCTGTTCACCGTTGCAGGCAACGAGTAGCGATGAACCGATGAGTATGCTGGCAGCGTAGAGGGCATAGGTGACAAGAGTGCGAGAGGCTTGGTATTTCATGGTAATTCTCTGGGTTAATGGGCAGGACGGGGGCACAACGATAAAAATTAGCCCGGCACATCTGCGTTGTGCCGGGCTATCCTACTAAACACAGCAGCACACTAGAAGAGAAATTATTGTTAATGAGAGAGGCTGTCGGCTGCTGGGTGATCAGTATATAATTCAAGCTGGGTCGCCCACCTTGCAGCATGGCTTGACTTTAAGCCATGACCATCACTTTTTGTTATCACTATCAGGGTTTTCATTTATGTCCGATTACGCTCACATACTGGTTGCTATCGACTTCTCTCCCGCTGCAGAAAAGGTGGCAGAGCGAGCCGTGAATGTCGCCCGCTGCTGCGGTGCATCGCTAACATTTTTGCATGTGGTGGAGTATTTGCCACCGATGGCTATGGGTGATGAGGTGACACCATCACCTGTGTGGATGGTGGATGAGACAGCGCTTGTGCAAAGCAGCCGTGCATCGTTGCAGGCGTTTGTCAAAAAGCTCGGTCAGCCCAACGCTGAGCATTTAGTGACGCAGGGCACAACCCAATATGAGATTACGCAGCATGCAAAGGATCATAATGTGGACCTGATTGTTATGGGTTCCCATGGCCGCCACGGGGTCGGTTTGCTGCTTGGCTCGACAGCTAACGCAGTTCTGCATCACGCCTCTTGTGATGTGTTGGCAGTACGTGTTCATGACTGAATTTGTGGCCATTGGCCGAGGAGTTTATGTACAGATGGTAGTGCTTGGTGAGGTAGATATTAATTACGGTATCTGGATTGATGGGGTGGTGGGTTAATGCGCGGCTTTTCTCTATTTGCCGGTATCGGCTATTTTTTCCGTGGTATATCACTGATCCGCCAACCCCAACTGCGCAGGTATGTTGTTGTACCTTTGTTTGTCAACATATTGCTATTTGTTGCCATGATCGGTTTTGCCGTCAGCGAGTTGGGCAACCTCATTACGTGGGTGATGCCCGAACTGCCGGAGTGGTTGCACTGGCTGGAGTGGCTGGTGTGGCCGATATTTGCTTTTGCCAGCGCGCTGTTTGTCTTCTTTACCTTTATTATCGTAGCCAATTTTATCGGCGCACCATTCAATGGCCTGTTGGCCGAGGCGGTTGAGCGGCAGATGACCGGACGTGAAGTACCATCGGGAAGTTTTAAAGATGTACTTAAAGAGCTGTTGCCATCACTGCTTGCAGAGCTGCGCAAGATCGCTTACTTCATAATTTTGGCCATTCCCATACTATTGCTGTTTGTCATTCCCGTAGTGAATGTCATTGCACCGTTGTTGTGGGTGTTGTTTGGAGCCTGGATGCTGGTATTGGAGTATTGCGATTACCCGATGGCCAACCATCAGTTGACCTTTGCCCAACAGCGTCAGCAGCTGGGGCGCAAGCGTATGCTGGTGATGGGGTTTGGTGGTGTCACACTGTTTGCGGCGATGGTGCCCGTGGTGAATTTTATCGTCATGCCCGCTGCGGTGGCGGGGGCTACGGCAATGTATGTAGAGCGTTTTCGTGAGAAGAGTGCTGCCGAGAAAGTCTGTTTGAATAGTCCGAATTAGGCGTCCTGCTCAACCGAAACAGCCGGAGAGGTCAGAGCAAATTGGGAGCACCCATCTGGACGCTTAGAGTGGGATACCGTCCACGAATTGCATATAGAGCCATAAATTGTTGTCCGGAAAAGTCTTGTCAGATCATCTGGGCCTGGGTTGAACGTGCTTGCGGGTTTGAGAGTGATGCCCTTAAATCCCGTAATCTCCTTGCCCCAGCACAAAGTAAGAGTTGTCTTCGCTGATCTTATCAGCGAGTTCGGTTGCTGCTTTGTAGTAATCTTTTTTCTCATCCGCTAATGCGTGAAATAGCGATACCTTGCCATAGTAGTCACCAAGGGTTTTGTTGAAATAGGCAAGCCTGATGGTGTCGCAGTAGACCTCTTGCGCATATTGTCGAGCATAGTTGATCAAGCCGCTTATCACGTCGTCTCTATTGGGCTCAGTCCATAAGTCGAGGCAGTGGAGAACTTTTCCGTTGTCGCTGTTTCTCAGAATGATGTAACCCAGAAGCTTGCCTGACTGGTAATAACCAAAAACAGTTTTTTCATAATCTTTGTTATCAAAGCAGAACCAGTTAATCGCCTTTGCGTTGCGCACGTTTGTGTTGGCGTAGACCTCTTTTGTGCGTTCCCATAAATCGTCGAACGATCTATCTGCCTTGTCGACTTGTTTGACATGGTTGATACCTGAATCACCGAAGCCACTCAGCTTGAATGACTGGTAAGCATTCAGAAGTGCCGCGCACGGTTTAATAAATAGTGGGCTGATTGGAGTGTTGCCTAAACCTTTGAGCGCTTTTTTAACATATTTATGATAGTTGATGACCAGCACCCACTCGCGATTAATCATGGTGGGTAGTGGTTGGAAGTGCAGCATATTAAGTATTTTGTAGACAACAGCATTGGGTGTTGTATTTATTAGAATCGTCTCTTTAGCGGATTGAATCTGACGGTATAGCAAGCTCAGACTACTGTCTCGGTACTCCGGCAGCACTCGCCACGTAGTTGCATTATGGATGACGATCTGTCTGTTTGAGAGTTGAAAGAAAGATGGAGTGATACCCAGAAAACCGACGATGTTCTCCTCCTCGATGAGAACCCAGCCGCGCTCGATCTCTTCAGAAAAGGCCGGGTTGTTATCCCACCATAGTTTGAAGCGCTCCCGCCAAAATGATGAATCTCGCGGTTCGTCCTGAAATGTTGCGAGAAACAGTGATAGTTGTTTGTAGTCATTTGCGGTGACTGTAGCCAGTTTTGCCATTTTGTAGCTTGTTCGTCTATTTCTGTTTTGTCAGTATGATTTGTGCGATTTTTGCGATGCTGGTCATCTCTGACATCTCTTCGGGTTCGAAAGAGATGTTGTATTTTTCCTGCAGTGTAATAACAAGATTCAAGTGGTTGAGTGAGTCCCACTTTATGATTGAGCCCATCTTTATATCATCTGCAATGTCTGTAGTTTGAAGAGCAAAAACTTCCGCCATAACCTGTTTGATTTCATCATTCATTGTTTGCTCTCCTGACTTTAAAATGTTCGCTGACTTTATATGCTTGAGCTAATTGTGATTGGTAATGTTTTCTCGCACTGCTCTGTTCAATGAGGGAAAATCCGAACTGGTCATAAAAATTTTCAGTTTGCCTATTTTTTGCCGTTGCGATGTATGTGGTTTTAACGGACTCAATCTGCTGTTCCATGAGCTGGTTGAGAATGATCGACAGGAAGGCTGTCTCGACTCCCCGGCCCAATACTCTACAGCTCATCATGAATGAATCGATGTTTGCGGTTTTTTCATTTTTGTCGATTTCAACAATGGCGACGGCGGTGATGCCATTGTCACCGAATTTATCCTGAACCGACATGCACAACACCATGTGTCCTTCGTTTACAAAATGGTGGATGTCATTTTCGCTGTAACGTTGCGTAGTCAGGTTAAATTGATTGGTTTTTTGGGTGATTTGAGCGATGCGCGGAATGTTGAAATTGTCTGCGGGCAAGATGGTCAGCACCATCTGCAGATTTGCAAAGTACGCTTCGATAGATGCAAACTTTTCGCGGTGTCTGACGCGACTGGCATTGGTTTTATATTGTGCGGTTTTTTCCCTGTCTTCATCGGTCAGCGCGTATATCTGAAAATTTTCGCTGTATACTTTTTTGAAAAATTGCGGCAGAGCATAGGGCTGTTCGGGAAACTCTGGAACAGTCACCTCCGGTAGCGCATGACGGATTAAATTTCTCTCCGCCGGATTATCATCGATGAAGACCATGCTCTCCAAGCCGATGTTCAGTTCGCTGGCGAGTGCTTCGATATTGGATGCTTTATCCTGCCAGTTGATACGGTAGGCGGCGATGTGCTCCTTTTTCAAAATCATAAAAGGGTTTTTCTGCCAGGCTTCCAACACATCCTCTTCGTTATTTTTACTGCATACAGCCAGGATAACCCCGTTTTTTGAGGCGTGAAGAATGTTCTCCTGAAAATCACTGAATGCGAGGCCGGGGTAATTGTCGCCCAGCTTTATGCCATCGATACCATCTTCGCCTAAAATGCCGCCCCACAAGGTATTATCGAGATCAAGAATCAGGCACTTCTTTCTTTGCGAATCGATCGCCTTGATCTTCTGTTTAAACCAGCTTTGAAAGCGACTGCCGAGCATTGGGTTGATGACCATCTGCGACGTGTAATAAAACTTCCAGTCGATCAGTGCTTTGTCACTGTTGTTCGTCACGAAGTCAGAGAAATCGACAATCTTGATGTTGTGATGCGCTTCGGCGAGCAGCGAGAGATTGTGATTAAATATGGCGATTTCATTATTCAGGCGATGGTCAGAATTTTGCCACTGGTAATAGAAGAGTTTTTCGATGGTTAAGATGATGATGCGTTTGTGCTCAGCAATGCGCGGCACAGTGAGTTCGAGCTTTTGGTAAAAGTCGTGCAGCTCGGCGATGATGGTGTCGGGGTCCGCTTTTAGCGGAAGCATGTAGAACCAGATGTAGGCGTCTGCCTGATCATCAACCGTGGTGATCTCCCCATAGCCGCTAAATGTGGTTTCAAAGCTGCTGAACAGGTTCTCAATGGTGTAGTTGCGAAAAATGAAGTATTTCATTGTGTCAGTGTGACGGGGAGTCTATTGCAGTATCGGCTTGCGTGCGGTGAGGGGGAAGGGGCTCTCTCGATAGCTCTTTCTACAGACTTGGCCATTTGTGCGGAGCAGGGTAAGACTACGTTATCTTCACCGGGTGTATTGAGACAGCCGTCATACTCTGTCGATGCCCCGGCACGGCTACGTTACCTCTTCAAGAAGTTCGATGAGCCCCATATCACGGTTGTATAAAAAGCAGATACGACGGTTATCGAGGGCCACTGCTGCTACAGGTCGCTGTAGCAAAACATACTGCTGCTCTTGCAGCGCCTCAATATCAGCCTCCATCTCTGTTGTCTGGTAGCAGATATGGTAGGGCGATGTTCCTACGTCATCCAAAATTTTGTTAATGGGGGATTGGCTCTCTGTAGGCTCGACCAGCTCGATGAGTGGGGTGTTCGCCTTGCTGACAAAGCAGATGTTTACTTTTTGAATAGCGTCGTAGACCACAGTGGTGGCTGTGAAGCCCATGCAGGCGTACGCTTGGGCTGTTTTTGCGATATTTCGAGTTGCGATACCAATGTGGTGGAACTGCAATGAATCGATCATCTCTTCACCGAATTGCTACTTTTTATGGCATAGGTGTTGATGGTAACGGTATTGATGGGTTCATCCTTAACTGCCAGTGGCTGCTGGTGACAGATAGTGTATTGAAAAGTCGCGCTAAAAACACAAAGGCGATGTGGGCAAGAGAACCTCATCAGCAATACCCGTGCAATCTAAGAGAGCCGGCGTGCCGACTTCAGCCATCTTAACCGCTCTGACACCGCTGCAAATAGAGCGCAGCTGGCGTCGTCTACGGGCCAACGCGGCCCCACTACGCCAGTAAGGGCTTTTTTGCCTGCTGTGCCGTGCTCGTTCCAACACGTGCCAAAACACAGTATGATTGCGCCCCACTTTTGCAGGCCGATTCATCGTGAAAAAGATCATCAACCTCCTAAAAAACTATCGCGCGCACCAGGTCTTTAACCCGTGGGCGGAGCAGTGCACGTTGGATGCGCACCCCAACGCCCCACAACAGCGTCGCAAACGGCTTGCCCAACACCTTGACAACGAGCAGGCCAAATTGTTGCTGATCGGTGAGGCCAGCGGCTATCAGGGTTGTCGCTATTCAGGCATGACATTCACCTCAGAGCGACTGCTGCTGGAGGGTGCAATCCCGCGCATTGCGCCACCAGCCAAGCGTCTCACCCAGCGTAAACTGCCATTCAGCGAGCCCTCAGCCACCATCGTTTGGGGTACGTTGCAGGCTTTGGGGCTGGCCGAGCAGGTGATTCTCTGGAACGCTTTTCCGTGGCACCCCATGAAAGGCGAAGAGCCGCACAGCAACCGCACGCCCAGCCAGCAAGAGCTAAGTGATGGTCTGCCGGTGCTGGAGATGCTGCTGGACCACTATCAAGGCATTGTCATCATTGCTGTGGGGAAAAAAGCGGCACATACATTGACCACACTCGGCATTAAACCGGCTTGCGAGGTGCGCCACCCGGCCATGGGCGGTGCCAATAAATTCCGTGAGGGGATGGCGCAGTTCGCCCAATCGACACCATGATTGACCAAGCAATAAACGACGACGAGCAGATCGACGGCAAAAGTAAATCGCAGATCAAGCGAGAGATGCAGGCGCTGCGTGACCTCGGTTCGGAGCTGACTAAACTCTCTGTGCGTGAACTGGAAAAATTATCACTCGACGAGAGGCTTCATGATGCAGTGCTCGATGCGCAGCGCTTTAAAAAAGAGGCACTGCGCAGGCAGCTGCAACGTATCGGTGTATTGCTGCGAGATGTCGATGTTGATGCGATTCGCGATGCGCTGACAAAGCAGGCCGAGCCCCACCAGCAGGATGTTCAGCAATTTCACCAGCTAGAGCAGTGGCGCGATGCACTGATCGCTGGCCGGGGGGATCTGCTCACCCAACTAATTAGCCAGTTTCCGGATCTGGAGCCCCAGCATCTGCGCCAACTGGTGCGCAATGCCCAGCGCGAAGCAGCGCAGCAGAAGCCGCCCAGATCGTCGCGCCTGCTGTTTAAGTATCTGCGGGAACTGACGGAGCAAAGGTAACGTGGCCGCGATGCGCATTCACCATCTTTCGCCCCAACTCGCCAACCAAATTGCTGCCGGTGAGGTGGTGGAGCGCCCCTCATCGGTTGTCAAAGAGCTGCTGGAGAACAGTCTCGATGCTGGTGCCAGCCGGATTGAGATCGACGTGGACAAGGGCGGCACGCGGCGCATCCGCATTAAAGATGATGGCCGCGGTATTCATCAAGAGGATCTACGGCTTGCGTTGAGTCGTCATGCGACCAGCAAGATCAATAGCTTTGATGATCTGGTTAATGTGCAGAGCCTTGGTTTTCGTGGCGAAGCACTGCCCAGCATCGCCTCGGTATCGCGCTTAACATTGACCGCGAGCACCGATGGCAACGGCGGCTGGCGCATCGAGAGCTGAAGGGGAGGAGGCGATAGTACCGGCGGCTCACGCCAAAGGCACGACCATCGATGTGCGCGATCTGTTTTACAACACGCCGGCGCGACGTAAATTTCTGCGCACAGAAAAAACCGAATTCAAACATCTGGAAGAGGTGGTTCGGCGCATCGCATTGAGCCGCTTTGATGTGGCAATTTCACTGACTCACGACAAGCGCGCAGTACTCTCTTTGCGCCGTGCGGAGGATCTGCAGCAGCGCGAACAGCGTATCGCAGCGCTGTGCGGCAAGCCGTTTATGGAGAGCGCGCTGCGCGTGGATATCGAAGCCACCGGGCTGCGTCTGTGGGGCTGGGTGGCAAAGCCCACCTTCTCGCGCAGTCAGGGGGATCTGCAATATTTTTTCGTCAATGGCCGGGTGGTACGCGACAAACTGGTCGCCCATGCCGTGCGCCAAGCCTATCGCGATGTGCTCTACCATGGTCGCCATCCTGCTTTTGTGCTCTACCTTGAGCTGCCTGCGCAGCAGGTCGATGTCAACGTACACCCCGGCAAACACGAAGTACGCTTCCGCGAGAGCCGTCTGATTCACGACTTTCTCTTTAGCTCTCTGCACCGTGTGTTGGCGGATGTTCGCCCTGCTGTCCCTGAATCTGAGAGCAGTGAGGAGGGTGCCGTCGCGCAACCGCGTATGGCACCTCAGTCAATTCCTGCGCAATCTCAAAATCAAAACCAAACGCAAGCTGGCGCGGGGACTGCTGCCTACAGAGCGCCGCAGCAGTTCTCCATGCCGTTGCAGGCACAGGAGCAGATGTCCGTCTATCGTGCACTGCACGATGTCGCGATACCCTCGACCGAAGCGCTGAATACGCCGTCGGCAGATCCGGCTGCGACGATGCCCGACGAGTCGCAAGTGCCCCCCTTGGGCTTTGCACTGGGGCAGCTGCACGGCGTCTATATTGTTGCCGAGAATAGCCATGGCACGGTTATTGTCGATATACATGCCGCTCACGAGCGCGTCACCTATGAGCGGATGAAAACTGCGTGGGCCGAAGGTGGTGTGCGCACCCAGCCGCTGTTGGTGCCGGTGACCGTAACCGTGAGCGAACGTGACGCAGCGCTGGCCGAAGAGCAGGGGGATTTTTTCAAGGAGCTGGGGTTGGTGGTCAATCGTCTCGGCAGAGAGTCGCTGGTAATCAGGGAAGTACCCGCACTACTGCGTGATGCCGATGCAGAGAGACTGCTGCAAGACTTGTTGGCCGATCTCAACACTCATGGCAGCAGTCGCCGCATTGAGGAGCAGATTAATGCGCTGTTGGCATCCATGGCGTGCCACGGTTCGATACGCGCCAACCGGGCGCTCACCATTGCCGAGATGAATGCGCTGCTGCGTGATATGGAGCGCACCGAACGCAGTGGCCAGTGTAACCACGGGCGCCCGACCTGGGTGCAGTTAAACATGGTTGAGCTGGACAGGCTCTTTTTGCGTGGTCGCTAAGGCTTTACGGGGGAAGGGCTTCGTTATAGGCTTAAGAAAATCGGTTGGCAAAAAATGGATGAGAGAGATGAACGGTATCAGAAAAATATTTGTGCTAATAGTGGTAGGGTTTGCTACTCAACTTGCAGGGTCAGGCCCTGGCATGGCGGATGAGTTGAAATTTCTCAATATCGAGAGCGCAACGGTAAAATATAAACATACGGGATCGACTAGTGGTTGGAGTGAATTATGTATCTCTGACTTTGGTAACTTGATGGTAGATCGTAGAGAGCTGACGACGAGCATGCTTGGCTTTTCGACCAAGGAGTCGAAAAAGGTCATTACCAGAGGTGCAGAAATTACAACCGTTGATTTGGAGAAGATGAGCGCCAGTGTAACCAGGAATCCGCTCTACGACTCAATGGCGAGACAGGTGGAGCAGAAAGGTGGGGTTAGAACCGGCCAAGAGATGATGGAGATTATGGGCGGCAAAAAAACCGATCGCACGGGAAACTACGCCAATCACGACTGCGTTTTTTGGACGCTGATGGGAGGTAATAGTTGTGTAACACCGGAAGGTATTTCGGTCTTTTTGAAGGTAGATATGATGGGCATCTCGTCGATGACTCAGGAAGCTATCGAAGTGCACGAGGGAGAGCCATGCTCGCAAGAGGACATTTCAATTCCTGATGGTATTAAAGTCAAGAAGGTTGATATGGATCAAATTATGAACGGTCGCCAATCGTTGGAGAGTGTCCCAAGCAGTGATGCCAGTGAAGTAGACAGCAGCAATAATGGCGAATCACCTATGGGGTTTGATCTTAATAAGCTAAAGGAGATGTTTTCCCAGTAACGTCCTAATATAGCCTAGTATATTTAAAGTCGGCTGCTACACAGAATGATCTGCAGAGTCTTCATTTATCATTGAAATGGAGAACGACCCGGAGGCCAGATCAATTGTCGAGACAGTTATTCTATTGGGGCACAAGTTAAATATGGATATTGTTGCCGAGGGGGTGGAGGCCGCTTCGTGCCAGCAAATACTACACGGTCTTGCGTGTAATATTGCACAGGGCTATCTCTTCGCCAGACCCATGCCCGGTGAAGAGTTGTTTGCATGGTTTTCCCAGTACCGCAGTAGTCTTGGTACAAAATTTTTTATAACGCAACGCTTGGTTCTCTGATGTCGATAGAAATGTTGATGACAAAAAGAGTCGTAACGGTGGAGATGGATGATACGTTGCGCCTGGTTAAAGAGATCTTTGATCAGGCCCGTTTTCATCACCTGTTGGTTGTTCAAGGGGGCAAGCTGGTTGGTGTGATCTCTGATCGGGATCTGCTTAAAGAGATCACTCCAAATCTGGAGAGAGACCGTGCCTCCGTAAAAGAGAGCGCAGTCTTGAATAAAAAAGCACATCAAATTATGTCGCGCGATGTTGTGACCGTCTCAAAGGATCACTCTATAAAAGCAGCTATCGAACTTTTTTTAGAGAAGGATGTGTCGTGTCTGCCAGTCGTTGATGATGAGCGGCATATTGAAGGTCTGCTGAGCTGGAAGGATATTTTTCGATATCTGCTTACGCTAAAGACCGGCGCCAACGATGGCTAGTCGTTAATTGTTATGTTCAAAATAACTCTTGATATTGCGTACGCTTAATCGTACGCTTTGTCAAGGAGGTATTTATCATGACTATTTTGAATGTTACCGAAGCTCGTTCTAAGCTATATACCCTGAATGATGAAACTACAGAAACACATCAACCCATTGTAATAACTGGGAAAAGGGGTAATGCGGTCCTTGTCTCCGAAGAT
>JAADGQ010000006.1 GCA_013152295.1 Gammaproteobacteria bacterium | reverse complement strand
CGTTATAGCGCCGCGCCGTGGCTGGCAGCTGAGTGCAGCGGGGCACGATATTGAACCGGACTCACTCAAAAAAGCCCGACGCCAACAGGCGCTCATGCAGCTATTGAGACGTTTTCCCACTGGTGTCAGCCGTGAACAGCTCGTCGATCAACCCGGCGATTGGCGACGCGCGCTGAAGATTTTAATTGATAAAGGCTGGGTGGATAAATGTGCGCTTAGCGACGAATTGCCCGCACAAACGGCTGCGCATCCAATGCTCTCACCCCCAACTATTTCACCGCCCTCACTGAATGAAGATCAGCGCCAGGCCGTGGATGCGGTGGTCAGCCGACTGGGCAGTTTCTCCAGCTTTTTGCTCGATGGCGTGACCGGCAGCGGTAAAACCGAGGTCTACATCAACATCGTGGCAGCGGCCGTTGCCAAGGGTGGGCAGGCACTGATTCTGGTGCCAGAGATCGGTTTGACACCGCAGTTGGTGGCCCGCTTTCGCGACCGCTTTCAGGTGCCGGTGGTGGTGATGCACTCGGCAATGAATGACCGCCAGCGACTGGATGCCTGGCTGCAGGCGCGCAGTGGCGCGGCATCCATCGTCATCGGTACACGTTCAGCGCTGTTTACGCCCCTGCCCCGCGCGGCGCTGTTCATCATCGACGAAGAGCACGACCTGTCATACAAACAGCAGGAGGGGTTTCGTTATCACGCCCGCGACCTGGCCATCATGCGTGCCCGCCAGCTGGCCGTGCCCATCGTGCTTGGCTCGGCAACGCCTTCGCTGGAGAGCCTCTACAACGTTGAGCGGTCGCGCTATCAGCGTCTGCGTTTGACGCAGCGTGCCGGCGGGGCAGTGGCGCCGTCGATCCGCGTGCTCGATGTGCGCGGCCAACCGATGGTCGATAACCTCTCACCGGCATTGCGAGCAGCGATCAGTGAACACCTGGCACGCGGTAACCAGGTGCTGCTGTTTCTGAATCGCCGTGGTTTCGCGCCGCTGCTGCTGTGCCACGATTGTGGCTGGGTCGCGACATGCAATCGCTGCGACGCGCGCATGACACTGCACGGCGACAATCGCCAGCTGCGCTGCCACCACTGCGCTGCACAACGCCCTGCGCGCGCTCACTGTCCCGAGTGTCAAAGCAGCGAATTGCGCCAGCTCGGCTATGGCACCGAGCGTATGGAGCAGGTGCTCAAAAACAATTTTGCCGACTATGGCGTGGTTCGCATCGACCGCGACAGCACACGGCGACGCGGTTCGCTCGAAGCGCTGTTCAACAAGCTGCACCGTGCGGACCGTGGGCACATATTGGTGGGTACGCAGATGCTGGCGAAAGGCCACCATCTACCTGATATCACGCTGGTCGGCATACTCGATGCCGATCAAGGGCTGTTCGGCACCGATTTTCGTGCTTGCGAGCGCATGGCACAGCAGATTATTCAGGTCGCAGGCCGCGCCGGGCGACAGCACAAAGCGGGGCAGGTTTACATTCAAACGCACCACCCCGACCACCCTCTGCTACAGACGTTGATCCATCAGGGCTACCACGCATTTGCAAAAGAGGCATTGCAAGAGCGCCTGGTTACCGAGCTACCACCCTACTCATTTCTGGCGCTACTGCGTGCCGATGCGTTGAACATGGGCCTGGCCGATGCATTTCTGGAGCAGGCAAAAGCGCTGCTCAATGAGTGCGCGAGCACTGAGGTGCAGTGCATGGGACCGATTCCCGCCGTGATGGAGCGCCGCGCCGGACGCCACCGCGCTCAACTGCTGGTGCAGGCGCAACGACGCTCATCGCTGCAACATCTACTCAGTGAAGTCGCCCCGAAATTGGCGCGACTGAAAGCCGCGCGCAAAGTGCGCTGGTCGATCGATGTCGACCCCATGGAGGTTTCGTAACCCTGCTATACTCCCTTTCCGCATAACTTTGATCAGGTTTTCTGCTGTATTTTAGATCGTGCAAATATGTCGCAAAATCAAAACACCAACATTGACGAAGGTGATGCACCGAGCGTAAAAAAACCGCTTAAAAATCGCTCTCGTAGTGGCTTGTTAGAGTTTTTCGGATCGATGAATCTGGCGATCACCCTATTGGTCGCTGTCGCCATCGCGGCAGTCATCGGCACCGTGCTACAGCAAGGGCTGCCCTATAAAGACTACATCGTTAAATTTGGCCCATTTTGGTTCGACGTGTTCAAAGAGTTGGGCCTCTACAACATCTACGGTTCTGCGTGGTTCCTCACCATTGTCGCGTTTCTGCTGACCTCCACGGCGGTCTGCATCTACCGTAACGCTCCCATTATCTATCGCGACATGACCCATTTCAGGGTCAATGTTCAAGAAAAATCACTGCGCGCCTTTCACCTCAAAGCACAGTGGGTTGCCAATCACAGCAGTGAAGACACACTCAAGATTGCGTTGGCCTACCTTAAATCCCGTGGTTATCGAATCCACCAAAAAGCGCACGAGAAACACACCGTGGTAGCTGCAATGAAAGGTGAAGCCAACCGTCTTGGCTACCTGTTCACACATGCAGCTATTGTGGTGATCTGCATCGGCGCACTGATTGACAGCAATATCCCGCTGAAGATTGCCGAATTTCGCGGCGAAGTACAGCCGGAAACACGCAACATCGACGCACGCCAAGTACCTGAGGTGAGTCGCCTCTCAGCAGCCGAAAACAGCGCTTTTCGCGGCAATATCAGCCTGCCTGAAAAAACTTACACTGACTTTGTGAACCTCTATGTGGGGGAGGGCTACCTGATACAGGAGCTGCCATTCACCATTAAATTGCAGGACTTTCGCATCGAGCACTACGCCTCCGGGCAACCAAAATCGTTCGAGAGTGATCTGATTATCAGCGCGCCGAACAGACCACCGCTCATGCAGACGATCGCCGTTAATCACCCACTGAGTTACGACGGCTATACCATCTACCAATCCGGCTTCGGCGACGGTGGATCGCTGCTGCATTTAAATGTCTGGCCCCTTGACCGCAGCGCAACCAGCGCCCCTGAAACGGTTAAAGTTGCTGTCTACGACAGTGAACCGCTGCAGCTGGAGAGCGTCACGTTGTCTCTGGAGCTGGGGGATTTTCGGCGCAATAACATCCAGCCTGTTACTGCAGCACAAGAAGACGGCGATGGGCCAAAATTTCAGGATATCGGTCCCAGCTTTACTTTCAAGCTGCGCAGGCCCGATGGGCGTGCCCGCGAATTTTTGAACTATATGGCACCCGTGCTAAGGAACGGCCGCTACTATTTTCTCAGCGGTGTGCGTGACTCCGTTGCCGAAGAGTTCCACTATCTGGCTGTCCCCGTCGATGAGCAGGGCGGCATGACACGCTTCATGCACCTGCTTGAGCTGCTGCACAATCCCCGTCAAGTCAGTGAGGCCGCGCTACGTGCTGCCAACCATTTTCTGCACGAAACCCAGATCGATGGAGAGCTGCTACCAAATTCTGTCGCGCGCTCCATTGAGCGCCTGGTAACACTGTTCGCTACAGGCGGTTTTGGCGCCGTTACGGACCACGTTTTGTCGACTGTTCCTGAGCCGCGCCAGGAGGAGGTGGGCAGTGCCTATGTGCGGCTACTGCGCAGCGCCCTGAAAAACCTCTACATCGATGTTTTGGTTCGCGAGGGTCTGGCACCGGAGGTTGGGCTGAGTAATGCAGAGAAACAATTTTTCGATGATGCGGTCAATGCTATTGATGGAATCTCTCCGTTTGGTGCGCCCGCATTTTTGCAGTTGGCGCGCTACGAAGAGATCCAGGCATCTAATCTTCAAGTGACCGTGGCACCGGGACGGGACACGGTATATGTCGGTTGTGTGTTGTTAGTGGTCGGTATATTCATGCTCTTTTATCTGTCGCACCGACGTTTATGGGTGATGGTCACTCAGGGTGAGTCCGGCCAGACGCGCGTTGTTTTTGCGGGTAGCGGCAATCGTAATACCGCTGACTTTGAGCAGGAGTTTGAAGCCATGCGCGCTGATCTGAAAAAACATTCGAGCACACAAGACGGTGCCTGACTTTCTCACTTCCAACTACAGTCATGTTTACAAACTTAACGAGCGCAAGCTGACGAGATAGAGATATGCCAACCTCAACCGAAACGGTACTCGATAAATTTGAGAAGCCGCCTTTTTACAAGTCACTGGGTGCGTATGATTGGGTCTGGGCAGTGCTGATTTTTTTGGCTGGCGGACAGCTATTCATGCGCTACGCTGCGCAGATGGAGACGTTTGATCAGGGCGTGCTGCTTGGCTCGTTAATTACGTTACTCATCGCCGGTTGGGCATGGAAGCCGATTCGCACGCTGTCACTGATTGTCAGTGCACTCAGCATCTGTGCAATCACTCTGTACAAGGGTGATATCAGCAATGCCGAGCAGGTGTTCGCGCTACAGTATCTGATCTCCAGCCAATCCGCCGTTATGTGGATGAGCGCGCTGTACGTTATGGCAACACTGGCCTACCTGTTCGCATTGATCGCCTCATCCCAGTTTACCAATCGCGTCGCCAGCTTCATGACCTGGAGCGCAACGGCGATGGGGCTGGTGGGCTTCATGGTGCGCTGGTACGAATCCTATCTATTGGGGGCAGACATCGGTCATATTCCGGTGAGCAACCTGTATGAGGTCTTTATCCTCTTTGCCGTCATCATGGGGCTGTTGTATCTCTATTATGAAGATCGCTTTCGCACCTACACCATGGGAGTGTTTGCACTGGCGATGATCAGTGCGTCCGTGGGGTTTATCCTCTGGTACACCTTTGGCCGGGGCGGCACCGAGATTCAGCCGCTGGTACCCGCACTACAGAGCTACTGGATGAAAATTCATGTGCCGGCCAACTTTGTCGGTTACGGCAGCTTCTCACTGGCGGCCATGTTGGGGGCCGCCTACCTGCTGCGCGCTTCGATAGCGCGCAGAAATCCACACAGCGTTTGGTTAGCACGACTGCCCGAGCTGGAGCTGCTCGATGACGTGATGCACAAAGCAATTGCACTGGGTTTTGCTTTCTTTACCGTGGCAACGGTGCTGGGTGCTTTCTGGGCGGCGGAGGCGTGGGGCAACTACTGGTCATGGGATCCTAAAGAGACGTGGGCATTGATCGTCTGGCTAAACTACGCCGCATGGATGCACATGCGCTTGAGCAAAGGCTGGCGCGGCGCACCGCTGGCGTGGTGGGCGCTGATCGGGCTATTGGTAACCCTGTTTGCGTTTCTTGGCGTCAATATGTTTCTCAGCGGTCTGCACTCGTACGGAGAGCTTTAGCAAGCTGTTAATTGCTCTGCCTGATTGAACCCCCTTTTCTGTTTCGGGTCATTATCAGAAAGCCCTGTTAATCGGGCACCGAATCAGCAGCGGAGCAGTAACGATGAATGATGCCGCACGGCACACGGTTAAAACCGAATATTGGCACCTCCTGCAAGATGGTCGCGTGCAGTGCGATTTATGCCCGCGCTACTGCAAACTCCACGAAGGGCAGCGGGGCCTGTGCTTTATCCGTGCCTGCGAACAGGCGCAGATCGTTTTAACCAGCTATGGCCGATCCAGCGGCTTTTGCATCGACCCCATCGAAAAAAAACCGCTCAACCACTTTCTGCCAGGTACGCCGGTGCTCTCCTTTGGTACGGCAGGGTGCAACCTGGCGTGCAAATTTTGCCAGAATTGGGATATGAGCAAATCCCGCGAAATGGATACCCTCGCCGACGAGGCAGCGCCAGAAACCATCGCCAGCGCAGCAGCTGAGTTAGGTTGCCGAAGCGTCGCATTTACCTATAACGACCCTGTCATCTTTCACGAATACGCCATTGATGTCAGCCGCGCCTGCCGCGCCAAGGGCATTAAAACCATTGCTGTGACGGCAGGTTATGTCTGCGCTGAACCGCGCGAAGCGTTCTATCAGCACATGGATGCGGTGAATGTGGACCTTAAAGCTTTCTCCGAACACTTTTATCGCACCCAGTGTGGTGCCCAGTTGGCACCCGTGCTGGAGACCCTACGCTACATAAAACACCACACCGATGTCTGGCTGGAGATCACGACGTTGCTGATCCCCGGTGAAAACGACTCTGACGAAGCGTTAAACGAGATGACTCGCTGGGTTGTCGAAGAACTTGGTTCTGACGTACCGCTTCACTTTACTGCGTTTCACCCCGACTGGAAGATGCTCGATACACCACCAACCGACGCGGCATCGCTCACCCGTGCACGCAATATCGCGCTGGCCAACGGCGTACGCTATGCCTATACCGGCAACGTGCACGACGATGCAGGCGGTAGCACGTACTGCCATCAGTGCGGCAAAAAACTGATTGGCCGTGACTGGTACACATTGGGTGAATGGAACCTGGATCCACACGGCAACTGCACCTATTGCGGCGCCTCGTGCACGGGTGTTTTTGATGAATTCCCTGGCGATTGGGGCTCTCGGCGGCAGCCTGTACAGCTAAAGGATTACGGTAAATAAGGCTTTTCGTTTACAATGGGCAGCCAAAATCATGCGCCCAATTTTCACCCGCTTCAGGAGCCACACCGACAGTGGAACACCCCTCTACCCGTTTTCTGCGCCACCTACACCGAGCGCGCCGTACCCTGCTGTTTTGCGTCAGCATCTACTGCACGCTACTGGCAACAACCAGCTTCGCAACCTCATATGCGCTACCGCCGCCACAAGAGGGGATGATCGGGGCGATCAGCCACACCACAATCAGCGGCGAGCAGACCCTGCTTGATGTCGCCCGCCAGTTTGATCTGGGTTATAACGAGATCATTGCCGCCAACCCGGACGTTGATCCATGGCTGCCGGGGGTGGGAACACGCGTTGTTGTACCGACACGTTTTCTGCTGCCTGCTGCCGCAAGACATGGCATCGTCATCAATGTGCCGGAGATGCGACTTTACTACTATCCACCTCAAGAGCATGCGCAACACGGTCGTGTCATCACTTTTCCGGTCGGTGTAGGCAGCGAACGTTGGGAGACGCCGCTGGGTCAATACAAAATTATTGAAAAGAATAGAGATCCGAGCTGGGTACTTCCCGCATCGATCATTGCCGAGCTTGAGGCGCGAGGCAAGACACCGCCCAAGGTGCTACCGCCAGGCCCTAATAACCCGCTGGGTCAATATGCGCTACGCCTCAACGCACCGAGTTACCTGCTTCATGGCACCAATCGCCCCTACACGATCGGTCGACGGGTCACTCATGGTTGCCTGCGTCTCTACCCTGAAGATATCGAACAACTGTTCGCTTTGGTGAGTGAAGAGACCCCTGTCAATATTGTCAACCAACCCTACAAAGCGGCGCTTGACCACGACGGCGCGCTCTATCTGGAGGCACATGCCGCATTGGTTAACGGCTACGGCGATGGGGCTGGATCTAAAACGGCGGCGGTAGCAGCGGTAGTTGGAGCCACTCAATTCCGCAAACCTTCGCCTCAGGTTTGGGACAAAGTAATGGCGGCGACAGCACAGCGCAGCGGCATGCCAGTCTATATTGAGACGCTGCCCGCAGCTAACGAGGCATGGCTACTGCAAGTGGGGCTGTTCAACAGCGACAGCGCTGCGCAGCGACTTAAAGACAAAATGACTGCGATCGACCTTCCTGGTAATGTTCTACACACGCAAGGCAGCCGTTACCACCGCGTCGTGGTAGGGCCATTTACTGACCGTGACCTGCTCGACAGGAGCACTCAAAAAATCAAGCAGGCCGTCGGCACTGACAGCCTGATCGTTGCTGTCGAAGACACCGTTTTTTGATTGGGGGCTATGCCGCTAACGCAGCTGCACACTACCCATTGACGACAATGTATTAGCAAACGTTGCGCCGATGCGCTCAGCAAAGCGCTCAAGGTAGTCGGTCCGATAGGTGAAATCTTTGATATCTTCGGCGCCGACAACCTCCCGAGCCACATAGCTGCTGCTACCAAGGCTATCGACTAAACCCAGCTCAACACCACGCTCACCACTCCAAAAAAGCCCGCTGAACAGATCAGGATCGTCGGCAAGTCGCTCACCCCGCCCTTTTTTGACAACATCAATAAACTGACGGTGAATGCTGTCAAGCATGCTTTGGATATGTTGAGTGCTGCCCTCTTTCATCGGTGAGAACGGGTCGAGAAAGGCTTTGTTTTCACCTGCCGTGAACAGGCGTCTCTCTACGCCCACTTTGTTCATTGTGTCAACAAAGCCAAATCCGTCCATCAGCACACCAATGGAGCCGACGATGCTCGCCTTATCCGCATAAATTTTGTCGGCGGCGGCGGCAATATAGTAACCACCTGAGGCACAGATATCTGTCACCACAGCATACAGCGGCACATCAGGATAGAGTGCTCGCAAACGCGAAATCTCATCATTCACGTACCCGGCCTGCACCGGGCTGCCCCCAGGGCTATTGATACGCAAGATAACAGCGGCCGTATTTTTGTCCTCAAATGCGCCGCGCAATCCTCTGATAATACGGTCAGCGCTGGCTTCAGTATTACCTGCAATAACCCCTTGAATATCGATGAGCGCCGTATGCTTTTTGCCAATGGCGCTACCGGTTTCACTGATCAGCTTGTCAGGAAGAAAGGCGATGAGCAGTATCGCCAGGTAAGCAAACGTCAATGATTTGAAGAAAATACCCCAACGGCGGCTACGGCGTTGCTCCTGATGCGCCGCTAGAGCGACCCGCGTGAGCAGATCACGCTCCCAGTGAGGCTCTTTAGTAGCACTTTTCGCTTGCTGCACCGATGCACCCTGCTTTTGCTCAGTCTCTGTTGGCGGCTGCGGGCGAGCATCGCTCTTATCAGAATTTTTGCTTGGTGAATTGTGGTCGTTGTCTGACATAACTATTTGGATTCCTACGCTGTTTTCGTGCTGTTCGGTGACAAGTTGCGCGCCACTTTATCAGTTTTTACCACCTATTACCGCACACTTGCACTAGGGATTATTTTTTCCAAACCGATGGCTGAGAGGGTCATTTAACTGACGGAGGCGGGCTAACTCCTGCCAATTCACGAATCTATTTCCCAATACAAAACGTCGAAAATATATCGCCCAGCAGGTCATCAGGTGTGTATTCGCCGGTAATTTCGCTCAAGCTATTTTGTGCTAACCGCAAATCTTCAGCCAACAGCTCTCCGGCAACCGTTGAGCTTAATACCTCTCTACCACTGCTCAAGTGGTGAGCGGCTTGTTCCAACAAGGTCAGATGCCGACGGCGTGCCATAAACTGCCCTTCACTACCATCGTTATAGCCCACACACTTCTTGAGATGATTTTGCAACAGCGCCAGACCGTCACCACTTTTTGCGGACATATAAATTTCACTGCCCAGCTCACCCTGTTCGAAGCGGGGGCTAACTGTCTCGAATAGATCAATTTTATTGCGTATAACGGTCACGGAAGTATCGCTCGGAAAGCCGCGCGCTATCTCTCTCGTTGCCTTGCTGAACCCCGCTCTCTCTTCCACAACAAGAAGGATATGGTCTGCACGCTGAATCTCATCCAGCGTGCGTGCGATACCATGGCGCTCTACAACGTCATCACTTTCGCGCAAACCCGCTGTATCAACAACGTGCAACGGCAACCCATCGATATTGATCTGTTCGTGCAGTGCATCACGGGTAGTGCCTGGTATCTCGGTAACAATCGCCAAATTTTTCCGCGCCAGTAAATTGATCAAACTCGATTTACCGGCGTTGGGTTGGCCAACAATAGCGATCTGCATGCCGTCTCTGAGCAGCGCTCCCTGTTGGGCCGATTGACGAATGGAGGCGAGTCTCTTCTCTATTCGGTCCAGCTTTTCAGTCACGCGCTCATCATCGAGAAAGTCGATCTCGTCGGTGGGGAAGTCAATGGCTGACTCAACATAGGATCGAAGCTCGATGAGCCGCTGCACCAAAGCACCCACTTGCTTTGAGAACTCACCGTGAAAGGTCTGCAGAGCACCACGAAGTGCCTGCTCAGAGTTACAGCTGATCAGATCGGCTATCGCTTCGGCCTGCACCAAATCAAGTTTGCCATTGAGGAATGCCCGCTCTGAAAACTCCCCTGGACGCGCGATTCGGGCACCCAAGCCAACCACCTGTTGAAGCAACAGGTCCATCACCACAGGACCACCATGGCCTTGAAGCTCTAGAATATCTTCGCCGGTAAATGAGTGGGGGGCAGGGAAATAGAGCGCAATACCTCGATCGATAACCCTGTTTTGGGTATCTAAAAAAGCCAGGTATTCGGCCGCACGTGGGACGGGCAGATGCCCTACTGTTGCCCGTGCAATCTGCCCTGCAAGCGGACCAGATACCCTGACAATCCCAACCCCACCTCGACCCGATGGGGTTGCCACTGCAGCAATGGTTTCCACTTTCTCACACTCAAAAAGTGGTCTAACATCCACTGCTGTACCCTACGCTCTTCAACATCAAAATCTGAGGCCAAAAGCTTATTTAGACTTTTTGCCTTTATTAGCCTTCTTGATTTTTTCTTTCTCTAGTGTCTTTTCCAACGTTTTCTGAACATACCAGTGCTGAGTAATGGACAAGATATTATTGACCGTCCAGTACAACACCAAACCCGCCGGAAAAAATGCAAAAAACAGCGTAAAGATAATCGGCAGCGCCATCATGATTTTCGCCTGCATGGGATCAGGCGGCGCAGGATTCAGCCTTTGCTGAATAAACATCGAGGCGCCCATCAGTAGAGGCAGCACATAGTATGGATCTTTGCTCGACAGGTCGGTGATCCACAAAATAAAATCTGCTTGGCGCAACTCAACGCTCTCAAGCAAGACCCAGTAGAGCGCGATAAACACCGGGATCTGGACCAGCATGGGCAAGCAGCCACCGAAGGGATTGACCTTCTCCTTCTTGTATAGCTCCATGGTTGCCTGACTCATACGTTGGCGATCTTCACCATAACGCTCACGAATCTCCATCATTTTCGGCTGCAGAAGGCGCATGCGCGACATCGATCGATAACTGGCTGCCGACAGCTTGTAAAACAGCAGTTTGATCAACAACGTCAAGACGATGATTGACCACCCCCAATTATTAAAAACACCATGCAACCAGCTTAAAACTGCAAACAGCGGTTCAGAGATAATCGTCAGGAATCCGTAATCAACCGTTAGTTCCAAACCCGGTGCTATGCTTACCAATCTATCTTGTATTTTTGGGCCTACATAGATACGCCCGGTAAAGCTTTTTGCCTGATCCGGCGCCACTGCGGCCATCTGTGACACAGCCCCCAAGGCGTAGCGCTCATCACCCAGTGACTTACTATAGAGCTGAATTTTGGCGTCTTTATCTGGAATCACAGCCCCCATGAAGTAGTGCTGAATCATTGCTAACCAAGCATTTGAGGTGTTGATATTGATGTTCTGCTCAGCCATATCATCAAAATCAACTTTTTCGTATTTACGCTCCTCATCGTAAATAACACCGCCGGTGTACGTATTGATGAAAAATGATTCACGACTCTCCGGACGGGAACGCTGCAGTTGGCGATACTCCCGGCCCTGCCACTCTCTGCCTGAGCCATTGATCACTTGATTCTTTAAATCGATAACATAGCTACCACGATGAAACGTATATATTTTATCAATACTAACGCCGCTCTCACCCTTCCAGCTAAGCCGCACTTCAATCGTGTCATTGCCACCCAGCTGATACTTTAGTTTCTCTGCAATAAAACGACTATGGTGATTGGCTGCCTCTGTTTTCTCACTACTGAGCACCCCGGACTGGAAAACAAAAAGATCAGGCGGTGAACTGCGCATCAGCCTGTAAGGATCATCAGGCTGAGAAGCTGCAACAGGGTACTTGAGCAAGTTAACGTTACGGATATCGCCGCCAATGGTATTGATTTCCACATCCAATACGTCAGTAACAACGCGGATTGACTCGCCGTTAACCAGTACCTGTGCGCCAATATCAGGTGCGTCATCGACAGCCGGGGCTGCAAATGAACTCTTTTGAGTATCAACCGATGGAATATCATTTTCCGCCGCAGCGGGAAGTGCGTTCAGGTCAGCTGGAATCTTCTCGCCAGGAAAGGCTGCTACAGACTGGACAGTACTCTCAGCAACAGGCTGCACGGTGTGGTCTCGCTGCCATGCATCCCAAATCAGCACAAGCACAATGCCTAGTGCAACAAACAATATGACTCTTTGATTATCCATTGGTTACTTTTTTAGTTTTTTCGGGTACCGGATCAACACCGCCATGGTGCCAAGGATGACAACGGGCCACACGGCATAAAGAGAGCCAGCCGCCTTTGAACAACCCATAACGCGACAACGCTGTTTCAGCATAACTAGAACAACTTGGGTAAAATCTGCAATTCGTGCCTAACAGTGGGCTCAAGATATAACGGTAAACGCGTATCAACAAAATAAACGGTTTACTGATCACGCTATTTTTTCCCACAACCTAACCAGAGATGAGCGAAGCTGCTGGCTGTTTTGCTTTGCAATGCCGTTGCGCGTCATAACAATAATATCGACGCCACTCATATCACTGCTGCCGCGCCGAAACTGCTCCCTCACTTGCCGCTTGACGCGGTTGCGGTCTACCGCACGTTTGAGATGCTTCTTAGAAATTGCCAACCCTAAGCGTGGATGACAAAAAGAGTTTTCCTTCATAAGTAACAGCAAACCACCACCACCTAATCGCCGACTCTTTCCGTTAAACACTCGCTTAAAATCAGCCCCCTTAACAACTCGGTTTGTTCGGGGAAAACCCTCCCCACAGCTAAGATTCACACGTTTAGACCCGCTATCAAATTACGCTGCTAGCTTGACACGACCCTTGGCTCGGCGATTACCAATGATGCGTCGCCCTGCCTTGGTACTCATACGCGCACGGAACCCATGAGTGCGCTTGCGCTTGATAACACTTGGTTGGAACGTTCTTTTCATTGCGATATAACCCTAATTAATTTTGATAATAAAACAACAACTTACAGTCAGGTAAGCGAAACCGGAGGATTATCTCTAATCTGCTATTAAATTGTCAAGAATAGAAGAAGTTTGAACTGTTAATCCGGGTGTGGATAACTTTACTCAACACAGTTAGACTACCGCTTTTGCCGTCATCTGCTTGTAGGAGATCATAGAAAAATGTCGTTGTGGCAACAGTGCTTAAACCGGTTGGAAGGGGAACTCACGCCACATCAATTTAATACATGGATCAGACCACTTCATGCTGTGGAAAATCCCACTCATTTACGATTGCTTGCACCGAATCGCTTCGTTTTAGATTGGGTTAATGAACAAGCAATATCACGTATTTCAGAAATTATCAGTCAACAAAAAAGCGGTGATAATCCCAACGTCACGGTAGAGTTAGGCAGCAGCAGCTCTGAAACACCGAGCGTAGCCGAACCAGAAAAAAACGGCTTCGAAAAGCGACGCGAACGCCCCACCGCCCATCTCAACAATTTACAGCCGCGCTTCAGCTTTGATAATTTCGTTGCTGGTAAATCAAATCAGATGGCGCACGCCGCCTCTCTGCAGATTGCTGAGAACCCTGGCACAGTCTACAACCCCTTTTTTATCTACGGCGGTGTCGGGCTTGGTAAAACTCACTTGATGCACGCAGTCGGCAATCTAATCCACAAACGCAATCCAAGCGCTAAAGTCGCTTATCTACACTCCGAGAGATTTGTCGCTGACATGGTTAAATCCCTTCAGCACAACACAATCGACGATTTCAAACGCTACTATCGCTCTCTGGATGTCTTGTTAATCGATGATATACAGTTTTTCGCGGGTAAGGAGCGCTCTCAAGAGGAATTTTTTCATACCTTCAATGCACTGATGGAGCGCCAGCAGCAGATCATTATGACCTCGGATCGGTACCCTAAAGAGCTGCATGGCCTGGAAGAGCGCTTAAAGTCGAGGTTTGGTTGGGGACTCACCGTCGCTATTGAACCCCCAGAGCTCGAAACTCGGGTCGCTATCATTAAAAGCAAAGCTGCAGCGGCAGAGGTTATTGTGCCTGACGAAGTCGCGTTTTTTATCGCGAAAAGATTGCGTTCTAATATTCGTGAATTGGAAGGTGCGTTGAAACGGGTAATAGCCAACGCTCACTTTACCAATCGGCGTATCTCCCTCGAGTTAACGAAAGAGGCGCTGAAAGATCTGTTAGCTATTCAGGACAAACAGGTCACTATTGATAATATTCAAAAGACGGTTGCGGAATACTACAAAATGCGTTTGTCAGACCTGCTATCAAAAAGGCGAACACGTTCTATTGCCAGACCAAGGCAGATAGCTATGTTGTTGACCAAAGAGTTAACCAACCATAGTCTTCCAGAGATCGGTGATGCATTCGGTGGTCGTGACCACACGACTGTTCTGCATGCCTGCAAAAAGGTAGGTGAGCTTCGCGCTTCTGATTCGCGTATCTGCGATGATTATGACAACTTGTTAAGAACTCTCACAAATTAATGTTTATAAGCTGTGGGTAATTTGGGTCACCGAATATTGCTTAATATTATCCACAGGTTATGAATAAATTATCAGCTGTTAGTTATCGAGCTATCCTCAACATATGAAGTCTGTTAAGAGTTTGTTTTAAATAATAAAAAATGACTTATTAACAGTTAGAAACAACACTAATAATAGTAATTAAAAAGATATATATATGATTTGTTTAATTAGCCGGAACCAACTTTTAAAACCTTTGCAATTAGTTGGTGGTGTCGTTGAACGGCATCAAACCATTCCTATTCTCTCTAATTTGTTACTGAAAATAGAAAATCAGCAACTATCTGTTACTTCAACAGATATGGAGATAGAGATGGTTGCATATGCCACGATGTTAGAGGGTTCATCAGACTCTGGATCGATAACTATTCCTGCCAAAAAGTTTTCAGATATATGTCGCACCCTACCTGAAGGTGCTGATATTAAACTTAGTTGTGATGCTAGTAAGGCTACTATGCAGTCAGGTCGAAGTCGTTTTACGCTATCTACGCTACCAGCTGCTGATTTTCCAAACGTTGAAACGAGTCCTGATAACCTTACTTTTCAACTCTCTCAGCGTAAGCTTAAGTTTTTGATTGACAGCACCCTGTTCGCCGTCGCTCACCAAGATGTTCGTTATTATCTGAATGGCTTGCTGTTAGAGGTTAAGAAAGACTTTGTCAGAGCAGTCGCAACGGATGGGCACCGCTTAGCATTGAGTGAATGTGACAGCAGTATCGATATTTCCAGCGATTCTATTCAGATCATTGTTCCTCGTAAGGGTGTTACTGAGTTATCGCGGTTATTGGTAGGTGATGATGATATTGAATTGCACCTTGCCATCAGTGGTAATCACATTAGCATTAGTACCGATGAATACAGTTTTAAGTCGAAATTAATTGATGGCCGTTTCCCTGACTATCAAAGAGTGATACCGGAAGGTGGGGATAAAGTGGTTATTGTTGAACGTGACCTTTTGCGCCAGGCGTTGCAGCGAGCATCCATTCTATCGAGTGAAAAGTTAAGAGGTGTCCAGTTTCAATTTTCTCAGGGTGAATTGACAATAAGCGCTCATAATCCAGAACAGGAGCAGGCGGAAGAGACTCTAGAGATAGAATATGCTGGAGATCGCTTAGAGATTGGTTTTAATGTCAATTATGTTTTGGATGCGTTAGCAGCTCTCAAGGCTGAAAAGGTAAAATTGACGTTATTAGACGGTAATAGTAGCTGCTTGATTGAGGGGTTAGATAGTGAAATGGTATCCCGCTATGTAGTTATGCCAATGAGGTTCTAACTCTATTTTATTTTTCTACTTATGTGTAATCACAACTTTTTACTCACTCGATGAGTCTCTGCTTTCTTGAACTGAAGAATTTTCGTTCTTTTCAACACGTCACTATTAATCCTTCACCTCGCTTTAACGTTATATACGGGCTTAATGGCAGTGGAAAAACAACCTTATTAGAAGCCATTTATCTGCTAAGCCTAGGCCGTTCTTTTCGTAGTAACTCTCTTTCAAATGTTATTAAGCATGGTGAGAACTCCTTCCAACTGTTTTCCAGAGTAGAACAAAACGGCGGGTTGGTTTCGCCATTAGGCTTAGAGTTTACGGCTAGTAAATTAAGCGTACGTTTTTCGGAGGAGAGGGTAAATAGGCGTTCCGATTTAGCAAATTATCTTCCCTCGCTATTAATTACACCAGAAAGCAAATTTCTCTTATCAAAAGGACCCTCTTATAGACGGGAGTTTATAGATTGGGGTGTGTTTCACGTGGAACCCAGATTTCTATCGGTTTGGCAGCGCTATTCGAGAAGCTTAAAGCAACGTAATGCGATGCTAAAAAGACGGGAGTTTTCTGAATTGGAGGACGATGTGTGGGTTTGTGAGTTGGTTGAAGGAGCAACCATAATTAATGGTATGAGGAACCACTATTTATCAGAGATGTTTCCTTTGCTGTTATGTTTTCTCCATAAGTTATTGGATAGCGATCCGATCTGTATGGAATATTTCCCAGGTTGGAGTGATGGAGAGCAGAATTCTTACCAAGAAAGCTTGGTTAGAAATAGGGCAAGGGATATTGCTTTGGGGTACACGAAGGATGGTGTGCATCGTGCTGAACTGAAATTTAAAATTAAAGGTCGGTTAATCCAGGAGTTTTTATCATCAGGTCAATTGAGGTTAGTTGTCTACTCTCTCTACTTAGCTCAGCTAGCGTATTATCAAAAGCATACTTCTATTCGCTGTACTGTTTTAATAGATGAGTTTGCTTCAGAGCTCGATACTCATCATCGAGATAGGCTGCTTAGCTTATTAGCTGACTTGAGTGCCCAGGTGTACATAACTTCAACGGATCGCAATGATTTCTCTCTGGATAACGTTGTAGAGAAAAAGACGTTTCACGTGGAACGAGGGTGTGTAAGTGAGGTGCTATAATGGCCGCCCTTCGCGCATGGACCTCAGTAGAGGTTCTATGTTTTTGAATAATTGTCTATATGGAGCTTTAAATGAGCGCAGATTCGTCATACGACTCATCTAATATCAAAGTGCTAAAAGGGCTAGATGCTGTTCGAAAACGCCCTGGAATGTATATTGGTGACACTGATGACGGATCAGGACTTCACCATTTGGTCTTTGAGGTTGTGGATAACTCGGTTGACGAAGCGCTTGCAGGTCACTGTTCGGCGATCGATGTAGCGATTTTTAGTGATGGTTCAGTATCGGTTTCGGACGATGGTCGAGGGATCCCCGTCGATATTCACCCTGAAGAGGGCCGCTCAGCCGCTGAAGTTATCATGACTGTGCTGCATGCTGGCGGAAAATTCGATGATAACTCCTACAAGGTATCTGGAGGTCTCCACGGCGTTGGGGTATCTGTTGTTAATGCTCTATCTGAAACGCTAATAATGAAAATACATAAAGGCGGAAAGCTCTATTTTCAGGAGTACCATTTAGGTGTTCCGTTAGAGCCATTGAAGGAGATAGGTACAACGGATCGTTCTGGTACTGAAATTCGTTTCAAGCCGAGTGGCGAGACATTTGGTGATGTTGATTTTCACTATGATATTTTGGCTAAACGTCTGAGAGAGCTATCTTTTTTAAATTCAGGCGTCTCTATAAATTTGACTGATGAGCGCTCTGATAAAAGCGATACCTTTTGTTATGAAGGGGGTATAAAATCTTTTGTCGAACATTTGAATAAAAATAAAACACCAATTCATGGCAGTGTTATTTACTTCACCACGTTAGAAAATGATGTCGCTGTTGAGTTGGCGATGCAGTGGAACGACAGCTACCAGGAAAATATATTCTGCTTCACGAACAACATACCGCAAAAAGATGGCGGAGCACATCTATCTGGTTTTCGTAGCGCGTTAACCCGAACACTCAATCAATACATAGAGAAAGAGGGGTTAGCCAAAAAGAATAAGGTTTCAACAACAGGTGATGATGCGCGTGAGGGGCTAACAGCAGTACTCTCTATCAAAGTGCCGGATCCAAAATTCTCTTCGCAAACCAAGGACAAGTTGGTCTCATCTGAGGTCAAACCGATTGTCGAGTCAGCGGTGAATAGAAAAATACAGGAGTTCCTGCTAGAAAACCCAGCGGAGGCGAGAGCGTTATCGGGCAAAATGATCGATGCCGCCAGAGCTCGAGAAGCTGCTCGAAAAGCCAGAGAGATGACGCGCCGAAAAGGGGTGTTGGATATCGCAGGATTGCCAGGAAAACTAGCAGATTGCCAAGAGAAAGATCCACAAAAATCAGAACTGTTTTTGGTGGAGGGTGACTCGGCAGGTGGTTCCGCAAAACAGGGTCGTTCAAGGCTTTTTCAGGCGATATTGCCTTTGAAGGGGAAAATTCTCAATGTAGAGAAGGCCCGTTTTGACAAGATGCTGTCATCTGTAGAGATAGGTACTTTGATTACCGCATTGGGTTGCGGAATCGGTCGTGAAGAGTACAACCCGGATAAACTCCGCTACCACCGTATTATCATCATGACAGACGCAGATGTGGATGGCGCCCATATCCGCACCTTGCTGCTTACTTTTTTCTATCGACAGATGCCAGAGCTGGTCGAACGTGGGCATATCTATATTGCACAGCCTCCTCTGTATAAAGTTAAAAAAGGTAAACGCGAGCAATATATAAAAGACGACAACGAATTGATGCTCTATTTTTCACGTAGCGCTGTTGAAAATGCCCAGCTATATGTGGGTGAAGGCGCGACAGCTTTGGAAAAAGAGGCGCTGTCCGGGCTGATCGGCGAGTATCAAGCAGTGATGGCTACGATAACGAGGCTGTCAATATCGGTACATAATAAAGTCTCAGAAAAGCTGATCTATATGCCTCGCTTCGATTTCAGCTCCTCTGAAGAGGGGATTTCTGCTGCCAAGCAGTGGTGCCAAGAGTTAGAGAGTCGACTCAACGATGACGGAGATATCAAAGTTCGTTTTACGATCACGTTGAATCAAAGCGACGAAGAGCAGGGGAAGTTGAGCGTAAATGTAGGTGAACTGACGCACGGATTAAGTACTAACAGAGCACTCACAGCAGGGTTTTTCAAGTCGGCGGAATATACAAAAATTGCAGAGCTGGGTGAAAAGCTTGATGGTTTGCTCAGTGATAGCGCATATGTTCAACGTGGCGAGCGTGTGCAAAAAATTTCAAGCTTTAAGCAAGCTGTCAGTTGGTTGTACTCGGAGGCAAAACGAGGGTTGGTGACGCAGCGTTATAAAGGCTTGGGCGAGATGAACCCGGAGCAGTTATGGGAAACGACGTTAGACCCGACGTGTCGTCGACTGCTGCGGGTTGGTATTGAAGACGCAGTTGCGGCAGAGGAGGTCTTCACGACGTTAATGGGTGACCAGGTTGAGCCACGTCGGGAGTTTATCGAAAAAAATGCGCTAACCGTCGCTAACCTAGACTATTAACCGCGTCGGCTAACTAACCCGGATATTTCATCAATTGGATTCAATATCCGGGTTCTCAGGTATAGCTGTTCTCAACTATGCGATACCTTGTTTCAGTCAACAAAAGGGCCGCGTTGACGGATAGGCTCGCCATGCGCTCTGCCCAAGCAGAGCATGAAATGGGACGGCTTTGTCGCTCGCGTGCTCAGTTTCTCTACTTCGTCTAAATAATAGGCCTCCCCACTGCGCAAGGTATGGCCGTTAGCGCTTATTTCACCTGTGACAAGGTAGATAAAGCCACGGTAACCGGGATCGATATTCTCACTCAATTGAGCGCCGGCATCCAGTTTGATCTCTTCATAGCGTGTCTCTGTATTCAATGTTACAGGCGAGTCCTGGCCAACGATGATGCGTCGAACGCCACCATTAAATCGCTGCTCAGGTATCTGTTTCGAATCGACCTGCTGATACGATGGCGGCAACGCTTTGAGACGCTGAGGCAGGTTAATCCACAACTGAATACCGCGTGACAGCCCCTTATCAGCAGGCATCTCCGAATGGACCAGGCCACTACCCGCTGTGAAGCGTTGAGCACCTCCCGCACCTACTGTCGAGTGATTTCCTAAATTGTCTTTATGTTCGATGCTGCCTTCAAAAAGGTAGGTGATCGCTTCGAAGCCACGGTGCGGATGCTCGGGAAAACCGCTGCCCGGTGCGATACTGAAATCATCAAACAGTACAAACGGGTCAAAATTCATCCAGCCGGATAACGGAAAAAGTCGTTTCACCTGCGCGCCGGCGCCCTCTTGCATCGCCACTGCCGGGCGTATCAACGCTTGTCTGTTTTCAGTTGAGTTTTGCTCGATCATGACTACTCCTTAAATCAATAGCTGGCCCCTTTGGTACAATTCCGCTGGGGTTAATGGTTCGATGGCTGCCATAGTAGTGCTGTTTAATGTGGTCGAAACGCACTGTTTCAGCGATGCCGGGTTGTTGGTAGAGCGCTTTCAAATAGTTCGATAGCGCCGGGTAGTCGCTGATGCGGCGCAAGTTACATTTAAAGTGACCAACATAAACCGCATCAAATCGAACTAGTGTGGTGAACAGTCGCCAGTCAGCTTCAGTGATACCTTCGCTCAACAGGTAGCGTTGTTGGGTCAGTCGCGCATCGAGCGTATCCAGTGCGTCGAACAGGGCATCAAATGCCGTTTCGTAAACGGCCTGAGAGGTGGCAAAGCCTGTTTTATAGACGCCGTTGTTCACGTTGTCATAGATAAACGCATTTATCTCGTTGATAGTAGGTCGTAGTTCTACGGGGTAGAGGTCAACGCTGCGGTCAGCGAACGCATCGAACTCGCTGTTGAACATGCGGATGATCTCCTCCGATTCGTTGTTGACGATCAGTGACCTCTTTTTATCCCACAGCACGGGTACCGTGATGCGGCCAGCGACGCTGCCATCACTTTGGGTGTAGGCTTCGTGCAGGTAGCGAAAACCGTTAATTGGGTCCACAGAGCTGCCTGGATAGTCACTGCTGAATGCCCAGCCGCGCTCACCTAAATGGGGATGCACGACAGATACCGTGATTATCTCCTGTAATTTTTTCAGTTGACGAACGATCAGTGTGCGATGGGCCCAGGGGCATGCATACGAAACATAGAGGTGATAACGATTCGCTTCAGGGATAAAGTCCGTCGAACCATCCGCTTTGACCCAGTTGCGAAACTGGCTGCCTGATCGTACGAATGCGCCATTTTCAGTGTGCGGCGCAAACGGTTTTGCCTGAGAGGCGCCATTGAGTAGCTGTGTCATTTTGTCGATTCCTTAGATCAATTGTTTGAAGATAGTTGGAGGCGCTGGGTAATCCACTGATCCATTGAGAGTTTTCCACCCCCCAATATCAACAGGGCCAAAGAGCCAGCGAGCAGACTCAAGCCAAACTCATAACCGCTGTCGCTCATAAACAGGCCATTACCGATATGCACGGCAAAAATAGCCACCAACATGGTTGATGCCAGCAGAAGCGCAGCGATACGGGTGAGAAACCCCAACAACAGCGCGACGCCACCAAAAAATTCTGCACCCCCAGCAAGCAGCGCCATCAAGTAGCCCGGTGACAGGCCAATAGAGTCCATCCATTGGCCTGTGCCCTCTAGCCCGTAGCCGCCAAACAGGCCGAATAGTTTCTGCCCACCGTGAGCAATAAATATGATGCCCAACGGAATTCGTAGCACGGTGCTGCCCCATTGGGCCTGGCTCTGAAACAGGGTTGTGATGAGTGATTTGCCGTTCATAAAAAATCCTCCATAAGTAAAATGAGATTTATATTTTAGTCATTCATTTATATTGAATGGCTTGTAAATAGACTATAGTTGACGAAGAATGATTGATAGCGAATATATTTAACTAAAACGTTCAAATAATTTGAATATGAAAATTACACTAGATGCGTTGTTGGTGATGGATGCGATCGAGCGCAAGGGGAGTTTCTCTGCTGCTGCTGATGCGCTATTCCGTGTGCCGTCAGCTGTGACCTATACCATCCAGAAGCTGGAGCAGGGCCTTGATACCAAACTGTTTGATCGCAGTGGTCATCGCGCGCGATTAACACCTGCAGGTTGTAAGTTGCTCGAAGATGGCAGACATCTGTTGCGTGCTGCGGGAGATCTGGAGTGCCAGGTCAGACGAGTTGCCACAGGTTGGGAGACAGAGCTGAGAGTGGCCGTTGCCGATGTACTGCCGCTCCGTGCGCTCTATCCGCTTGTGGAGCAGTTTTATCAGAGCTGTCAGGGTACGCAGATAAAGTTGCTGTGTGAGGTGTTGGGAGGGGTGTGGGATGCGCTGATAGAGGGTCGTGCCGACCTGATTATTGGTGCCAGCGGTGATCGACCGACGAGTGGGAGCTATACCGTGGAGGCGTTAGGAAAGCTGGAGTTTGCCTTTGTCTGCGCGCCCCACCATCCGCTGGCAGTTGAGGAGGAACCGCTCAGCGATGAGGCGCGGTTGCAGCATCGTGCGGTCGCATCCGCTGATAGCTCGCGTCACCTTTCGCCGCGCACAGTGGGGCTGTTTAGTGGGCAGGACGTATTAACGCTGCCGAATATGGCAGCCAAGCGGGATGCGCAGCTGCGAGGGTTGGGAGTTGGCTATATGCCTCTGTACGCCGTTGAAGATGATCTGCGTTATGGCCGCCTGGTCACAAAGAAAACAGCCAGCGGCCACCCCGCTGTGCAGCTCACCATCGCTTGGCGTAATCAACAAAAAGGCAGGGCGCTGCAGTGGTTTTGCGAACAGTTGTTGCGAGAGCAGCCTTTTGCGTCACTATTACGAGCTGATTGATGCTATTAATAGTTGCGTAAGTATTTGAAGACAAAAAACATTGCCGTAGGCCTGATCAAGCTTTAGCGGATCAGGCATTGATACGCAGCGAGCGGTGGTAACCACGCCACATCACAAAAAACAACCCATGCAGCAGCAACATAGAGAGCACGAGCGGTGATAGCCGCCCTCCGCCGCCGCCGCCCCCGCTTGATGAGTCACCAGCAGGTGGGGAGGGAGTGACGGTGGGTCTTAACGGGCCACCCGGATCAACAATGACACCATTGATGACGCCATCGCTATCACCATCACCGCCATCGGTCAGTGTCACCTTAATGGTTTTTTCGCCGTACTCAGCGGAAGAGAGAATGCTGATCTGCTGGGTTGCCGTATCGTACTTGACCCATCTGAGCTGGAGATCCAGTTTTTCTGGAAAATAGAACGTGACAACTACGGTGGCAGGATTACTTTTGTCGATCAACAACCCATCGACACGGAAATTAAACCAGCCGTATTCAGCGCTAAAATCCTTTTGGATCGTCGCGGGAAACTCCGTGTGAGCAATAGGCATCAGACGGCTGAGCACACCATTGTCTGCCGAAACACCGACAATGGCGCCTGAGCTGTTGTCGAGCCCAGCTTGTGCGGCGCGCAGAACCATAATCCTTTCATCCCGATCATCGATGTCGTTGCCATCAACATCAGAAAACTCGTTGAGCTGAAAATCGTCGTGAACGTTATTTCCATCGATGTCATCGGGATCGGTGCTCAACGTGGTATAGGCAGCACCTGCGGACCACACTGACCAGAGTCCAATAACATCGCGGTGGCGAACACGGGTCCAGTAGTTTTTGTCTTTGAGCAGTACGCCTGCCGGTATTGCCAGCTTTAATAACGCTTCAGCACCACCTTCGATGACATCACGCTCTAACACGGATGTAAAGACGATACGGTTAGCGCTGAAGCTCTCGTCGCTGCTGATCTGCCACTCGCTGGCGTCGAAGCTGTCGCCCGGGTCGGGGTCGTCAAACGCCACGGAGGAGAAGTCGAGCGAAGTCAGAGGCACAGGCGAGCTGATTGCCAACACAGCAGGGGTAAAGGGGCGATGATCGTCCAGCGTGTCGGTGCTGGAGAGAGGATCGGTTTCGAAACGGTACTCATCGCCATCGCTGTCGCCATCGCCATCGGTGTCTCTTTTGCGTGGATTGGTTTTAATCGTCGATTCGGTGAGATTGTCCAGACCGTCACCATCGCTGTCCACAGCGGGGTCTGCGCCGGTCGTCGAGTTAAAATAGAGCTCTTCCCAGGTATCGAGAAGTCCATCGTTGTCATCGTCCGGGTCGCACGCATCACCCGCACCATCCTGATCAAAGTCCTCCTGATCGCTATTGGATGTGTCAGTGCAGTTGTCGGAAAAATCCATCACGCCGTCTGCGTCACTGTCGGTCAGTGCCAGATCGTAAAGGTAGGCTGCCCCCGCATCCTCATTATTATCATCCTCTTTTTTCGCGCCAACTAAGAAGCGACCATTAAAGGTTGCCACAGCAGTACCAAAGAGATCGCCGTCTTCGCCATCACGTGCGAGTAGTTGACCAGATTTTCTCCAATTACTCGCGCTACCACGAACGTACACATGCGCAGCACCCGTGGTTATTACGCCATTTGGAACTATCGTCCTGTTTGTGCCAACCAGCGCGATGCCGCTGTGCAACGAGACGGAGTGGCCAAACTGGTCGTTTTCACTGGGGTTGAGAGGGGTGAACAAGCGTTGTTGCACCCAGTTTCCCGCACTATTGCGAGTGAAAAGGTACGCAGCGCCAACATCTTTTAATTGGGGATTCCCGATATCGCGCAGAGTGGCGCCTATCAGTGCGCTGTCCGTGGAGAGTGAAACGCTAATGCCAAAAGCGTCTTTAGAGGCACCGTCGTCGGCCAGCAATTTGGTTTGCAGTTGCCAATCACCCGGCCCGACCCGTTCGTAGATATAAGCGGAGCCGACATCAACGGCCCTTCTATTGACAGGATCATCGCCGAACGCGCCAATCAACGCGCGCGTGCCATGTAACGACAGTGCATATCCGAATTGATCACCAGCAACGCCCAGTTCCGGGCTTAACTTGGCCTGCTGCGACCAACTCGTGCCGCTGCGCGCAAAGACATAAGCGGCTCCCGATTCGGTGCCACGGCTGTCGTCTCCGTATGCACCGACTAGCGCGCGATCTTCAAAGAGTGAAACGGAAAAACCAAAGAAGTTTCTGCTCAAACCATCGGCGGCAGTGAGCTTGGTTTGTTGAGTCCAGCTGCCATCGCTGTTGCGTACAAAGAGGTAAGCCGCGCCAGTGTCGGTATCGTCTGGGCTCTTGTCTGCGAGGTGTGCACCGATCAGTGCTGTGTCGCCCGAGAGGGAGACGCTGATACCAAATGCATCATCTTTTTTTCCGTCGGAGGCTGTGAGTTTGGCCTCCTGCAACCATCTGCCGCTACTATTGCGTCTGTAGATGTAGGCTGCCCCTGTTATGCTGCCATCGACCTTCCCGTTGCGCGCGCCAATCAGCGCGCGGTTACCAAAAATAGAGACGCTGTAGCCGAAATTTTCCCCTTTGGCCCCATCGGTGGCGAGCAGTTTGTCGTGCAGCGCCTGAACCAGAGCAGGGGTGTCATCGGCATCAATGGGAGAGGTTCCGGCGCGAAACTCTGTGAGATTATCGTAGCCGTCGAGATCACTATCATCACTCTCTTCGCCGGCTACCAGCGGGTTCCAGCCGTAGCGGTTTTCAATCGAGTCGGGCAGGCCATCGTTGTCATCATCGCCGTCTGCATTATCGCCAACGCCGTCTCTGTCACTGTCATTTGATTCGGTGGGGTCGAGCGGAAGCAGATCAACGTCGTCTGCCACGCCATCGTTATCGTCATCGTCGTCGCAAGCGTTGCCAATGCCGTCGCCATCAAAATCGGCTTGATCATTGTTGCTCTTGCCCACACAGTTATCGGAGAAATCGAAGGCGCCATCGTCGTCTTCATCTTGCAGCGAAAAATCGAAGAAGTAGGCGACACCACCGTTGCGTTTAGAGTCGTCCTGTCCTGGCGCGCCAATCAACGCGGTTGTCGCTGATACCGAGACGCTTGCGCCGAAAAAGTCGCCATCAGCGCCCTCCCATGCGAGCAGGCGACCCTGCTTGCTCCACTGTGCAGTGCTGTCACGCTGGAACAGATAGGCAGCACCCCCATCAGCAGAGCTGGATGAGCTGATGCGGCTTCTTGGGTAGCCGTCGGCGCCGACTAAAGCTAGGTCTCCACGGATAGAGACCGCTTTGCCAAAACGTTCTCCAGCGACGCCGTTAACGGCTAACCATTTGCGCTGTAGCGTCCAGATACCGTTGGTGGCGCGGCTAAAGGCATATGCTGATCCAGAATCCTCGCCTTGGTCATCGTCGCCTGGTGCACCGACTATTGCGGTCTCTCCGCGCAGGAAGACGCTGGCACCAAAATTGTCGTCTGTCATCCCGTTCAGGGCAAACAGCCTGGCTTGTGGAAGCCAGAGCAGAGCGGGGCGGGTAAAGACATAAGCCGAGCCTGTACCAGGTTCGATGTTGTTGGCACCCGGAGCACCAATTAAAATAGTGTCCCCCGTCAGAGAGACGCTACTGCCAAAGCGTGCTCCCGCATTGGCATCCGGGGCGGCAAACCATGCTGTGTTAATCCATATTCCGTCTGAACGACGCTGGATCAGGTAGGCAGAGCCTGAATCAGTTCCGTTATTGTCATCACCATCGGCACCAATGAGTGCACTGCTGCCGAAGAGGGCAACGCTGGTGCCGAAACGATCCCCCGCTGCGCCATCTGCTGCAAAAAATTTTGCGACAGGATCCCACTCTCCTTGAGTGTTGCGTTCAAACAGATAGGCTGCCCCCGAAGCAGAACCTCTGTCATCGTCGCCCGGTGCGCCAACCAGCGCAAGATTGCCACTGATGGCAACACTTGCTCCGAAGTTATCCGATTGGTCGCCATCCACAGCTACGAGTTTGGTCTGTTCGATCCAGCGATTCTCTGTATCACGTGTAAAAATGTGCGCGGCTCCACGACCACTGTCATCGCCCGGTTTGCCGATGAGTGCGGTGTCGCCGGACAGCGCTACACTTGCCCCAAGGTTGGCTTCGTTGCTGCTGCTAGCTGTGGAGACTTTGTATTGGGGCGCACGAACCAGACCAGGGTGTGCGCCATCGAAAACAGGTGATGTGCCTGCGTGATATTCGGTGACATTGTCGTAGCCATCATTGTCGAAGTCTTCGTTGGCATCATCTATCAAAGGGTCAAGGCCGGTGAGGTTTCTCTCTACGCTGTCGGGTATTGTGTCATTGTCGTCGTCGGGGTCGGCCTCGTCACCAATGCCATCGTTATCGTTATCTGTAGCCTCATTTTTGTCTAACGGAAACAGGTCGCGTGTATCGATGACGCCATCACCGTCATCGTCGTCATCACACGGGTTGCCTTTGCCGTCATCGTCCAGATCCGTTTGGTCCGGGTTGGCGATAGCCGGGCAGTTGTCGGAAAAGTCCAGCGTACCGTCATCGTCGCCATCATCTTCAATAAGGGGAAAGATGTTCAGTGAGCCCGAATTGGGCTGACCGTTGTCGTTACTTCTGGGTGCTCCAACGAATGCGGTGAGTCCGTCGATGGCGACAGCAAGACCAAAAGAGAGCTCTTCATTTTCTACCAATGGGGATAATTTGCCCTGTTTGTCCCAAGCGCCCGAGGCGCTACGGATAAACAGGTATGCAGCCCCGCTTTTAGGGATTCTTGAATTGCCAAGATCGGTGCCGATGAGCGCCCTGTTTCCACTTAACGACAGTGAGTGGCCAAAACGGTCGTTGGCCCTGCCGTCGAGGGGCACTAAAGCAGCCTCATACGACCAGACATTATTGGTGGTTGATAGCGTGAGTAGATAGGCGATTCCTGAGCTCTGGCCGTTACTGCTATTACCATCGGCACCGATCAACAGGGTATTGCCATCGAACGACAGGCTAAACCCAAAGCGTTCGTCGGCAGCGCTGTTGGGTGATGGAAAGGTGAATTGCTCAGCCCAGACACCGCTTGTGGCGTTGCGCTTGAATAGATAGACAGCGCCACTCTCGGCGCCATTTTTGTCGGATCCATAAGCACCGATAAATGCCTGGTCACCATTAATGGCAACGCTGGCACCAAAAAAGTCATCCACGGCGCCATCGCTGGCCATCAGTTTGGCTTGCTGACTCCAACTGTCATCTGTATTGCGCACGAATATGTACGCAGAGCCGACATTGCCCTGCTCGTCGTCGCCATCGGCGCCGATCAGTACGGTATCACCACTAATGGCGACACTTTTGCCAAAAAAATCTTTTTGTGCGCCGTCGCTTGCGGTCAGTTTGGTGGCTTGTGTCCAGAAACCGGTGGCATTGCGCACAAATATATATGCAGAACCTGATTCATTGCCGTTGTCATCATCACCCCATGCGCCGACCACGGCGGTGTCGCCATCTATCGCAACGCTTGTGCCGAAAAAATCCAGCGATTGTCCATCTGTTGTGATCAGCTTTTGCTTTTTTGACCAAAGATTGGCACTACTGTTGCTGCGTTGGTAAATATAGGCGGCGCCGGAGTCAGTAAAACCAGTACCGCGATCCGCTTGAGGTGCACCGACAATGGCGGTATCGCCGTCGATAGACATGCTGCTACCAAACGAACCGCCGCCATCGACCAGAAAACGCTCGCCTAAGTTCAAGGGCACCGCAAGCGCGGGCGAAAGTTGCAGCAATTGACAGAGCAGTAACGCAGCAAACAGCAACCCGATTGTTTTTGGTGATGGGGTTGAGCGGTTGCGCTGCGCGCTCGAATAGAGCTGGCGGGGGGCGGCATGAATCGAAGGGGTTGCGAACATCTGCTTGGCTCACTGTGTCGTGGTGTTGCGCTCATTAGCTCTGTTAACGCAGAAAGTGAGTGAGCAGAGTCTCATTTCTTAGTTGCGCAAAAGGGGGTCCAATCGGGCCTAAAGCACTGTGGAGCTATTTGGAAAAAATCCACATCTCCATGGCAATATTCTGCCGGGATTGCACTGAAAATGATATCCCTCTCAACAGATGATTTTTGATCTATTTTAAAGAAAAATGAGTGGGTTAAGTGTGTGGATCAAACTAAAAAAAGGCCCCGGCTTGATTAGAGGAGAGAGGAGCCGGGGCAGTAATCAGCCCGGTTAGGGGACCGGGCTGTCAGAATACCCGCCTAGGGAGGGGTGGCGGGAGAGCAGTATCAACATGCTCTGGTAAATAAGAGTGACTCCTGCCTAAAAAGTTCTCGCTCGTGGTAAATAATTTTTAGGTTATGGTGCGCACGCCATCTTGAGTCCCCAGCAACAGCACGTCAGCGGGCCTCAGCGCAAACAGGCCATTGGTCACCACCCCTGTGATGTTGTTGATCTGCTCTTCAAGTTTGCAGGGCTCGGCGATAACCAAGTTGTGCACGTCAAGGATGATGTTGCCGTTATCGGTGACGAACCCTTCTCGATAGACGGGTTGCCCGCCCAATTTAACGAGCGCTCTGGCGACCATGCTTCTTGCCATCGGGATCACTTCAACGGGCAGCGGGAATGTGCCTAATGTATCCACCAGCTTGGATTCGTCTGCGATGCAGACAAATTTATCGCTGCATGCTGCAACGATCTTCTCTCTGGTCAGTGCGCCGCCACCGCCTTTGACGAGATGCAGGTAGCGATTAGACTCATCTGCGCCGTCGACATACACGGCGATTTCATTAACGCTTGTCAGATCGAACACAGGAATGCCGTGCTGTTTGAGACGCTCGGCAGAGGCGACGGAGCTGGCGACAGTACCGTCGATTTTATGCTTGATCTTTGCCAGTGCATCGATGAAATGGTTGGCAGTGGAGCCGGTACCAACGCCGACGATTGTGCCTGCTTCAACGTAGCTGATCGCGGCTTCGGCAACCAGCTTTTTCATTTCATCTTGTGTCATGTTAATGCTCCGTGATTCTGGTGTTAAGATGCGGGCCTTCACTGCCAAAGCGATAAAAACGCTGTGTTGATTGGCTGCGCATATGACGGACAACAGGCCCCGAATCGGAGCAACGCAGTATCAGGCTGACTAAATAGAACCGATCATTATATGAACCGCCGCTGGATATATAAACCCCATGCTTAATCGCTACATAGAAAAAATTCTCAAAGCTCGCGTTTACGATGTCGCAAAAGAGACGCCATTGGAATACGCCGCGAAACTCTCCCTGCGCACGGATAACAGGGTCTGGCTCAAGCGTGAAGATCTGCAGCCCGTCTTCTCTTTCAAGTTGCGTGGTGCCTACAACAAGATTGTCGGGCTTTCGCCAGCGCAGCGAACGAATGGCGTTATCACCGCATCAGCAGGAAATCATGCGCAGGGTGTTGCACTGTCCGCCCGCTACTTGGGTATCAAAGCGCTCATCGTCATGCCTAAAACAACCCCGGCAATAAAAACGGGCTCGGTGCGTGCGATGGGTGCTTCGATCATTCTGCACGGTGATACCTATGATGAGGCTTGCGAACACGCTTATAAAATAGGCGAAGAGCGGGAGATGGTGTTTATCCACCCCTACGATGATGAAGAGGTGATCGCGGGTCAGGGTACGGTGGCGATGGAGATACTGCGCCAGCATGCGGGATCGATCCACGCGATATTTGTGCCGGTGGGCGGCGGCGGCCTTGTGTCGGGCATTGCCGTGTACGTCAAATACCTCTATCCAGAGATAAAAATTATCGGTGTTGAGCCAGAAGACGCGCCGTGCATGGAGAGAGCGCTGGCCAATGGTCAGCGTACGGTGATCGATCAGGTGGGCATTTTTGCCGATGGCGTGGCGGTGCGCCAGGTCGGCAAAGAGCCGTTTCGCGTTGCTAGGCAGTATGTAGACAGTATGATCCTGGTTAATACTGACGAGATCTGCGCAGCGATTAAAGACATCTTCGACGATACACGGTCAATCGCAGAGCCCGCCGGGGCACTTGCTGTGGCGGGGATGAAGAAGTATGTGGAAAATCACTCGGTCACAGAGAAAGATCTAGTCACCATCGTTAGCGGCGCTAATATTAATTTTGGGCGCCTGAGACACGTTGCGGAGAGAGCCGAGCTGGGCGAGCAGCGCGAAGCGCTGTTGGGTGTGACCATTCCTGAGCGGGCGGGTAGTTTTATGCAATTTTGCCTGGCATTGGGCAGGCGTAGCATTACCGAGTTTAACTACCGTTACCGGGATGAAGAACTTGCGCATATTTTTGTCGGTATCGAGCTTGAGGAGGGAACTGTAGAGCGCGAGACACTTATCGCACAGCTGCGCCAGAAAGAGTATCCCGTTGTGGATCTGACCGAAAATGAGATGGCCAAGCTGCATGTGCGCTACATGGTGGGTGGTCGTGCCTCAGGCGTTGCTCATGAAGTGATATATCGGTTTGAGTTTCCTGAAAGACCGGGCGCGTTGCTGCGTTTTTTGTCGCGCATGGGGCAGCGCTGGAGCATTAGTATGTTTCACTACCGTAACCACGGCTCGGCGCACGGACGGGTGCTGGTCGGTCTGCAAATGGGCGCCTCTCAAAATGACGAGTTTAAAATATTTTTAGATGATCTGGGTTACGCGTATGTAGACGAAACAGACAACCCAGCCTATTCGCTCTATCTGGCTAAAACTACGTAGGGGGGAGTCAAAAGTTAGCGCTTCAATATGGTGCGTCTCTCGATCTAAGGGCGATATTTTGGTGCAAAAACATTCGGGCAGCGCGATGGGTTAAATAAAATCAGTAAGTTATTGTACGGGCACAGTAATTGCCAAATCATAGCTTTCACGCAAAAAGCGGACGACACGTGAGCGATTCTCATGAAACATGTAAGAGAATTGGCTTTTGAAATTTGTTCGTGTAAGTTTGCACGTTTACAGCGTTCTATTCACAACGACTTGATATTCACAAATGGGGAGGATTTAAATGTCCGCAGAAGTCTTAAAGCTAATAGAGGACAACAACGTAAAATTTGTTGATCTGAGATTTACCGATACCCGCGGCAAAGAGCAGCACGTCACAATGCCCACCAGTTGTGTCGATGAAGAGTTCTTCAAAGAAGGAAAGATGTTTGACGGCTCTTCAATTGCTGGCTGGAAAGGGATCAACGAATCAGACATGGTGCTGATGCCTAACGCTGACACTGCCCTTCTCGACCCCTTTATGGATGAGACAACGCTGAACTTGCGTTGCGACATTCTTGAGCCGGACACCATGACCGGCTATTCGCGCGATCCGCGCTCGCTGGCCAAACGTGCTGAAGCGTATCTCAAATCAACCGGCATTGCCGATACTGCCTATTTTGGGCCAGAACCCGAATTTTTCGTTCTCGACGATGTTCGTTGGGGCGCCGATATGAGCGGCTCGTTCTACAAAGTTGATTCCGAAGAGGCCGAGTGGAACTCCGAGCGGGTTTACGAAGATGGCAACATCGGTCACCGTCCCGGCGTAAAAGGCGGTTACTTCCCGGTTCCTCCTGTTGATGCACTGCAAGATCTGCGCTCCGCGATGTGTCTGGCGCTGGAAGAGATGGGTGTTCCGGTTGAAGTGCACCACCACGAAGTCGCAACTGCCGGGCAGTGTGAAATCGGCACGGTTTTCAATACGCTCGTGCGCAAAGCGGACGAAGTGCAAATTCTCAAATATGTCATCAACAATGTTGCCCATGCATATGGCAAAACCACAACATTCATGCCTAAGCCTCTGGTTGGGGATAACGGCAGTGGAATGCATGTGCATCAGTCACTGTCGAAAGGTGGTCAGAACATTTTTGCCGGTAACGAGTATGGTGGTCTTTCGGAGGCCGCGCTCTACTACATCGGTGGCGTCTTCAAACACGCACGCGCAATTAACGCTTTTGCCAACGCTTCAACCAATAGCTACAAGCGCCTAGTGCCGGGTTTTGAAGCACCGACCTTGTTGGCATACTCTGCGCGTAACCGCTCAGCTTCCGTGCGTATTCCCCACGTTAGTAGCCCGAAAGCACGTCGTATCGAAGTGCGCTTTCCTGACTCTTGCGGCAACCCGTACCTCACATTCTCTGCATTGATGATGGCGGGTCTGGATGGCATTCAGAACAAGATCCACCCTGGCGAAGCGTCAGATAAAGATCTTTATGATCTGCCACCGGAAGAGGAGCGCAAAATCGCAACTGTTGCCAACTCTCTTGAGCAGGCGCTGGAAGCGCTGGACAACGACCGCGCCTTCCTCAACGCTGGCGGTGTGTTCACCGATGACGTTATCGATGGCTACCTTGAGCTGAAGATGGAAGAGGTCACACGTATGCGTATGACCACGCATCCTGTTGAGTTTGATATGTACTACAGCCTTTAGTACAAACTCTCAGCAACACTGCAAAAAGCCTCTGGTGTAAAAGCCAGGGGCTTTTTTGTTCGCACTATATTGGGGCGTCCTCTCTGCGCTTCTGCTACTCTCGCACGCATATGCACCACTTGCTCTGATCTAACGGCCGAGTTTCGGCTGCTGTTTTACTGTCTCTGTGGAGCAAAAAGAGTGCTCTGCAGCCACATAAGCTTACGCCAACCAAGTTGCAGGGAGTCCAGCCAGCCAAGACTGGTTTATTTCTTGCTTATAGGCTAGTTATGCCCGGATCAGCAACAACAACTGCGGATATTGCACTACGTATTATCGAAAATCTGCAGAGTGCAGTTTTGCTCTTTGATCACGCGCTGCATTTGTCATACATCAATCCTGCAGCAGAGATGATGTTTGCCGTGAGCGCCAAGCAGATGGCCGGGGGCAGCATGGATGATCTGCTGTCCGGCAATGATTTTTTTGCGGCAACGTTGGCCCGTGTGTTGAGTGAGCGCCGACCCCTCACTGAAAGAGAGGTACAGCTGACGTTGCCTGGCCTGCGTAATACGACGGTCGACTACAGCGTAACCCCGCTGTATGGCGCGCATAAAAATCTGGAGTTACTGGTGGAGTTTCAGCAGCTGGATCGGCAGTTGCGCATCACCAAAGAGGAGAACCTGCGTGTTCAACAGCAGGCGACTCGAGCGATTGTGCGCGGCATGGCGCATGAAATCAAAAATCCCTTGGGCGGTTTACGCGGTGCCGCACAGCTACTTGAGGCAGAGTTAGGCGACGATTCATTCAAAGAATATACCGGCATTATCATTGGCGAAGCGGATCGCCTGCGCAATTTACTCAACCGCATGTTGGGGCCGAACACCCTGCCACAAAAGAGGAATGCCAATATTCATGAGGTGCTGGAGCGCGTACGCAGCGTGGTAAAAGCGGAGGTGCCGACCGGCATTCTCTTTGAGCGTGATTACGACCCAAGCATTCCCGAACTCAATGCTGACTCAGATCAGCTGATTCAGGCACTGCTGAACATCGTACGCAATGCGACTCAGGCGTTGAAGGGGCAGGGCACGATCAAGCTGCGCACACGGGCTCAACGCCAATTTACTATTGGTAACAGACATCACAAGTTGGTGATAAGGGTTGAGGTCATCGACGATGGCCCTGGTGTTCCGGCAGACATGATCGAAAATATTTTTTATCCCATGGTGACCGGGCGTGCGGAGGGCACGGGCCTTGGGTTGTCGATAGCACAATCACTGATTACACAGCACAACGGTCTGATCGAATGCACGAGTCGGCCGGGCAAAACCAAGTTTACGTTACTACTTCCGTTGGAGACGGACGATGACTATGACAAAACAGCACATTTGGGTCATTGACGACGATCGCTCCATTCGCTGGGTGCTAGAGAAGGCGCTCAGCCGCGCCAGCATGGATGTTGTTGCCTTCGGCAGTGCTAACGGCGTGCTGGAGCGGCTCGAACGGGAGCAGCCTGATGCTATCGTGGCGGATATTCGCATGCCGGGCATTGACGGTCTGGCGTTGCTGGATAGCATCGGCGAACAGTATCCCGGATTGCCGGTTATCATCATGACCGCACACTCGGATCTCGATAGTGCCGTATCCGCCTATCAGCGCGGCGCATTCGAGTACCTGCCCAAACCGTTTGATGTCAATGAAGCGGTGGATTTGGTACGCAGAGCCGTTGACCTGCGTCGCCAGAATCTGCAGAAAGTGCCCCAGGGTGATGATGGTAGTGGCCCCGAAATTATTGGCGAAGCGCCCGCCATGCAAGAGGTTTTCCGCGCCATCGGTCGCTTGTCGCGCTCGAATATCACCGTCATGATTACTGGCGAATCAGGGACTGGCAAAGAGCTGGTCGCCAAAGCACTGCACCGCCACAGCCCCCGCGCAGACAAACCATTCATTGCACTCAACACCGCAGCCATTCCCCGTGATCTGTTGGAGTCGGAGCTCTTTGGCCACGAGCGCGGGGCATTTACTGGTGCGCAGAGTCAGCGCCGAGGCCGTTTTGAGCAAGCGAACGGCGGCACGCTGTTTCTCGATGAGATCGGTGATATGCCTGCGGAGCTACAGACGCGCCTGCTGCGAGTCTTGGCCGACGGAGAGTTCTATCGGGTTGGCGGCCACTCCCCGGTGCGGGTCGATGTGCGCATCATCGCTGCGACCCATCAACAGCTGGAACAGCGTGTCAAAGAGGGTGGATTTCGCGAAGATCTGTTTCACCGCCTGAATGTCATTCGCATCCACATTCCACCGCTGCGCGAGCGGCGTGAAGATATCTCGCAACTGATGCGCTATTTTCTCGCCAAAGCAGCGGCAGAGTTAGAGGTGGAGGTTAAATCACTACACGCTGATACAGAAAGTTATCTTAGTCGCTTGGAGTGGCCAGGCAATGTACGTCAACTGGAAAACGCCTGTCGTTGGCTCACCGTCATGTCGCCCGGACAGATGGTTGGGCTGGAGGATCTGCCGCCAGAACTCAAGAGCGAAGAGCCCTCTTCAGACAGCAATGAAAACTGGGAAAATAAGCTGCGCAACTGGGCGGATCACCGCCTCGCCGGTGGCAATATTGGCCTGCTCAACGAAGCGACACCGATGTTTGAGCGAATCATGATTGAAACCGCACTCAAGCACACTCGTGGCCGTCGCCAGGATGCCGCCAAACTGTTGGGCTGGGGCCGCAACACGTTAACGCGCAAGCTGAAAGATCTAAACATGGATAGAGATAAAGCGCACTGCGCTGACGAATCTTAGCAGTCTGTTCAGGGAATGCGCTGGATTGGGATTAGAGTGCGCAGAGTTGGCGACGTTGCAACAAGATCCGTTTGAAGACGTCGGGCTCTTTAGTGTGGGTCAGCTCCCCCGGTCTTGGGAAGTGCAGATCATACAGCCGTGATAGCCAGAAGCGTAGCGCCGCTGCGCGCAGCATGGTAGCCCACTCGCTGTTCTCTGCGTTGGTGAAGGGTCGGATCTGTTGGTATGCGGCGAGCAGCGCATCGAGCTTGGGTTGGATAAATCGCCCATCATCGTCGGAGCACCAGTCATTGGCTGTCACGGCTATGTCATACAGCAACAGGTCGTTGCAGGCGTAATAGAAGTCGATGATGCCCGCCAGTGTGTCG
>JAADGQ010000046.1 GCA_013152295.1 Gammaproteobacteria bacterium | reverse complement strand
TTCGCACCACAACCTTCCCTACTCAAAGCACGCGCTTATCGGCATTCGACACCGAATACTGACATATCACTCTTTAATCAGTCAATAGAATTAGCTGCTACCGCCACTGCCTCCTTATAACCCGGCCTCATACGCACTCAAACGCCTCACTTAACTGCTCCACAGCAATGATCTCTATCCCCTTAACCTTCCGTTTGGGAACATTCGCCTTGGGCATAATGGCACGGGTGAAACCATGCTTTACCGCCTCGTTAACGCGCATCTCACCCTCTTGCACCGGCCGCACCTCACCCGCCAGACCCACCTCACCAAACACAACCAAATTGCGTGGCAGAGGCCGATCACGCAGACTGGAAAGCGCCGCCATCAGCACCGCCAAATCGGCTGCCGTTTCAGTAACCCGCACGCCGCCGACCACATTGACAAACACATCCTGATCAAACATTGCCACGCCACCGTGACGATGCAACACAGCTAACATCATGATCAAGCGATTTTGGTCCAGCCCTAACGTGACCCGTCGCGGGTTAGAAGCATGGCACTCCGCAACCAGCGCCTGCACCTCCACCAACAGCGGCCTGCTGCCCTCACGGGTAACCATCACAACACTACCCGGCACTTGTTCCTGGTGGCGCGACAAAAAAATTGACGATGGATTGACCACCTCCTTCAAGCCGCGCTCAGTCATAGCGAACACACCCAGCTCGTTAACCGCACCGAAGCGGTTTTTGATAGCGCGAACAACGCGGTAACGACTGCTCGTATCACCTTCAAAATAGAGCACCGTATCAACCATATGCTCAAGCACTCTGGGACCAGCTAGCTGCCCATCTTTTGTCACATGCCCAACCAAAAACAGCGCTGTTCCAGTCTGCTTGGCGTAGCGCACCAATTGTGCGGCGCTCTCTCTGACTTGAGAGACCGAGCCGGGCGCGGATTGCAATATTTCGGAATAAGCGGTCTGAATGGAGTCGATAACAATGACTTTGGGCGACTCATTTTGAGCGTGGGTTAATATGCGCTCAACTTGAGTCTCGCTCAATATGCGCATGCGGGACTGCTGCAATCCAACGCGGCTGGCACGCAAACTGACCTGCTGCAGCGACTCCTCTCCAGTCACATACAGCACCGGAAAATCATTATTCAGCGCTGCAATCCCCTGCAACAGCAGCGTGGACTTGCCAATACCCGGATCCCCGCCCAGCAAGACAACCGAGCCCAGCACCAAGCCACCACCCAAAACACGATCAAGCTCAGAGATGCCTGTAGAAATCCGCGGCTCAGCTGCGTGCTCAACCTCATCGAGATACCGCACCACCGATTGACTGCCAGCATACCCGGCAAAGCGGGGATTCTCTTGAACATTCTTGTTGCCAACGACGCTTTCAACCAGTGAATTCCACGCGCCACAATCAGGACACTGCCCCACCCACTTGGGTTGCTGTGCACCACATTCAGCACATGAATATATATTTTTATCGCGCGCCAAAACAGAACCTTATTTCAACCAGTGATCACAATAAAACCATCGCACCCACCATCAAAATATTGGCCGGCAATCTAGAGTAGAGACGATCAACTCACACAGAGCGGGAAGCAACGAGCTCCAATACGGCAGCAGCGGCTTCTTTGCTGGCATCTTTGCGCAACGTATGGTGAATCGCTGCAAACCGCTCACGCAAGCCCGCCGTCAACTCGGGATGTTCGAGCAACTTCATAATGCCGCGCGCCAGATTTTCGGGTGTTGCCGCATCTTGAATAAATTCTTCCACGACCGCCTCGCCCGAAAGCAGATTGGGTTGGGAGCAGTAGGGAACCTTCAGCATACGCTTCACCAACCAATAGGTCAGTGGTGCAACTTTGTACGCAACAACCATCGGGCGCTTCAACAGCAACGCCTCCAGTGTGGCGGTACCCGATGCCACCAGCAGTACATCAGCCGCAGCCATAACTGCCTGGGAGCGCCCCCTTAACAGGGTAATGGGCAGTTCGGGTGCTACCGCCTGCAATGTGTCCGCAAAAATCGAGAACGTTTTATCAGTAGCCAGCGCGCACACAAAGTGAAGATTCGGCCGCTGCTCGTTGCAGATATGTGCGCAGCGTACATAAGCCTCCGCCAACATCCGCAACTCGCTTTCACGGCTACCCGGCAACAGACCAATAACCGTTTTGTCTGCCGGCAATGCTAACGCTGCACGACTCTCCTGCCGACTGACCTCCAACGGAATGGTATCTGCCAAGGGATGGCCAACGAAACGAACGGGGACACCATGCGCATGGTAGTAATCCTCTTCAAAAGGATACATGGCCAACATCAGATCTACAGAACGGGCAATTTTATGCAGACGATATTCGCGCCAAGCCCACACCGTAGGGCTCACATAGTGCACGGTCGTAATACCGACACGCTTCAAGCGTCCCTCTAAGCCGAGATTGAAGTCGGGTGCATCGACGCCGATGAAAAGATCGGGAGGATCATCCGAGAAATGTTTGAAAAGCTGGGAACGGATGGAGCGCAACTCAAAATAGCGTCCGGCCACCTCGACCAAACCCATCACTGCCAGCCTCTCGGCAGGAAACAGTGCTCGACACCCTTCGGCGACCATGAGAGGTCCCGCAATACCCTCAAACTGGGCATGAGGGACACGGGCTTTAATGGCTCGAATCAACCCCGCGCCGAGAAGGTCTCCAGATGCTTCACCTGCGACAATACCAATTCTCAAGCTGTCTACCGTACAATCCCTCGCTCGGAGTTGCGGATAAACGCCACCATCATAGCAACCTGCGGACACTCATCCGTCAGCAACGTCAACTGTTCCATCGCCTGACTCAGGGTCAGCTGCGATCGATAGATCACCTTGTACGCCCTGCGCAGCGCAGCAACCGTCTCTGCCGAAAATTCGCGGCGGCGCAGACCCTCCGAGTTCAACCCGTAAGGCTTAGCCATATGGCCGGAAACCATTAGATAAGGGGGAACATCCTTGGATATGACGCTACCCATCGCGGTGAACGAATGCGCACCAATCGCGCAGAACTGATGCACCAGCGTAAACCCGCCGATGATCGCACAATCCTCAACCACAACATGACCTGCCAAGGTGGCGCTATTGGCAAAAATGGTTTGGTCACCCACCTGGCAATCGTGCGCGATGTGCACATACGCCATGATCCAATTACCATCACCGACGCGAGTAACGCCTCCACCCTGGATCGTACCGCGACTCAACGTACAGTACTCACGAATAACGTTATTATCTCCAATCTCCAGATGGGTTGGCTCACCATCATACTTCTTATCTTGGGGAGCATCACCAATAGAAGAGAATTGATAGATCTTGTTACCACAACCAATGCGTGTTGGCCCATTGATCACGGTGTGTGGGCCGATCCAGCTCCCCTCACCAATTTCGACATCGGCACCGATGACACTATAGGGACCCACGCTGACGCCACTCGCGAGCCGCGCGCCGGCATCGATAATGGCCGTTGGGTCAATCAAGGCTCGACGTCCCGCTCCGCACACATCAGCGTAGCGCTGGTCACAACTTTCCCGTCAACGCACGCCTCACCGCTGAACTTCCAAACACCCTTTACTGTGCGCAACACTTTCACTTCAAGAATCAACTGATCCCCAGGCACAACCGGCTGTTTGAAACGAGCCTTGTCTATCCCGACAAAATAGTAGAGCGAGCGCTCTGTAGGGCGTGAATTTGTCGTTCTAAAAGCCAAAATTCCGGTCGCCTGTGCCAGCGCCTCAAGCACTAAAACACCCGGCATCACAGGACGATGCGGGAAATGACCCTGGAAATAGGGCTCGTTATAGGAGACGTTCTTGATCGCTTTTAGTGACTCGCCAACCTTGCAGTCAATCACCCGATCGACCAGCAAAAACGGGTACCGGTGGGGAAGGTGCTCCAGTATCTCGTATATATCCAATGAATCCAATGAGGGTCCCCTCTTTCGTAAAATAACCTTAAGCTGATCAGCTCAACTCTTTCGAGTCACCGCCCAGCAGCTCCGTTTCCAGACATTTCAAACGTCGCGCAATACTGTCAAGCTGCCTTATCCGGGCATAATTTTTACGCCACGAGCGATTCTCCTCCAACGGTGTACCAGACGAATAGACGCCGGGCTTTTCGATCGATTTGGTAACCAACGACATGGCGGTAATATGGACCCTGTCGACAATTTCCAGATGCCCTAGAATTCCGACGCCACCACCAATGGCGCAGTGCCGGCCAATGCGTACACTCCCCGCAATCCCCGTGCAACCCGCGATGGCTGTATGGGCGCCAATATGCACATTGTGAGCAACCTGAATCTGGTTATCCAGTTTGACCCCGTCCTCCAGAACCGTATCTTCAAGCGCACCGCGATCGATCGTCGTATTGGCGCCAATCTCAACGTCGCTGCCGATCACAACTCGGCCGAGCTGAGGCACCTTAAACCAGCGACCTTGATTGCTGGCCAAGCCAAAACCATCCCCACCGATCACCACACCAGGATGAATCAAGGTGCGATCCCCTATCCGGCTACCATTGCATATCGAAACATTCACTGAAACGCAGCTATCGCAGCCAATCACAGCACCCTCTCCAACATAGCAGCCTGCGGCTATTTCGCTGTTTTCTCCAATGCTCACTCCCGCTTCAATCACGCAGTTCGGACCAACGGATGCACTAGGGTGCACGTCACTCTCTGCGCTGATAACGGCTGTGGGGTGTCTGTCTACCGTTCGCTGCCGGGGTGGGTGCAGTAGTGTGGCCACCCGCGCATAACAGAGATAAGGATCGTCAACAATCAAGCGATTGATTTCGCAACCGTCCTGATCGGACACACCAAGAATAACTGCTGACGCCTCACTATTTCTCAAGTACTTACGATAACGGGAATTTGCCAAAAAAGAGATGTCGCCAGGCTGTGCATTTTTAAGCGAGGCCACGCCACTGATAACGCATGCATCATCGCCCAATACCCGCGCTCCAACGCGTTCAGCCAGCTCTCCTAATGTAAACTCCACGCCTCACACCCCTTCCTGCCCAAGCCACCACACGCCATCCCAATGAGCAATGAAAATCATTGTTTCTTCAGGCGGTCCAGCACTTTGTCCGTAACATCCACTCTGTCGCTAAAATAGGCGACACCACCACCGCTGTGCAAAATGAGGTCATACTTCTCATCTTCAGCCAAGCGCTTGATGGTCTCCAGCACTTGGCGCTGAAACTCTTGCAACGCCTCATTGCTTTTTATATTCAGGTCTTCGTTATACTCATTTTGAGAGCGCTTCAACTCCCTTTGGCGAGCAGCCAGATCGCGCTCAAGCCCCTTCCGTTCGGATGCGGTCATAATGGCCATATCCCTGAGCAGTTTCTCTTCCATACGCCGCAGTGATTTACTGGCAGCAATCAGCTCATCTTTGCGTGAGGCAAACTCATCTTCTAGTTTTTTTGAAATCACATCTACCTGTGGGGCCTGTTCATGGATTTTGTCGACATCGACGTAACCCACTCGAATCTCCGCAAAAACTGTTTCGGGTAGAAACAGCACCACCACCAACAGAAAAACTGACCCCATCTGCCTGATTTTGTTCACTCAACCCCCCACACCATCAAAAAAATGTGCCAAACGAAAACTGGAACGCCTCGATTCTATCACCCTTTTGATCACGAAAAGGACGTGCGTAACTAAATGTCAGCGGCGCAATAGGTGATAGCCAGATCGCCGATATACCAACAGAGTAACGCAACTCATCGCGTTCAAAACCTTTAAGGCCAGCGAATACATTACCCCCATCAACAAACAGGCTCATGCGGAACGACTTGCTGTCAGCGGCGAATGGAGGAGGGAAAATAACCTCTACATTACCCACGGTTCGAAGCGCTCCACCCAACACCTGCCGACCCTCGTGCGGCCCCAGCGAGCTTCTTCTGTAACCGCGCAGAGATTTTCCGCCACCTGCATAGTAACGCTCAAAGAAAGGCAACCCGGTTGTACCTCCATAACCACCACCATAGGCGACATCACCATTAAGCAGCAGCGTCAGATCATCCGTCAGCGCGATATATTTGCGGTGACTGTACGACAATTTGTAATACTCCAACCCACTAACAGGCAGTGCCACCTCGGCAACCACCGACTGTAACACCCCCTTATCAGCGAAGATTGATCGATTGCGGGTGTCGTGACTCCACGCGGAGATCAGTTTGACTGTATCAAATTCACTATCGTTCTCTTCCACAAAGCGCAGGAAGTCCCCCGGCGCAGATGATGAAAGGCGAAGCGTGGTGTGCTCCAGCTCAACCTCCAAGCGAGCACTATCGTATTCGTTCAGGGGAATACCGTAACTCATACTGCCGCCGTAGACATCACTGGTAAAGTTGGCAATGCTGGCCGCCCGGGCATCCGTCTCCCTGAAGAACAGGCGCATCCCCCTGCTGACGCCGTCTAACGTATCATAGGGGTCAGTGTAGGAGAGGTTATAAACTGTATTGATTTTGCTGTTGTTGACCGCAGCACTGATCCTCTTGCCCGTACCAAGAAAGTTATTCTCGCTGATGCTGGCATTTAGCAGCAACCCTTGAGACTGTGAAAAACCGAATCCAGCAATGAAGTTGCCAGAGGGGCGCTCCGTCACATCAACCTTCACATCAACCTGATCTGACACCCCCGGCACCAGCGGCGTCTCTATATTGATATCATCAAAAAAACCGAGCCGCTGCAGGCGCACACGTGAACGGTCAACACTTGCGGTCGAGAGCCAGGCGCTCTCCAGCTGGCGCATCTCCCGACGCAGTACCTCATCACGCGTTTTGAGATTGCCGGCGATTTCAATGCGGCGTACATAGATACGCTTACCTGGATCGACGAAAAATGTGAGCACAACCTGTTGCTCACCCTCGATAATCTCAGGGATCGGATTGACGTTGGAAAATGCGTAACCCTCGACACCGAGGCGGTCGCTAATATTGGTTCTACTCTGCGTGGTCATTTTGCGCGAAAAAACGTCGCCGGGCTTGATCACCAAAAGTGCCCGCAGCTCCTCTTCCGCGACCACCAACTCACCGGAGAGCTTCACCGCTTTGACCGAATATTGATCACCCTCGCTGACATTGATGGTGATATAGACACCACTCTTGTCCGGCGAAATCGATACCTGGGTCGAGTCAATGGAGAAGTTAATGTAGCCCTGATCAAGATAAAATGAGCGCAGAGTCTCTAAATCAGCACTCAGCTTCTGCTTTGAATATTTATCCGAGTCAGAAAAAAGGGCGTACCACGTAGGAATAGAGAGCTGGAACTGCTCCAACAGCAGCTCGTCAGGAAACACATCATTACCAACAATGGTGATCTGTTTGAGCTTGGCCACCTCACCCTCGGTAACGTGGATGGCAACATCAACCCGGTTGCGTTCCAGCTCCGTTTCAGTGGTTTTGATTTTGACGCCGTACTTGCCCTGGCTGAAATATTGGCGCTGCAACTCCAGCTCCACCCGATCAAGCAATGCTTTATCAAACACCCGACCCTCTTCCAGACCGGTGAATTTCAGCGCATCGAGCAACTGCTCACTGGTAATATCCTCGTTGCCGGAGATCGCGATCTCAGCGATGGAGGGGCGTTCCTGCACCGATACCAACAGGGTATTGCCATCACGTAGCAGGCGCACATCCTTGAAAAAACCCGTTTTAAACAACGCGCGCATGGCTTCAATGACGCGCGCCTGATCCACACGGTCACCGAGGCTGACAGGGAGATTATTGAAAACCGCACCTTCAGAGATGCGCTGCAAACCCTCCACGCGAATCTCATCAACGGTGTACGGCGCAAACCCCCAAGCATGAGGCGCCACCAACAACCAACCCATTAAAACCGTTAATAATCTATACATGAAGTAAAACATTGCCCTGGGCAGGGCTGTTAGCTCAACAGACGAGCAATATCGTTATAGAACGCAAAAACCATCAAGCCAAGCAGTAGCACAATACCCACCTGCTGACCAACCATCTGCACCTCATCGGAGAGCGGTTTTCCGGTTATATATTCCAACGCATAGTAAAAAAGATGTCCGCCATCCAGCATCGGTATCGGTAAGAAATTCAGCACGCCAAGACTAATACTGATCAACGCCAAAAATGTCAAAAAGGGGATAAACCCGACGCTCGCCGAATAACCCGCATACTGGGCGATACTGATCGGTCCACTCAAGTTCTCTGTCGAAACCTCACCGACAACCATTTTGCCAATCATCCTCAGCGTTAACAGACTCATATCCCACGTCTTTACCATCGCCTTCCACACTGCCTCTAGCGGCGAATAGCGCACCTCCGCTCGCACCTCTTCCAGAAAATTTTCAGGCATCTGTACCGCAGCACCGATGCGGCCAATATCCTCTCCGTCCACGGCTTCACGGGCCGGGGTAATTGCCAGCTGTTCGACGCTGCCATCACTGCGCTGCACAGTGATCTGGATGGTTTGCTCGGGCCGGGCGCGGACATAATTGACCCACGCCTCCCAGTCAGCAATCTCGCCACCATCAGCAGCGATCACACGATCACCAACCGCCATACCCGCCTGCTCTGCCGCACCTGCGGGCAACAACCGGCCAATGACAGCGGGGACCTGAGGACGCTGCGGGGAGAGTCCCAGCTGGCTGAGCAGGTTGCCGCTGTTCATATCGTCGATAGAGACAGCGCCCATGTCGATCCAGCGGATAAGCGAGCGACCATCCATGTCACGCACTTCGATCTCTTCCTTGTTGCTATCAAGAACCCGATCAAGAAGCGCAAAAACTACGGGTTCCCAAGTGGGTGTCTCGGTACCGGCAACCGCAACAATCTCATCGCCGCGCTGAAAGCCGCCCGCTTCTGCCAGAGAGCCCGGCGCTACATCGCCCACGATCGGCTTCATACCCGTCACGCCGATAACAAAAATCAGCCAATACGCAACGATGGCAAACAGGAAATTGAATATCGGACCGGCCGCCACAATCGCCACGCGCGCGGCCAGGCGCTGGCGATTAAAAGCGCGATGTAACTCATTCTCTGCAACCTCACCCTCTCGCTCATCGAGCATTTTGACGTAGCCACCCAACGGGATCGCGGCAACCACGTATTCGGTCCCATCCACTTTGCCTTGACGCTTCCACAGCGGTTTACCAAAACCGATCGAGAAGCGCAGCACCTTCACTCCAACTTTTCGCGCCACCCAAAAGTGGCCGAACTCATGCACGGTGATCAGAATACCCAGCGCAACAATAAAGTAAAAAATGGAGGATAAAACGCTCATCTTTAATTCTTGTACCCTACCAAACGGTTCACAATTTCCCCCGCAATCACGCGAGCTTCAGTATCTGCCTTCAAAATCACCTCAAAAGAGTCAGCGGCAGACACCGGCACCTGCTCCAATGTCTGCTCAATCACCACTGGAATGGCGCTAAAAGCCAAATGGCCGGTTAAAAATTGATCCACAGCCACTTCATTTGCAGCATTCAACACAGTGCTGGCTGTTCCGCCGACCTGAATCGACTCATAAGCGAGGCGCAGACAGGGGAAGCGCACACTATCCGGGCGCTCAAAATCGAGCTGCGCGATCTCAAACAGATCCAGCGGTTTCACTCCTGACTCGATGCGCTGCGGCCACGCCAACGCGTGGGCGATCGGCGTGCGCATATCCGGGCTACCCAGCTGCGCCAGCACCGAGCCATCAACGTATTCGACCAGCGAGTGAATGACGCTCTGCGGATGAACCACCACCTCAATCTGTTCTGCCGTGGCGCCAAACAACCAGCACGCCTCGATGACCTCCAGCCCCTTATTCATCATCGTCGCTGAATCGACAGAGATCTTGCGCCCCATCACCCAGTTCGGATGTGCGCACGCCTGTTCGGGTGTTACCCCACTCAACTCATCAAGCGACATAGTTCTGAAAGGACCACCCGAAGCGGTCAACAATATTTTGCGCACTCCGCTCCGACACGCGCCAAACCCGACTGAAAACCGTCCGCTAAGCACTGAAAAACCGCATTGTGCTCGCTATCCAAAGGCAGCAGCTGCGCATTGTGGCGCTGTACTTCGTCCATGAAAATCCGCCCGGACATCACCAGCGCCTCTTTGTTAGCCAGCAGCACGCTCTTGCTAGCGCGCACCGCCGCCAGCGTCGGCAGCAAGCCCGCAGCGCCGACAATTGCCGCGACAACCACATCAACTGCGGCCAATGCCGCAACGGTTTCTAACCCGTCGTTGCCCGCCAGCACCTCAACAGCAATACCTTGTTCGCGCACGCGCCGCTGTAGCTGCTCCGCAGCGCGTTCATCTGCCATCACTGCGTAGTCAGGCAGATGTGTTTCACACTGCGCGAGCAAGCCTTCGACATCACGATTAGCCGTAAGTGCCACAACGCGATAGTCACCCGGATGGCGGGATAACACGTCCAGCGTACTGCAACCGATCGAGCCCGTTGCACCGAGGATCGTAACCCCTTTCACAGCGACTGCCCTATTTTCACAATGACAACCCCATCACCAACAGCACCAGCAGAAACAGCGGTGCTGCTGCCGTCAGGCTATCGATACGATCCAGTACGCCACCATGCCCTGGCAACAGTCGCCCGCTATCTTTGACGCCGATGCGACGTTTGAACATGCTCTCAAACAGATCCCCGGCAACAGAAAAGAGCACCACCAACAGACACAGCGGCAAAAATAGCAGCAGCCCACCAATGGAGAAGCCAAACAACATCCCTCCTCCCAACAGCGCCAACAACGTCACCAGCGCCAGGCCACCGGCAACACCCTCCCAGGTTTTACCAGGACTAATCGACGGCGCCAGCTTAGAGCGTCCCCAGCGTCGGCCACTGAAATAGGCGCCCGAATCCGCAGCCCAAATCATCACCATCAGAAACAGGAGATAACCCGGACCACCATCCATACCGTGTAGCAACACCAGCGCCAGCCACGCAGGAACCAGCAACACAATGCCAACTCCGCAATCAATCAACAGCGCTCGACCCATCGCGCGGTTAGCCACGGCAGGGTTCCGCGCGCCATCAGATCGGGCCAGCCAGCCCAAAGCTACCAACCACCACAACAATGCAGGCAGCAGCACGCCAAACAACGCCCCGCCGCTGACCTTGCTCAGCAAAAAAGCCACGGCCATGCACAACGCCACCAGTGCTGCATACAAGGCGCGCTGCAAAGGTTGCGTCAAACCAATCAACGCAGCCCACTCCATTGCGCCCGCAAGCACAATCACGGCGAGAATCCATGCAAAGGTGGCGTTAGATAACGAAAAGATGCCCCATACGACGAGCGGTATGAGGATAGATGCGGTGATCAGGCGCTGCTTAAGCACCTTTTTCAGCCTGTGTCGTGTCTGATTGAGCAACCTGCTCGCCGGTGCGACCGAAACGGCGCTGCCGATTGGCAAAGGAGGAGAGCGCACTATCGAAGGCCGACTCGTTAAAATCAGGCCACAATGTGTCAGTGATGTAGAGTTCGGTATAGGCCAGCTGCCACAATAGAAAGTTACTGATACGCTGCTCACCACCCGTTCTTATAAACAGATCCGGCTCGGGACAATCCGCCAGAGAGAGACACCCGGCCAGTCGCGCTTCGTCGATCTGATCCGCTTTTAACCCGCCCGCCTCAACCTGCCGAGCCAGCTGGCGCGCCGCCTCAGTGATATCCCAGCGACCACCGTAGTTAGCCGCAATCACCAGCGTTAATTTGTTGTTACCAGCCGTCAAACGTTCAGCATCTTCGATCTGGTGCTGCAGCTTGCTGTTAAGAGCCGTGCAATCACCGATAACTTTAAGACGAACACCATTTTTATGAAGCTTGCTCGCCTCTCTTTTCAAGGCTGAAACAAACAGCTCCATCAGCAGGCTCACCTCCTGCTCAGGGCGCCGCCAATTTTCACTACTGAACGCGAAAAGCGTCAGAACCTCGATCCCCTTGCTGCGACACAACTCAACCAGGCGCCGCACCACCTCGACCCCAGCGCGGTGACCCGCAACACGCGGCATCATGCGCTTCTTCGCCCAACGACCATTGCCATCCATAATAATCGCAACATGGCGTGGCAGCTTTTGATCACCGCTCACTGGGTGAACGCTATCGCTATGTTTGGACATGAACGGGAGTTCCATGGTTAGGCAACAGGTACAGCACTACAGCTTCTCGAAGCTGCCACCTTATCGCCAATGACTCGACGCCAGCAACGGCTTACACAATTGACCCGCGATTAGATTTCCATCAGGTCGGTCTCTTTCTCTGCCAGCAGGCGGTCAACATCGGCAATAAACTTGTCGGTCAGCTTTTGCACACTCTCCTGGCCACGATGCTCATCATCCTCAGAGATCTCTTTCTCCTTCTGTAGCGCCTTCATATCGCTGTTGGCATCACGACGGATATTACGTATCGCCACCCGGGCGGTCTCCGCCTCTGCGCGCACGATGCGGATCATGTCGCGACGGCGCTCCTCTGTCAAAGCGGGCAGCGGAACGCGAATAGTCGTGCCAGAGGTGGCGGGGTTCAGACCCAGGTTAGACTGCATAATAGCCTTCTCAATCGCCCCCACCAGACTCTTCTCCCAAGGGGAGACGACCAGCGTTCGCGCATCTTGCACAGAGACCGTTGCTGCCTGGGCAAGCGGCACCTCATTGCCATAATAAGAGACCTTGACCTGATCCAGCAGGCTGACATGAGCCCGACCGGTGCGCACCTTGGCAAAGCCAGTCGCCAGAGCGTCAAGACTCTTCGTCATGCGACCGGATGCTTCCTTTTTGATTTCGTCGAGCATTATTCGTTAATCCTCTGCTTAGCCTTTTTCCACCAAAGTGCCTTCCTCTTCACCCATGATGACTCGCATCAGCGCACCCGGCTTGTTCATATTGTAGACCCGCAACGGCATGTCGTAATCACGACACAGCACGATGGCCGTCGCATCCATCACCGCCAGCTTTCGCGTCAACACGTCATCGTAGGTCAGTCGGCTGTAAAACTCGGCATCACTGTTTTTCATCGGATCAGAGGAGTAGACACCATCGACTTTAGTCGCCTTGAGCACAACGTCGGCATTGATCTCAACACCACGCAGACTGGCGGCCGAATCCGTCGTAAAAAAGGGGTTGCCGGTACCCGAGCCAAAAATCACAATACGCCCCTTTTCGAGATGGCGTACCGCACGTCTACGAATATAGTCCTCACAGATCTGGTTAATTTTGATCGCCGACATCACTCGCGCATGCAGCTCCTGCTTTTCAAGCGCATCCTGCAGCGCCAACGCATTCATCACCGTCGCCAGCATGCCCATGTAGTCACCGGAGACACGATCAATACCCGCTGCAGCCAAGCCCGCACCACGAAAGATGTTGCCACCACCAACCACAATACCAACCTCTACACCCACATCGTGCAGCGCCTTTATCTCAGCAGCAATGCGACTGATGACAGCAGGCTCTATGCCATAATCACCGCCACCCATCAATGCTTCGCCACTTAGTTTAAGCAGCACCCGATTGTAGAAAGGAGTTGAGGTCATACTGTTTAGCTTCCGCTCACTTGTGCCATCACCTCTTCTGCAAAGTTCTCTTCTTTTTTCTCGATGCCTTCACCCACTTCAAAGCGCACAAAACCAGCAACTTGTGCATTGGAACGGCCCAACAGCTTCTCGACGGTAACATCGGGGTCTTTAATAAAAGATTGCCCCAGCAGCGTGATCTCGCTCAAAAACTTGCGCAGCCGACCACTCACCATTTTTTCGATAATCTCGGCAGGTTTGCCGCTCTCCGCTGCCTGCGCAACATAGATCTCTTTCTCTTTGGCAATCGTCTCTGCCGCAACATCATCTGCCGAAATAGCAACCGGCCTACTTGCAGCAACATGCATCGCGACATCTCTGGCCAACACTGCGTCGCCACCTGTCAGGCTGACGATCACACCGATACTGTTGCCGTGAGAGTAACCCGCCACCATGCCATCACTACTCTCCAACGAAGCGAAACGACGCACATTGATATTTTCACCAATCTTAACGATCAGCGCCTGGCGCGCTTCGTTAATGCTTTGAGAGCCGCCCTCTTCAAACGACAGCTCAAGCAGCGCATCCAGATCAGCAGGGGAGCCCGCTAACGCACGCTGTGCAAGCTGATCTGCAAAACTGTTAAAATCATCACCTTTGGTAACGAAATCAGTTTCACAGTTCACTTCGATCAGCACGCCTTTTTTATTATCGGAGCTGAAACAGATCACCACCTTGCCCTCTGCGGCGACGCGACCAGCCTTTTTGTCTGCCTTGGCCAGACCTGTTTTGCGCATCAATTCAATAGCAGCTTCAATATCGCCACCCGTCTCCACCAATGCTTTTTTGCACTCCATCATGCCGGAGCCAGTTCGCTCACGCAGCGCCTTTACTTGGGCAGCCGTAATTGCCATAACCATTCACCTTCTAAAAATAACTGTTGATATAAAACAAGACGTCACTTCAAACTGCGACAGTAGCGCACACGCCGAAGCGCCGCTGCCCCGCACATTGCAGAGCAGCGGCGCTATAACCACTATCAAACGGCCAAACTACAGGAAGCAGCGAGTTGAAGTAAAAACTCTGGAGACTATGCCTTCGCGACCACGGGCGCATCGCCCTCTTTACCTGCCGCATCTGCCGTAACAACCGTCGTCTGCGTCGATTTTTTCGCCGTCCGTTTCGTCGCCGGCTTCACAGCAGCCTTGCTGTCGCTACTGGCATCCGCGTCCGCTGCCTTGTCGTCATCACTCATCTCGACGAACTCGTCTGAAAGCACGCTCTCTTGCACGCTGGCAAAGCGGCTGTTGACCACTGCGTCAGCCATGCCTCTAACGTAGAGCTGTACCGCGCGAATCGCATCATCATTACCCGGCACCACATAGTCGACACCATCCGGCGAGCAGTTGGTATCGACGACGGCAACGATCGGAATACCCAATTTACGCGCTTCACTAATGGCGATCTTCTCGTGACCAACATCGACGATAAACAGCGCGTCAGGCATGGCTGCCATATTTTTAATACCGCCTAGGCTGCGCTCCAGCTTCTCCAGTTCGCGCCCCAGCTTCAAACCCTCTTTCTTGTTGAGTTTGCTGAGCGTGCCATCCTGCGTCATCGCCTCCAGCTCTTTCAGCCGTTTGATCGACTGTTTGGCGGTGCGGAAATTGGTCAACATGCCACCCAACCAGCGGTGGTTGACGTACGGCATGTCGCAACGGATCGCCTCTTCTTTGATAACGTCGCGAGCGGCCCGTTTGGTGCCCACGAAGAGAATTTTCCCTTTCTTGGCGGCGATGCTGCCCAGAAAGTTTGCCGCCTCATTATAGAGGGGAAGTGTTCGTTCAAGATTTATGATGTGTATCTTACTGCGGTGACCGAAAATATACGGGGCCATCTTCGGGTTCCAAAAACGGGTCTGGTGGCCGAAATGAACACCCGCCTCCAGCATGTCGCGCATGGATAACTCTGACATATTTACAAACTCCTAAAATATAGCGTGGGTTGGGCCTCCACGCACCCCATGCATCAACCCGAACCAATGCCGGGCACCCAGATACTATGTGACGGTACGTGTGTGGGATTAAGGGCGCGTTTTATACCACAAAACGGGACATTCCTCAAACAGAACGCAAATGGCGAGGGCTAACAATATCAAGAAGAGCGCACGCCCGACGCGCTGTCAATCAAGCGCAGATAGCGGTAATATCCTGACCTTTTTTTGCGCGCTGCCAGAGACAGCCCCAGCCTTACTCCCGGCCTTAACCCAGCCTTTAAATAGTCATGAAAATCGCAGCGCTATGAACGTAACCATTAAAACCCCACAAGAGATTGAGAAAATGCGCGTCGCAGGCCAGCTGGCTGGCGAGGTACTGCGCATGGTCCGCGACCACGTGCAGGCGGGTATCACCACCGATGAACTCAACACCATCTGTCACGACTACATCGTCAACACACAGAGCGCCATACCCGCACC
>JAADGQ010000096.1 GCA_013152295.1 Gammaproteobacteria bacterium | reverse complement strand
ATGCTATTAAGCTGGCGTTGCAATTGAACAACAAGGTGTTTGTGCCTAAGGTTGCTATTCAATTGGCAATGAATGTTTTTGGCGAGGAGGGTTCAATTGCATTTATGGCTAGGCTTTGCGAGGATTATTCTGGTAACAAAAGTTTGATTTCTAATCAGGTTAGTTTACTTGATTCTTATGGAAAAACTGATGAGTTGTTTGAGTTATATAGAAAACACAAGGCTTTTTTCAACAATAAATCGTTGAGTATCATCATGCGTCATGATTTTCCAGCTGAACTCAGTGATGATAAAGATGCGTATATTCGCAATGTGAACGATAAGTCATCTAAGCGCCATATTAATATAGCCATTCGTTGCTCCGCCGAGCGCGGTGATACTGATCGCTTGAAACAGATTTTGAGATTTTCCTGCAGAGGTAATAACGACATCAGTCATTGGTCCAGTCGATTGCCCGAGAATTCTGAACTCAAGCGTAGTGTGTTTAGCGTAGATGGAAATGCTAAGGAATTAACTCCCGCTGTATCGAAAAATAGTTCCGGTATTGTCTTAGTTTTTACTGGCATGCATGGCAACGTATGGATGCCATGTAGCTTTCTTGATTACTATTTTGCAGCATTAAATCTCTCTGCTTTTTATCTGAGAGATTATCAGAGGCTGCTGTTTCTCAATGGTATTGCCTCGCTTGGTAAAGATTTTTTATCGACAGTTAATCGCCTTCGAGAAATTATTGAAGGTACCGGTATTCAGCGCTTATTTACATTTTCGGCATCGGCTGGTGGCTTTGCTGCTATTCGTTACGGTCTTGAACTTGGCGCTGAAACAGCGCTCTGTTTTAGCCCTCCATTTAACCTGACACAGGATTTCCTTGAGCATGACCCTCGTGGAAAAATAGTACAAAGGCGCTTATTATCCAAGGTTGACAATAATGTACTGGATGCAAGATCTCTTATTGAATCAGCATCTAACTCTATGGCAGTTCACACTTACTATGGCGATGGTGTCGTGACGGATCGGCGTCACTCTGAATATCTACTTGGTGTACAGAGCGTAACCCTTCATCCACTAGAGGGTTGTAAGAATCATGACTCCTTGTCATTTACTGCAAATCGGTACAATTTACTTAGTCTCCTAGGTCAGCACTATAACTTGTCAGCGGCATGACTAAAGCGAGCAGAGTGGTTAATCATATGAATACTTTGACAGTTGACAACATGAAGCGAACTCTCCAGCGCTACAAATTCATGCGTAAAAAAATTGGTCGTGTTGCTGGCAGCAACTATGACCTAACCAATAAATGCAATCTGACATGCGAAGGATGCCTCTATTTTTCCGGTGACGGTGTAGAAAACTATCAAGATGTTTCTACATGCTCTGATTGGGAGCAATTTTTTCAGCGTGAGGCTAAGCGTGGTGTGAACTTTGCCTACATCGCTGGAGCTGAGCCTAGCTTAGTACCTGATCGCATTATTGCGGCATGGCAAGCTATTGGTAATGGCGTAGTATTCACCAACGGAATACGTTATATCGATCACGATGTTGGTTTTAAAATTCATATTTCGGTGTGGGGTGATGTTGAGCAAGGGCAAAGTTACCGAGGTATCCATTCACCTATGAAGGCATTCGTTAATTATGCGGGAGATGATCGCGCAGTAGTTATTATGACGCTGAATGCGCAGAATATATCAGAAATAAGAAATGTAGCTTATCGTTGCTCAGAGTACGATTTACCACTGTCCTTCAGCTATTTTTCACCGACTGACGATTATCTTTATCGGCTCAATAGTGGATCTGTTGGCCGCAGTGAATACTTTCGTATTAGTTCATCGAGTAATAATTTACTCATGAGTCAGGATGATTTTCGCAGAGCGCGTAGCGCGATAGAGCAGGTAATGAGCGAATTTCCGGAGACAATCGTTTACTCCCTTGCGTTTGATAGTTGGTTGTCGAATCCTGACGGGGTCTATGTTCTTGATGAACACGGCACTGCATTGAATTGTGGAAACAGGTTAACTCATGATTTTAAACATTTTAGCGTCATGATGGAGGAGCATCCTGGAAAATGTTGTCTTCCAAATATTAATTGCAAGGAGTGCAGGGCTTATGCTGTGTCTTATGCTAGCTTCTTGACTCGGCGTGGAAAGAAGTTACATGCGGATACTGTCATGGAGCAATGGGTGGATGTTTGGGAAGTTTGGGCTCGCTTATTTATTAGTGAATAATAATTCACAATATACCTGTAGCGTTATATGATTTAGATTTCAGTCGATTGAAACAATTGACGATTCCATCTACCCTAGCGTCCTATGAGAGGTTTTTACCTCAATCTAGAACAGATCTGTGAATTACGAGCGGCGCATCGCGCTGAGCGTAACCGAAGCTCGGCGTATAAAATAAATGCCGTCATATTGCTTGGTGCGGGATGGAATCTTAAAGCTGTTAAAGAAGCACTTTTGTTAGGTGACGAGACATTTGCGCTTAAGGCTTAACTAAAGCGCTATTCGAGTCAGACGCGATCAATCGAGATTCGACGATCTAGTTGTTGGAGCTGTGGACTCCAAATATTCTTACGCTCAGGAAGTCTTCACGCTTCTCCCAGCCTTAAAAATCTGGGTGCTCTTGCCGTTGGGACAACTCATTTTTTCATAACAGGTCATGCCTGAATTATAACTGAAATACTGGGCCGACTCACTACCAGTTTTTTTAATATTCGCCCGATAATGTGTCTTTTAACGCTAGACTTTGAATTAAAAGCAGTGTTTACTTGGCTATCAATGAGCTAGCATTTCTGTGAAATATTATTTAGATAATAAAATTTGTTAGAGACAGCTTATGTGTTGTGTAAAAAATTATTCGAAATAACTAGCTAAATTATTTAATAATTAAGGGGACCCTAATGAAAATAAAGCGTGTACTTGTGGTGATTTTATTCATGGTTGGCGGTATCGCTAACATTGATGCTGCCCCCACCCACGACAATCCTGGCCCGAACCATGATTGGAATCACAACATTAGGATTAATATCAATTCTGAATATAGTGGTTACGCTAACGTTACGGAAATGGGAGTTATAGCACCAACTAGGTTTAGAGATTCCTCCAAAACGGGTGTTAAATTAACTAACAACCATAACTGTAGTGGGTCTGATATATATATGTATTATACGTCTGACAGTGGCGACGAAGTAAGGCTAATTCGGGATCTCCTCTTGTCAGCTTTCTCTTTGGGAATGCAGGTTAATGTTGGTTATATTTGCAAAGGTCGCTATCCTTCCATCATTTCAGTCATAGTACGAAAGTAACTTTTTTACCAGTTTTATGAAAGGTTTCTTGACTCTGCTTAGACTACAGGGCAAACGGATTCTTCTCCGGTCTTGTTAGTGAATATTAGGCTGAAGCGTAGAATATCGAATCCTTCTCGGGAAGCGATGATTGCCTGATTTTAAGTTTTAAGTACTCAGCATTAATTGTTGCATAAGTATTTTTATGTCCGATCTACAGCAGCCGTGATATATGAAGTCTCTTTGAGTGTGAATGCTCCACGGCTATAAGCCGGTGGAGCATTCACAAAAGGCCTATACCCGAGTTCGTCGATTAATGAGTAGTGCAAGTTCCTGCACTCTCTTCCTTGAGAATTAAAACTTGTAAATCAAACCCGCAGACATAGAGCTGGGTTTGCCACCCTCAGTGGTTTTGACCTCGTCTCCGTGGCCACCATCGACCGCTTGAAACTTGGCATTAGCGTCGTTGTCGGTGGCACCGTAGGCTAGATAGACTTGAGCTTTTTTGTCCAGTTTGTGGAAAACACCGACACCGATTTTGTTAGCGCTGGTGTTTGATGTGCCTTCAGCATCCTCCACAGTAATGTACTGAACGCGAAGATCGGTGTGCCCGGCAAATTTCCACTTCCAGTTAACGCCGTAGGCAGAACGCTTCCACTCGTTGACGCTGTCGGAATCGATATCTTCATAAATGGCGCCGAGCCGGTGAGCGCCAAGCTTATAGACAGTGGCCACACGGTAGGCGGAGCCATCTTTCATTTTGCTGTGCTGCTTCCAGTCTTCATAACTGGCGGAGAGTATCAAGTTTCCGTTCGTCCACCATAGTCCTACGCCATACATCGATTTATCGTTGTTATCGACGTTGCCAGCGCTGTCTGGTTTGTTTTCTGGCTCCACGGCATACATGGCTTGAGCTTTCAGCGCCTTGTTTTTGAACTGGTACATCACCATGTTTTTGACGCGTTCATTAAGTTGGTTACCGTGCTCGTAACCAGCGCCGAGAATGGCGCGACGTTCGCCCACTGAATCGCCGAACAGTCCCCACTTAGATGCCACGCTTTTGAATGGCGTATCGTGAACACCGACGCGGAGGCTGTGTGCTCCGCTGGCCAATCCCAGGTAGCTGTTACGGTCTGAGAAGTTGCCTTTTGAACTATCGTCCCAGCGCACTTCCTGCTCGGCCTGCCAGATTAAATTCATGCCATTTTCCAGCGGCATCTTACCTTTGAAGCCTATGCGAGAGGAGTTGCTGGAGATGCTCATGCCATCGTTGTTGATCGATGGGTCATCCCGGTCGCTGTTATCGATGGACAGGTGAAGCTTGCCATAGATCTCCAGCTTATCGCCGATAACCTCGGCAGCGCCTGCGACCATCGGTGCTGCTAGCGCAGCGGCTACTGATAACGTAATCAGGTTCTTTTTCATTTCACGACTCCCAAATAAAGAATGATTGTCTGAATGCCCATAGGGGGTATCCAGTGAGGGGAGGAGTGTGTCGATAGCAGATGAAGATTTAATGAAGGATGTGTGACGATATGGTGACAGCAGCGTAGTTCTGTAGGAGCGGTGCCTCGCCGCGATGAATCTCGTGACTAAACTCAATCGCGGCGGGGCGCCGTTCCTACGAGAAATCTGACAAAGTAGAAATAGGCAGCACAAACATAATCGGTTGATGGGGTTGAGCGTCATAAAACGGTAACATTGCCTCGATCTAATAGGCGCACGCTATATAGTTTGCGGGTACAGTATGAGTAACAGCACAATTTTAGTGGTGGAAGATGAAACCGCGATTCGTGACATGATTGGTATGAGTCTGGAGCAGGCGAATTTTCGCTGGTTTCCGGCTGCCAGTGTGGAGGAGGCGCGCTCGCGTCTGGTTAATGATGCACCGGACTTGATGCTGCTGGATTGGATGCTGCCGGGCACCAGTGGCTTGGACTTTGTGCGCCAGTTACGCCGTGATGAGAGCATGCGTGATCTGCCGGTGATTATGCTCACCGCGCGGGATGCTGAGGAGGATATGATCCGCAGCCTGGAGAGCGGTGTAGATGACTATCTGACCAAGCCATTCTCTACCCGTGAGCTGATCGCACGCATTAAAACGGTGTTGCGGCGAGTCGGCGGTGGTGATCAAGCACCGATCACAATTGGCCCATTGACGCTAGAGCCATCCAGTCATCGGGTGCGGGTAGGTGAAGAGGAGATTGCTCTTGGGCCGACGGAATTCCGGCTGCTGCTGTTTTTCATGCGCCATCCGGAGCGGGTGTTTTCTCGTGAGCAGTTGCTGGATCAAGTGTGGGGGCGCAATGTCTACATTGATAACCGCACGGTAGATGTTCACATTCGACGTCTGCGCAAAGCCCTTGAACCACGTCAGGCAGAGGGGCTGATTCAGACCGTGCGTGGTGCGGGTTACCGCTTTTCGACACAACTATAATGTTACCGACTCCATGGGTTCATGAGCTGTGGCGAATGGCAGCGCTGTTTGGTGGTGCGCTGCTGCTGGGCTGGCTTGTGGGCGTGCCACACGGTGCTTTTACGCTGGCGTTAATTGTCTACCTTGGTTGGCATCTCTATAACCTCTATCGCCTGGAACGCTGGTATCAGCGCCGCAAAAAACGCGAGCCACCGGATGCCGCAGGCATATGGGGGGAGGCTTTTAATCACATCTATCAGCTGCAGCGCAGCAATCGCCAACGAAAAAAACGCCTGGCATCTATCCTATCGCGATTCAATGAGAGTACAGCGGCCCTGCCTGATGCCACCGTAGTGCTGACGCGGGATGACTGTATCGAATGGTTTAACAAAGCGGCCAAGCGCTATCTGGGGTTACAGGCCAAACAGGATATTGGGCAGCGCATCGATAACCTGATTCGACACTCGCGTTTTAGCGAGTTTTTGGCGCGTGGCGACTTCTCGGAGCCTCTGGAGTTGGTTTCACCACTAGATGAGCAACGCTACCTCTCCTTTCGTGTTGTACCTTACGGTAACAAGCAAAAATTGTTGGTGGTGCGTGATATCAGTCGCCTCAAACGTCTGGAGCGCACACGCAGCGATTTTGTCGCCAATGTCTCTCACGAGCTGCGCACACCTTTAACGGTGGTGCGCGGATATCTGGAGAACATGATCGATGGCGCCGCCCACGAGGCGAAGCAGAGGGCACAGTGTCTGCAGCAGATGCAGGCCCAGACAGAGCGGATGATCCACCTGGTCGAAGATCTGTTGATGCTGTCGCGATTGGAAAACGAAGAGAAAATGGTTGCCTGTAGTGCCGTGGCCGTGCCCGCGATATTGGTGGCACTGCTCGACGATGCACGTACCTTGAGTGGCAAGCGAGGCCACCATGTCACGCTGGAGAGCGATACATCGGTGTGGTTGAAAGGTCGTGAGAGGGAGCTAAGCAGCGCTTTTTCCAACCTGATATTTAATGCCGTGCTCTATACACCGAATGGCGGGCATATTGCACTGCGTTGGTATCGCGATGATGAAAATGTCTGCTTTGAGGTTCAGGACGATGGCGTGGGTATCGCTGCACAACATGTGCATCGGCTTACGGAACGTTTTTACCGTGTTGATGCGGGGCGCTCGCGAGAGTACGGTGGCACAGGTTTGGGGCTGGCTATTGTAAAACACGTGCTCGATCGACACGAAGCCCGCCTTGAGATTGAAAGCCAACCCGGCAGGGGTAGTCTATTTCGCTGTGTCTTCACCAAAAGCGTGTTGGTAGAGCGGGATGCGCCAAGGGTTTTGTGAAACCTGACGGGTTGTCAGAATTGAAAAAGCCATTTGAACCCACTCTATCAACGGCAGCTGGCTGCAAGACTGCAAACTGAGGAAGGGTATGAGACAGTCGAAAAATGGCAATGGCACGGCCAAGTTGGATCTCAAACAGGTCGTCGCCATGGGTGTGGGCGCGATGGTGGGTGGTGGTATCTTCTCGGTACTCGGGTTGGCCATCGCTCAGGCAGGACACGCAGCCCCTATCGCCTTTTTGCTGGGGGGCGTGATTGCGTTACTGACCGGGTGGAGCTATGCCCGCTTGGGACTCACCTTTCGATCAGATGGCGGTAGCTTTACCTATCTGGAGCAGGCTTTTGGTCGCGGCAACATCGCAGGCATTGGTGGCTGGTTACTGCTGGTAGGTTACATCGGCACCATGGGGCTTTACGCCTACACCTTCGGTGTCTACGGTTCGGCCTTGCTGGGTGGTGGTGCAGAGGCTCACACCGCAATGCAGCATCTGCTCTCTTCGTTGATATTGCTGGTTTTTCTCGGTATCAATCTTTACGGTGTGAAGGAGGCTGGTACCGCCGAGTTGATTATTGTCACCATTAAAGTGCTGATTCTGTTTCTGTTTGCCGCCATCGGTCTGATGTATGTCAAAACAGAGTATGTGCTGCCGGTTTTCAATAATGGTCAGTTGGGTGTACTGATGGGGGCGGCGCTCATCTTTGTCGCCTACGAAGGTTTTGAGTTGATCCCCAATGCGGTGAACGAGATGGAGAACCCCGAGCGCAACTTGACGCGCGGTATTCTCTACTCTATCGGTATCACTATTGTCATCTATGTGTTGGTCTCTCTGGTGGCAGTGGGTAATTTGCTGCCAGAGGAGATTGCTCGCTACGAGGAGTACGCCTTGGCGGTGGCTGCCAAGCCCTTTCTTGGTGAAGCTGGATTTATGCTTATTGGTTTGGCTGCACTCTTCTCTACAGCATCGGCGATCAATGCCACGCTGTTTGGTACTGCGCGTCTGGGTGCAGAGATGGCCAAAGCGCAGCAGCTGCCAGCGGTCTTTGGTTTTCGCCGCCGCCAAAACAACATCCCCTGGGTCAGTCTTGTCGTCATCACCGCCGTCACACTGCTCTTTGTCAACAGCGCGAATCTCGCTGTTATCTCATCTTTTGCCAGCGCCACTTTTTTGATGATTTTTGCTGCTATTAATCTCTCGGCCTGGCGCTTGCGCAAGCAGATTGGTATCCAGCCATGGGTGCCTTTGGCTGGGATGGTTCTGTCGTTGGCTTCGTGGGCCGCGCTGGGTATCTATCTGTGCTTGCACGATGGTCAGACGCTGATCTGGTTAGGCGTTTTTTATGTTGGTGTTGCGATTGCCGAGCTACTGTTTAGCCAGCGTCGGCGACTTTTTCGGGCAGGCTAAAAAAGTTGTTTTGTACACTCTGCATAGCTTTTTATGCAGTAGCAGTGTGTGAATGTGGCGGGTTGATTGTGCAAAAAATGCCCGCATCTCTGTAACGTAGGTAGCAGAAAATAGCGTTATAGCATGAGGCGCTTCAGCTACAGGGTGTTGTTGAAATTTAACCAACGTGAAAGGGGGATGCAGTCATGAACGAAACAACAACCAACAGGCCTGCCGTCTCTGAAAAAGGAGGCAAATTACGGCAACGACGCGGGCGCTCGGTGAATCCGTTCGAGGAGATGGATCGTCTGTTTGAGGGGTTCTTTCCGAGTGGTTGGGTACAGCCGGTACGCAGCCAATGGCCCGAATGGAGCGAGCTTGGTGCGCCATTTGAAGGGCGCACGCCGAAGGTCGATGTGGTGGAGCGGGATGACTCCATCGTGGTGCGGGCTGAGCTGCCCGGCGTGGACAGGGACAACCTGGATATCTCCCTGACCGAAGATAGCGTCACGATTAGTGCAACGACCAAGCAGGAGAGCACAAAAGAGGAGGGCGATTATCACCGCCGTGAAATATCACAGGGTACGTTCTCCCGAACAGTTGCGCTGCCCGCAGCTGTACAGGGCGATCAGGCCAAGGCGAGTTTTAAAGATGGTGTGTTGGAGCTGGTTTTGCCTAAAGCGGCTCCGGCCAAGCGCCATAGCATCAAAGTAGAGTGATGAGATAGCCGCGCGTGCCACTATTAGAGGTGGCACGCGTGAGTGCTGTGCTGGATGTTAGAAATCAGGAGGTGATTATCATGTCGACATTTGAAGATCTGCACGGTGGCATAAACCGTTTTTGGGACTCAGTGGCGGAAGGGTGGCGCCACCTTGTCTCTCGTGCCTCGGGGGCGTTGACGCGCTTTCGCCCTTCCAAATCAAAAGAGGGGGCGTTGCTTCCTGATGAGGTTCGGGGGAGCGGATGGGGTCTGCTTGCGGCCGACCTTCGCGATGATGGTGAAACGGTTGTGGTGCGACTGGAAGCCCCCGGCATGGAGCTGGATGACTTTGATCTCTGCATCACTGACGATGTGTTGATTGTGCGCGGTGAGAAGCAGTATCAGAGTGAGCGCGACGAGGGTGGTTATCGGATCGCCGAGTGTGCCTACGGTGCTTTTGAACGGGCCATTCCGCTACCGGATAGTGTGGATGGCAGTCGGGCTAAAGCCAAGTATCGCCGCGGTGTATTGCGTATTGAGATGCCCAAGATTGGGGCCAAACGCCACACCATCAAGATAGCAGCAGAGTGACAGCTTGGGGCGGTGTAGCAGCGCGGTTTTTTGTCACTGGACAGGCGCGGTGCTGCACCGCCTCTGCTACTTAACGCTCAGGGGAGCCAGCATTGGAATTTAAAGATTACTACGAACTTCTGGGTGCAGAGCGCAGTGCCAGTCAGGCTGAGATCAAACGCGCATACCGCAAAATGGCGCGTAAATATCATCCCGATGTGAGCAAAGAGGCCGATGCCGAGGAGCGTTTCAAAGAGGTCGGCGAGGCCTACGAGGTTTTGAAAGACCCGGAGAAGCGAGCAGCCTACGACCAGCTGGGCGCCAAGTGGAAAGAGGGTCAGGATTTTCGTCCACCGCCGGGTTGGGATCAAGGTTTTGAGTTTCGTGGTGGTGGCTTTACCGAGGCGGATGCGTCGCAATTCAGCGACTTTTTTGAATCTCTTTTTGGTGGTGCAGCGCAGGGGCATCCGCGTGGTGCTCACGCACATATGCGTGGTGAGGACAGCCATGCCAAGGTACTGATCGATCTGGAAGATGCCTACCACGGTGCCACTCGCACCATTACCCTGCGCCATACCGAGCTGGGTCAGGATG
>JAADGQ010000058.1 GCA_013152295.1 Gammaproteobacteria bacterium | reverse complement strand
CGTACAGCTGGGCGCCTTTCTCATGCTGCTGCGGGTGAAAGAGGAGAATCCACAGGAGCTTGCAGGATTTGTGCAGGCAGCTCGAGATACCGTTGCGGGTATTGAGATGGATCGTAGTGCGCTCGTTGATTGGCCCACTTATGCAGGAAAGCGGCGGCGCCTGCCCTGGTTTATTCTTGCGGCATTGCTGCTGGCTGAGAACGGTATTGCGGTGTTGATGCACGGAACGGTCGGTGTGAAGGATGATCGTCTCTACGCCGAGCCCGCTTTGGCGGCTTTAGGTCTATCCAATACACCCTCTCTGCAGGCGGCGGCAGAGATGCTTGCTACGAGTGGCTTCGCGTTTATCCGGCTCGAAGATTTTCACGACAAACTTAAAGAGATGATGAATCTGCGTAGCTATTTTGGTCTGCGCTCACCGATCAATACGCTGCTGCGCTCGCTCAATCCGTTGGCGGCCCCGTTTATGGTGCAAGGCACTTTTCATCCCGGTTATCGGCAGATTCATCAGCAAGCCATGGCACTGTTGAATCAGCCGCATATGGCTGTGATTAAAGGCGAGGGTGGCGAAGCCGAGCGTGATCCCGATAACGCCTGCCAGGTCTTTTCACTTCATCAAGGCAAAGCGGTGGATGAAGCGTGGCCCGCACTGTTTAAACAGCGCCACCTGAAAGAGCCGCTGCTGAACGTTGAGCGATTGGTGGCGGTGTGGCGCGGTGAGGAGGAGGATGAGTACGCGACTGCCGCCGTTGTGAGTAGCGCGGCGATTGTGTTGAGAATGATGGCGCGCGCAGCTGATGTTGATACTGCAACTGCTCAGGCGGCGGCGATGTGGAGGCATCGACCAAAAAGCAAGTACCCGTTGCAGCGGTGAGAACTCAGGCGCGCTCGATCGGAAATGTGAGCACGTCACTTAAACTCTCTTTCTGCGCTATCAGCATCAGTAGCCGGTCGATTCCCAGTGCGACTCCGGCACAGTCGGGCAGCCCGTGGTTCAGGGCGGCTATCAGGCGCTGGTCGATGGGGACAGTGCTGAGGCCCATTTTGTGTCGTCGCTGTAGCTCGTTTTCGAAGCGTTGTCGTTGCTCCTTACCATTACTGAGCTCCTGAAATCCATTGGCCAGCTCGACGCCGCGATAGTAAAGCTCAAAGCGTTCCGCCACAGGCGGTGTTCCGGGGCGAATGCGTGCCAGCATCGCCTGGGATGGCGGGTAGTCATAGACCAGCACCGGCTCGTTGAGCCCCAGCTTGGGTTCAATGTGCTGGCTCATGATCAGGTTCAACCAGTCGTCTCGACTCATCTCATCGATAGCAGGTCGTTCGTGTTCGGCGAGTTGCGCGCGCAGCGTGGTAGTGGAGGCGTTGAACGGGTCAATACCTGCGTATTCCTGAAACAGTGCTGAATAGTGGATGCGTTGAAAGGGTTGGCAATTCAGTAGCGGTATCAGCAGCGCTTCAAGCTCCGTCATCAGTTGGTGGTAGCTGAAACCGGGACGATACCACTCCAGCAGGGTGAACTCAGGGTTGTGGAGTCGTCCTGCTTCACCGTTGCGGAATGCTTTGCAGATCTGATAAATAGCTCCGCTACCTGCCGCCAGTAGACGTTTCATGGCGTATTCGGGCGAGGTTTGCATGTAGAGGGTTGTTTCGTCAGCGGTGCCGGGCCCGCGGTAGTTGCTGGAGAAACTGGACAGGTGGCAATCCGTTGCGGCAGCACTGGAAAGCACCGGGGTGTCTACTTCGAGGATCTCTCTCTTGTCAAAAAAGGCACGAATGGACGAGAGCATTTGCGCTCGTAGTCGCATGGTCTGTAGCGACGCTTTGGGGTGCCATGTCACTGAGTTATCGATGTTGCTCTCTTTTGCCGTCTGTTTTTTTAGACGCGGCTGGCATATTCGCCGCTACGGGTATCGACTTTGAGCAACTCATCGACATTGACAAACAGTGGCACTCTGATCACTACGCCTGTCTCCAGAGTGGCAGGTTTGCCACCGCCGCCGGAGGTATCGCCGCGCAGGCCCGGATCGGTTTCTGTGACTTTCAGTTCGACAAAATTGGGGGGGGCTACCGACAGTGGCGTGCCATTCCACAGGGTGATTGTGCAGACCTCCTGGCCTTTGAGCCATTTTGCAGCGTCGCCCATGGCATTTGCATCAGCGGCGTGCTGCTCGAATGTCTCTGGGTCCATGAAGTGCCAGAATTCGTCATCGCTGTAGAGGTACTCCATTTCAGTGTCGATGACATCTGCAGCGGGAATGTTTTCACCTGATTTAAAGGTTTTCTCAATCATCCGGCCCGTTTTTAGGTTGCGCAGCTTGACGCGACTAAATGCCTGCCCTTTGCCCGGCTTCACAAATTCGTTTTCAACGATAGTGCAGGGGTCATCCCCCATCATGACTTTGAGGCCGCTCTTGAATTCGTTTGTGTTGTATGTCGCCATCTGTTCCTCTCGCCGGTTTTCGTTGCAACGCCATAGTTAATGAATTTCTAATTAACTTGACGGCCTCTCGTTCATAAAAGCGACAAGTATAAAGAATTCCCGAACAACTTGTATCCCGTCTTTCCAATCTTGTATCTTTGAGCGGATATGACGCAACCTATTCAGCCGCTAACCCGGCAGGCATGCTGGCGGCAGGAGCTGGCGTGTGCCTACACATCTCCCGAGCAGTTAGCCGCCGCGCTGGCGCTGCCTGCGGATGCTCTGATGTCGGCGCGCTCGGCAGCGCAGCAGTTCTCGTTGCGGGTGCCGCGTGGTTATGCAGCGCGCATGAGGCGAGGTGATCTCAACGATCCACTGCTCAAGCAAGTATGGCCGGTCGCTGATGAGATGGAGCGGCAGCAGGGTTTTTTTGGGGATCCTGTGGGAGACCTCGCCGCGATGCCGGTGCCGGGGTTGTTGCACAAATATCACGGGCGTGTGCTGTTGGTGGTTGGTGGGGCGTGCGCGGTGCATTGTCGCTACTGCTTTCGCCGTCACTTCCCCTATGGGCAGGCCAATGCGCTTGCCAGGCAGCGTGACCGGGTGTTGGATTATATTGGGCAGGATGAGTCTATTAGCGAAGTGATCCTCAGTGGCGGTGACCCGCTCAGCGTGAGTGATTCACACTTGTCAGCATTGGTCGGACAGTTGGCACAGATCCCTCACGTTAAACGGTTGCGTATTCATACGCGTCTGCCAGTGATGTTGCCGGAGCGTGTCGACAATGCGCTGCTGGCTTGGATCAGCGCTTTTCCGCGCCAGGTGATTGTGGTTTTTCACACCAATCACGCCAATGAGATTGATCAATCTGTGGCGCGTGGGTTTGCACGTTTGAGCACGATTGGGGTGACGCTGTTAAATCAGTCTGTTTTGCTCAAGGGGGTTAACGATGATGCTGATGCGCTGTGCGAACTCAGCGAAGCACTCTATGCATCGGGAGTTTTACCCTATTACCTGCACATGCTGGATAAGGTTCAAGGGGCGGCACATTTTCAGGTGAGTGCCGATTACGCCTTGCAGTTAATGGATATCGTGCGCCAGCGATTGCCGGGTTATTTGGTGCCGAACCTGGTTTACGAGCAGGCTGGGGCATTGAGCAAGCTGCCATTAACAGGTGGTGTTAGAAAATGAATTTGGACCTAGACTGTTATCTTTATTAAACTTTGTCCAGTACTGTTGTGAATGTAACGGGGTTTCGGCTGAATACTTTATGCCTTTAATAAGGTAAAGATAAAGTAATTAAGGTCTGATTGCCAAGCTGTTGGGTCATACGCGTAAGGAAAAACGGGTGGTATATAGAACAGTCAATCTTCGTGTTCCGGTGCAGAGCGAAGAGCGCGGCTCAGAATTTGATGTTCGGCCCAGAAATGTCGAGAAATGGATTTCGAATTTGCCCTTCACCAATGTTGGCAAATCGACACGCCTGATCTATGAGACGTTACTGGAGCTGAATCGGCGCAATATTCCCAATGCCAATCGCGTTAAGGTGATGGAGCTGTTTCGGCCCAAGATCTGTCTGCTGCTGGATGTACTGAAAAAATACTATATTGGCAGTCAGTTTCCACTCTCGGAGAAGAGTAGAAAAGTCTGTCGCTTGGTTCATGCGCTGCAAATCGAACTGGCCACCGGTTATAAAATCGTGCTGGTTGATGGGCTCTCTGATGGCAGCTCATGGCGCAACTCCAAGTTGATGACAAAAGCGTTGCAGCGAGCGATGAGTTCGTTAAATGGTGTGCTGCTGACTGCCTATCAAACGTATACGCCCGCGCCGAAAGGGATGTGGGGTGAGATTCATGAGCTCTACAGGCTGGCCGTAGAGAACAGGCTGGAGTTCAATGTTGTCAAGGATGATGAAAACCGCCTAGCCATCGATACCAATATCTGTAATACCTATAAGCAGATCATGCTGCTCTCGTTGAGCAACCCTTATTATCTGCAGCAGGTGGATGTGGAAAAAGTCTACGGAGCGCTAGGCAAGTGGGCGTTTTACTGCCTGTTGTCAGATGGGCGCACTGAGGGTATCGATAGCGGCGAATTTGTTGTCGATCTCAGTGATGACTCTCCTCCTTGCCACGTCGTTTTTAATGCCCGCGAGCGAACACCGGATCAACGCATTTTGAACACCGCCAACATGCTGCGCGTTATTCAAAACGAGACACAGAAAAAAGGTAAACAGTTTCGCCTGCCATCTGGTGAGTTTGTTGCTGAGAGCGTGGTTGATCATCTTTTCGTAGCCTGGGGTGGTGCTCCGAAGAGAGGTTTTTTGCGTACCAGTAAAACTGCGCAGATGCAGGTCACATTCGGTATCGATGCCACACACTACTTTATTACCAAATCTAGGGCTTCCCAAGCATCGAAAAGGCTGTTCAGGGGGCGCTCGAGTCGTGCGGAATACTCCAGTCGGATGATCGTTGGCCTGAGCAACATGGATGAAGAGGCTGATGTGTGGGAGCGGCGCAATGCGGCGTTGTACAAAAGAGAGATCGAGCCCAACATTCGGATGGCGAACGGTGCGAATGTCAGAGGCAAAGTTGAGCAGTCATCGATTTACAGCAGCTACCCTTGCGATGTGGTGAACGAAAGCGTTGGTGGTATGTGCCTCTGCTGGGAGGAGAACATGGATGCCCGTCTTCTGGTTGGTGAGTTGATTGGTGTCTGTGAGCAGAGCGAAGAGGGCGCTGTTACGTGGCGGGTGGGGGTGATCCGCTGGATTAAAAAAGCGCCACAAGCCAAACATTTTGAGTTTGGTGTGCAGGTGCTGGCTAGTCACCCACGAGCGGTGGCAACCCGCATCCTGAAATCACGTAATTCTCGGATTGAGTACGTGCGAAGCTTGCTGTTGCCCGCGCTTGCTTCGACCCGACAGCCCTCTACCCTGATCGCGCCCGCAATCCTTTATCAGCCTGAAGATGCTCTGACGGTTGTTGAAGGGAGCGATGAGAGGAACGCCAAGCTCCTGAAATTGCAGGAGAGCACTAGCAGCTTTTGCCGTTTTGAGTGCCGTTTTGCCAAGCAGGTGAGCAATAAAGTTAAGCCGATCAAGCCGTCCGCCGATGGACAAAGCATTGACGACTCTACTTGGTCCGCCTTGTAGACGGGTTTGAGCACTGCTTTACGACCCGTTGCGCGGACCTTCCGATTAATGGAGGCTGCGGTTACTAGGCTATGGGTAATCAACGACTGACTTTGTCCCTTTCTGAGCTTGACAGTGATTGCGCTGTTCGTGTGCTGATCATGGAGCAATCCCCGCAGGGGGTGGCGCACCTCAAATCCGTTCTTACGGCCTGTAGCACCAAGCCGGTCACGGTAGACGCGGTTTTTAACACCTCCCAATTCATGCACTTGCTGGATCAGCCATCCATGGACTTAATTCTGGCTGTGCCTGCATTAAGCGATGGGCTTGCGCTCGAGCAGGTTATACCGTTGCTGAGCCAAAAACGCTGGGATGCTGCTCTAATCGTTGTGGCAGACGCCATTGGCCATGAGCAGTTGACCGCATTGATCTCTCAAGGCATCCGTGATGTTGTGCCCGCTACGCAGGCTCTGCGCTTGCAGTTTGTTATTGCACGAGAGCTGGCGAGTCTGAAGGAGCGCCGTGCGCTGCAATACTACAAGCAGCGTTGCCGGGAGTTGGAAAGCGCCCGTGATCGTGCCGCCGTCGCCAATAATGAGGCTCCGGCGATGCTATCAGTGGTGGGGGGGAAGGCGTTTACGGGTGTCAACGACCTGCTCACCGGCCTCTACAAACGTGAATATTTCATCCACGAACTCGAACAGTTGATGTCTGGTGCTGAGCTGAGTTTTGACTGTTATGCCGTGCTGCTGATTGAGCTGGATGCGTTTGAAAAGCTGCGCGATGAGTTGGGCATTGCAATTGCCGATGTTTTGCTTAGCGACATTGCCGGTGTGATCGGGGCGCTGGTTGACGACAAAAGCGTTTTCAGCCGCTACGACGATCACACCTACGCGTTGCTCAGTAACGCGGAACAGGCACAACAGCTCGCGGAAGCGATTCGCAAAGCGGTGGAGAAACACTCGTTGCAGGCTATGGATAGTGGCAGTGGCACGACCTGCAGTATCGGTGTCAGTATCGCCGATGAGGGTATCAAAGATGCTGCAACGCTGATTGCGAATGCACGCCTGGCCCGTGATGTATCGCGTGCGCAGGGTGGTAACCGGGTGCATCTCTTTCATGCGGATCTGGATGCGCAGGTTCGTCGTGAGCAGGCGAGCAGCTGGAGTGAGCGCATTCGCGACGCGTTGGATAACGGTGCCTTCCAGCTGGTATTTCAACCTATCCTGAACCTTCATGCCAGACCCAACGAATATTACGAAGTGCTGTTGCGCATGATCGATGAAACGGGATGTGAGGTACTTCCCCACCGTTTTATGGCCGCTGCGGGAGAGGCCGGATTGATGCCCGAAATCGACCGCTGGGTGACGATGAGCGCCATTAGAATATTAGTGGAGCAGCGCCGTCTCGGTCGCCGGACCCATTTCTTCGTCAAGCTCTCTGCACACACACTATGCGATGCGCAGCCATTTTTGGGTTGGATCAGTGGCCAGTTGCGCCATCAACAGCTGCCCGGTGATGCGCTGGCTTTTGAGTTGAGTAGCGCGGCAGCACGGGATAACAGGGAGCAGGCTGAGATCTTGTTCAGTGGTTTGAAGGAGCTTCACTGTGGCGTGGCGCTGGAGCACTACGGTGACGAAGAGCGCTCGCAAGGTTTTGCTCGCGACTGGCCGATCGACTACCTGAAAATTGATGCTACGCTGATCCACAATCTGGCTCAGACACCGGAAAATCAGCGGCGAGTCAAGTCCATCGTCAATGTTGCGCGCAGCGAAGCGTGCTTTACCATCGCCGGTTTTGTCGAAGATGCGCAGAGCCTGAGTGCGCTGTGGAGCTGCGGTGTCGACTATATCCAGGGTTACTATGTGCAACGGCCGATGGCGCGGATGGGGTTCGATTTTAGCGAAGAGGATAGCTGAGCAGCGTAAATGAATATGGCCAGGAGCCCTTGTATGCTGTATCGATCCAAAACTACCCACGCTCTTCCTGACTCTTTGATTTATGTGCGATTACCCTGTGGCACGGGGCACGCTGCCCGTGTAGAATGGCTGATTTTTTGTCTGTTGCGGGGCGCTTTCTTTAAGGTGGCCTGTGACGGATGCGCATAAAGACATAGGTGTAACGAGACAGTGGAAAAAGCGATTGCGACGATGGATGACCGTGACGGCGTCATCTGGCTGGATGGTGAACTGGTTCCGTGGCGAGAGGCCAAGATCCACGTATTGACTCACACGCTGCACTACGGCATGGGTGTCTTTGAAGGGGTGCGCGCCTATAAAACGCCGCAGGGCAGTGCCATCTTTCGTCTGCGCGAGCACACTGATCGCCTGTTTCGCTCTGCCCATATCATGGGCATGAAGATCCCGTTTGATAAAGAGACCATCAACGAGGCGACTCGTACGGCGGTGCGTGAGAACGACATGGAGAGTGGCTATATTCGCCCCATGTGTTTTTACGGCTCAGAAGGGATGGGGCTGCGCGCGGATAATCTGAAGGTGCGGGTGATGGTCGCTGCGTGGTCGTGGGGGTCATACATGGGTGAAGAGGCGATGAGGAACGGCATTAAAGTTGCGACCTCATCCTATACTCGCCATCACGTCAATATCTCCATGTGCAAAGCCAAGGCCAATGGCCACTACATTAACTCCATGCTGGCCCTGCAGGAGGCGCTCTCCCACGGTTGTGACGAAGCGCTGCTGCTGGATGCTGAAGGCTATGTGGCGGAGGGCAGCGGTGAGAATATCTTCATTATTCGCGACAACATCATGTATACACCGGAGCTGACCTCTGCGCTCGATGGTATTACCCGTGACACAATATTTAGACTGGCGGCTGAGATAGGCTTGGAGATTCGCGAGAAACGCATCACTCGCGATGAGGTCTACGTCGCCGATGAAGCGTTTTTCACCGGCACCGCAGCGGAGGTGACGCCAATTCGTGAGCTGGACTGCCGGATGATTGGTAACGGTGGTCGCGGGCCACTCACCGAGCAGCTGCAGACCATGTACTTCGACCAGGTTCACGGTCGTCGTGAGCAGAATCCCGAGTGGCAGACGTTGGTTGATAACTGATTCAGTTAGAACGAGGAGAAAAGCATGAGCGGACAATCCAACGCCTCTACGGTGAGCGCAGGTGCAACCGTTGAACGCCACGCAGTGACGGCAGCGGATCTGCCGTTGCAGTGCCCGCCCGATGACGGTAGCGCGTGGAGTTCTCACCCTCGTGTTTATCTCACTGCAAATGCCGACGGTGTTGCCAAGTGCCCCTACTGTGGGGCGGAGTATCAGTTTAAAGAGATTTCGTAGCCTGGGTTTCGCAACGCTCAATCCAGGCTACAAAGAATCATTAGCCAACTTAATGACAGTGAAGCAGTGGGTTTGATGGGGGTGGCAAACGGTAAGATTTTAGTCGTCGGTCCGTCCTGGGTCGGTGACATGATCATGGCGCAAAGTCTGTTCATGACCATTAAACAGCACCGCCCGCAAGCCAGGATTGACGTGCTGGCCCCCGGCTGGACGCGACCGCTGCTCGAGCGTATGCCCGAGGTGACAGACTCAATTGCTATGCCGGTGGGGCACGGCAAGCTGGACCTGAAAAGCCGTTACCGGTTGGGGCGGCAGCTGCGTGAGTGTGGTTACGATCAGGCTATTCTGCTGCCCAACTCGCTGAAGTCAGCACTTATCCCTTGGTTTGCGCGCATTCCACGTCGCAGTGGTTTTCTTGGTGAAATGCGTTGGGGCTTGCTTAATGATGTTCGCCCGCTCGACAAGTCGCGCCTGAGCATGACCGTGCAGCGCTTTGTCGCCCTTGGTCTGTCTGACGATGCAGCGCTGCCTGCACCCATCCCTCAACCTAAACTTCAGGTGGACCCGCAATGCGTGGATAGTGCGCTGGGCCGTCTGCAGATGGAAAAACCTCAAGCGCCAATATTGGCGCTCTGTCCCGGTGCCGAATATGGACCCGCCAAGCGTTGGCCCAGCGACTATTTTGCGCAAATTGCCCGTGACAAACTGAAGCAGGGCTGGGTGGTATGGGTGTTTGGCTCAGAGAAAGATAAGCCTGTTGCTGATGCGATCTGTGACGCTGCGGGTACTGAGTGCATCAATCTTGCCGGTTGTACCCGGCTCGACGAAGCGATCGATCTCATGTCATTGGCGGAGCTGGTGATCAGCAATGACTCTGGTCTGATGCATTTGGCTGCGGCGCTGGATAAAAAATTGGTGGCACTCTATGGCTCCTCCGATATCGGTTTTACGCCGCCTTTGTGTGACCATGCCGAGGTGCTTAGCCTTAATCTCGACTGCAGCCCCTGTTTTAAACGTGAGTGCCCGCTGGGCCACATGCGTTGCCTCAATGACCTGACGCCGACCATAGTGCGTGACGCCATCAATCGATTGGATTCGGGGCCGCTGGCTCACTGATGCGCGTGCTGGTTGTTAAAACCTCATCCATGGGGGATCTGATACATACCTTTCCTGCATTGACAGATGCCTGCCGGGCGCTGCCTGATGTGCGCTTTGACTGGGTGGTGGAGGAGGGGTTTGCTGAAATTCCCACGTGGCATCCGGCAGTGGATCGGGTGATTCCGGTTGCGCTGCGGCGCTGGCGTCAAAAGCCGTTTGCAACACTGCGCGGGAGCGAGTGGCGCGGTTTTCGAGAGCAACTCAACGCGCGTCACTATGATTGCATCATCGATGCCCAGGGGTTGCTCAAAAGTGCGCTGGTGACGCGATTGGCGCGTGGCACGCGCTGTGGTTTTTCACGCCGCAGTGCCCGCGAGCCTCTGGCCGCGCTCGCCTATCAGCAGACGGTCACGGTTGACCGCAACCAGCATGCAGTGGAGCGTGTGCGGCAGCTGTTCGCGCGCGTGCTTGGTTACTCGCTGGGGGCGGTGGAGCAGCGCGCTCCACTTGAATATGGCATCGATGTTGGACGTTTCGGTGCTGCTAATTCAGGATGCAAAAACCTCACTCAGGAACCAGGTACTCCCTATCTGGTCTATCTTCACGGAACGACCTGGCCGAGCAAGTTGTGGCCGGAGCGCTATTGGGTCGAATTGGCGCGCCAGGCTGGCGCTGCCGGGTTTCGTGTCTGCCTGCCGTGGGGCAGTGATGAAGAGCACGGTCGCGCCAAACGGATCGCCGCTGAAAGTGGCGCTGCCCATGTTTGTGAGAAGTTGAGCCTGGCTGCAGTGGCTGTGTTGCTGAGCAATGCCGGTGGTGTGGTGGCGGTGGATACGGGGCTGGCTCATTTGGCGGCGGCGCTGGCTAAACCTGCGGTGACTATTTACGGTTCAACCCAACCGGCACTGACCGGTACGCTGGGTAACAATCAACGTCATGCTGCTGCTGACTTTGGGTGCGCACCGTGCCTCAAGCGTGATTGTCGCTATGGCGGCGATAGTGATGTGATCCCCGCCTGTTATGGTTCGGTAGTACCGAGCCAAGTGTGGCAGCAGCTCTCATCAGTGATGGCTGCTGCTTGAATGAATCTGGTTTGAAGAAAAATATGTTATTTGAACAACGTTGCAGGCTGCTTAACCACTACTTTTTTGCGTCGTATATCGTGGTGTTGGTGCTATGCAGCAGCTATCTCACCAATATCCAGTACAGTGATGGCCGCACAGTTGCATTTGCGGCGGCGGCCTACCTGAGCTATGGATTTATCTATCTGCTGCCGGCGCTGCTGGTCACCAAACTGCTGCATCGCCTGCTCAGTTTAGGACGAGGTGATTGTGCGCTGCCGCGTGGTTCAATGGTCACGGTCTATCTCTGTGCAGTTGCCACGATGGCGCTGACAGATACGGCGATTTTTGCTGACCGGACCATCTACGCGCTGTACGGTTTTCACCTCAACGGTTTTGTCTGGAATCTGCTGATGACGCCGGGTGGTATTGAATCGTTGGGTGGCAGTCGCGCATCCGAAGCGACTTATGGCGCAATCATTATCAGTTTTTTTCTGCTTCAAGCGTGCCTGTTGTGGGCGCTTGCATGGCTCTATCGTCGTCACCTACAGCGCAGTATGGATTCCGCCGCCGTGCCCAAAAAACACTATCGTTTGGCCGTCGTGCTGTTTCTTTTGCTGACGGTGGGCGAGCGCGTTGCCTACGGTATCAGCCATGTGCAGGCCTATACGCCCGTATTGGTGGCTGCGCAAAGTCTGCCACTCTATACGCCGACGACATTTCGTCGCTTCGCCAAGTCACTGGGTTACGAGATGCAGCGCCAGTCAGCTTTCAAGCTCGACGTGAAGTCTGCCAGCCTTGCGTATCCGCTCAATCCGATCGAGGTGGCGCCGCCAGAGAAGCCACTGAATATTGTCTGGCTGGTGGCTGAGTCGTGGCGCTATGACATGCTTGATCCAGAGATCATGCCCGCTACCTGGGCTTTTGCGCAGAAAGCGAACCGTTTTACCCAGCACTACAGCGGTGGTAATTGCACGCGTATGGGCATGTATACGATGTTCTATGGGCTCTATGGCGCCTACTGGTTTGCGTTTCTTGACGAACGTCGAACACCGCTGATTATGGATCAGCTGCAACAGCAAAACTATCAATTGAGCCTCTATACCAGCGCCAAGTTCTCTTACCCTGAATTTGATAAAACGCTGTTTGCGAAGATCCCC
>JAADGQ010000059.1 GCA_013152295.1 Gammaproteobacteria bacterium | reverse complement strand
TCGATCATGGTCAACGCGATCAGCGCCCAGGTCAGCAGCAGTGCGGCAGCGGCAGCCCAGCCAAAACCAAAGTGCCACACCGTTGCAACGGACAGCAGTGCCGTCACGATCTCGACAATCGGATAGCGTGAAGATATTTTCGCGCCACAGTTGGAGCATTGACCACGCAGCAACAGGTAGCTGATAACGGGGATGTTCTCGTATGCCCGTATCGAATGCTCACAACCCGGACAGTGAGAGCCGGGCGTGCACAGATTAAATGGTGGAGCCGCCTCTTCAGACTCTGCCACCTCTGCATCCGCCGCCACAAACTCACGACACTGCGCTTGCCAGTCGCGCTCCATCATGATCGGCAGGCGATGAATGACGACATTGAGAAAGCTGCCAACGAGCAGCCCGATAGCGCCACCAAAGAGCGCGAACACGACGGGGTTGGTGCTTAGGTAATCAGCAAAGGTTGCATCCATAACGACCTCCGTCTATCGATAGCGCGACAACAACTAAACAACCTGGCCCATCTGAAAGATCGGCAAGTACATCGCAACAACCAGGCCGCCGATGATAATACCGAGAAACGCCATGATGACCGGCTCAAGCAGGCTGCTTAAGCCATCGACCATGTTATCCACCTCTTCCTCATAAAAATCGGCGACTTTACCCAACATCGCATCCAGCGACCCTGACTCCTCGCCGATAGCGATCATCTGCACCACCATATTCGGAAACATGCCCGTATGGCGCATTGACTGCTGCAGTGTCGTACCTGTCGAAACTTCGTCGCGCATGTTGATAATCGCCTCAGCATAGAGAATATTACCCGCCGTTCCTGCAACAGTGGCCATCGCCTCAACCAGCGGAACACCCGCAGCAAACATTGTCGACAAGGTACGAGCAAAGCGGGCAATGATCGCTTTGGTCAGAATATCGCCAATGATCGGCAGCTTTAACAGCATGCTATCCATCCCGCGAGCCACTTTTCTGGAGCGTTTTTTCGCTTGGGCAGTTAGCACGATGACTGCGCCAATACCACCAAGAATGGCCCACCACCACGCCTGAAAAAACTCGGAGAGGTCAATAACAAAACGGGTCATGGCGGGCAGATCTGCGCCAAAACCCTTAAATAAGCTTTCAAACTGCGGCACCACAAAAATCAGCAGGATAGAGGTGACAATAAACGACACGGCAACAATCGCCGTTGGGTAAAACATCGCCTTGCGAATCTTGCCCTTAATCGCTTCGACCTTCTCTTTATACAGTGCAATCTTGGACAGCAACGACTCTAATATACCTGCTTGCTCACCGGCAAAAACCAGGTTGCAAAAAAGCTCATCGAACTGCTGTGGGTGTCGTTTAAGCGCCTCAGCCAGTGAGCTCCCTCCCTCAACATCCGCTTTAATACTGAAGATCAGCTTCTGCATCGCCGGGTTCTCATGACCGCGACCAACGATATCAAACGACTGCACTAGCGGCACACCTGCACCAAGCATGGTTGCCAGCTGACGCGCAAAAATCGCGATATCCTTGGTCGTCACTTTTTTGCTTCTGGAAAAAAGTGACGCCGCCGCAATTTTTTTCACTTTGAGCGGGTTGATACCCTGGCGACGTAACTCCGCTTTGATCAACGCAGGACTTCTGCCTTGTAACTGCCCCTTCAGGCGCGAGCCGCGCTTGTTCGTACCTTCCCAGGCGTAGGTTGACTCTTTAGGTTCTTTCTTAGCTGCCATTCATTACCCCTTGATCACCCGGTTTATCTCTTCCAATGAAGTAACCCCTTGCATCACTTTTTTAAGGCCAGACTCGTAAAGATCGGGAATACCCTCTTCTCTGGCTTGATCAGCAAGTGCGATGGCGTTGCTGCCCTCCATGATCATCCGTCCCATCTGCTCAGAGATCGGCATGACTTGATAGACCCCAACACGCCCCTTGTAACCACTTGCGCATTGATCACAGCCGACAGCTTTGTAGATGGTTATCCCCTCAATCTCACGCTCAGGAAAACCGAGCTCCAGCAATGTCTCACGCGGTATATCGGCAGGGATCTTGCAAAGATTGCACAATCGCCGGGTAAGGCGCTGCGCAATAATGAGCGTCACCGATGATGCGATATTAAACGGCGCAACGCCCATGTTTGCCAACCGCGTCAGCGTGCTCGGCCCATCATTGGTGTGCAGTGTCGACAACACCATATGCCCTGTCTGCGCGGCCTTGATAGCGATCTCCGCCGTCTCGATATCACGAATCTCACCCACCATAATGATATCAGGATCCTGACGCAAGAATGCCTTCAGTGCCGCAGAAAAGGTCAACCCGACCTTGGGCAACACATTCACCTGGTTCACGCCGGGCAGATTAATTTCTGCCGGATCCTCCGCTGTGGAGATATTACGATCCTCCGTATTGAGGATATTGAGCCCTGTGTACAAGGATACAGTCTTACCACTCCCCGTTGGCCCGGTCACCAGAATCATGCCGTAAGGTTTATGCAGCGCCTTCATGTAGAGGGCCTTCTGCTCATCTTCATAACCCAGTGCATCAATGCCCAGTTGAGCACTGGTCGGATCGAGAATACGCAGTACAACTTTTTCACCGGCCAATGTCGGGCAGGTATTGACACGAAAATCGATCGCCCGATTTTTCGACAACACCATGCGAATACGACCATCCTGAGGGACGCGACGCTCGGAGATATCAAGCCGGGCCATCACCTTAAGACGCGCGGTAATCTTTGGTGCCAATGCCACTGGTGGCGTTGCTGCTTCGTGAAGCACACCATCCTGGCGATAACGAACGCGATAAAATTTTTCAAACGGCTCGAAATGCAGGTCGGAAACACCCTTATTGACGCCATCAAGTAAAATTTTATTAACGAAGCGCACGATTGGCGTATCGTTGATCTCCGATTCATCGAGGCCTCCTTCGGGATTTTCGCTATCTTCAGTAGCAATATCGAGACTATCAAGATCGGAATCGTCGAGACCGTCCAGCGACGTATCCTGCGCATCCAGCACGCTAGCAATAACAGCCTGAAGTTTGTCCTCTTCAATCAGGATCGCATCCGTATTGATACCGGCATGAAATTTAATTTCATCCAATGCCTGTAAATTAGAGGGATCAGAGACCGCCACAAAAAGCCGATTACCCCGCTTAAACAGGGGCAGTGCATTATGTTTGCGGATCAAACTCTCCGAAACCAGCGTCTTCGGTATCAGCTCAACATCCATCGCCCCAATATCAAACTGCGGCATACCAAACTCTTCGGACGCCAGATGAACGATAGCGCGACTCTCGACTTTTTTGCTTGCGACCAAATGGCTGATGAAGGGCGTTTTTTCCTTGGCAGCAGCCTTGGCGAGTAACACGGCCTCCTCTTCTTCAAGCAGCTCCTCGGCAATAAGGCGCCTGGCAAGGCCGTTTAGCTGAACTTCATGCTCTTCATGCATTGAATTACGAACCACCTAATATTATGAGGAGTGAAAGCACACAGGGGGTATCGGCCCGCAATATCTATTTTGTTAAGCATCCAATGGTAGGCAGTTAAAGCATCGGCAGCAGGTGCCGCTACCGTAGTACTCCGTCAAGGTGACAGCGTATTGGCACATCATCGATATTGCCGTGAAATTTAATGGAATCAACAAACAATCAAGGCTCGAACCCCCCTCTTCGCAGCACTCACGGTCGCCTGCCGTTCTTTTTCAGCATCACGCTCTCACTACTGCTGGTCGTACTATATTGTGGCTGGGTCGCTACTGTTGCGCTTGCCCTGGGGCTCATCTCGGTCTATTTATACGGCATGACATGGCACCATAAAGCTAAAAACCTAAAAAGAGAAAACAGCCGTCTGAGCCATCAGCTTCACGAACTGCAGCAGCACTTAGACCAACAGATCACCAAGTACAAACACTCCAAATCACAGTCACGCAAACTCTCCAGTGCTCTTGAACAGACAGCCGACTCTGTTTTTATTACCAACCGGGCAGGCTACATTGAGTACGTTAATCCCGCCTTTGAGAAAATCACCGGCTATAGCAGAGAGAGCGTGATCGGCAAACTCCCCACGATGCTGAAGTCAGGCAAACACGACCGGGCATTTTACGCTGACCTCTGGTCAACATTGGGTCAGGGAAAGAGTTTCAACGGTGTCTTCATTAACGTCAAAAAAGGCGGCCTGCTCTTTTATGAGGAGAAAACCATCACCCCGCTCAAGAATTCACAAGGTGAGGTGACCCACTACATCTCAACGGGACGAGACATTAGCGAACGGATGCGCGAACAGGAGCAGCTGCAGTTCCTCGCCCACCATGATTCGCTCACAGGCCTGCCCAACCGCAACCTGTTCAATGCCAGGCTGCGCCATACGCTACAACAAGCGGAGTGGGACAGGCATACCACTGCACTGCTACTGCTGGATATGGATCGCTTCAAGGTGATCAATGATACCCTTGGCCACGACATCGGCGACCGCCTCCTCAAAGAGATGTCAGAACGCATTCAAACCTGTCTGCGTGACACCGACACTGTCGCACGCCTCGGTGGTGATGAGTTTGCAGTAATTCTTGACGTGATCGAAACAACAGCCAACAGTCGCGATAACATCAGCGCCGCCGCAAAAAAGATCCTCAACACACTGGCCACTCCATTCACACTAGCTGGTCGCGAATACTTCATCACCGTGAGCATCGGCATTAGCCTCTATCCCGATGATGGCAGTGAAGCACAAACCCTGCTCAAAAAAGCAGACATGGCGATGTATATCGCCAAGGAGAGTGGTCGCAACAACTACCAGTTTTATCACGACGACAAAAGCAGTGCTTTCGAACAGCGTATTGAACGGGAAAATGCGCTCGCCAACGCGCTTGAACGCAACGAGTTCACCCTTGAATTCCAACCGATTGTGAACACCGTTGACAAACAACTGATATCACTGGAGGCGTTGATTCGCTGGGACCGCCCCCATCACGGCAGGATTCCACCGCAAAAATTTGTGCCTCTGCTTGAAGAGACCGGGCTCATCTTTCCGGTAGGAGAGTGGGTACTGCGCACTGCATGCGCACAAAACTGCAGATGGCAAGAGCAAGGTTATCCACCCGTATCGATCTGCGTAAACATCTCAATCAAGCAGCTACGGCAGAAAGAGTTCCTCGAAACAATTAGCACCATACTTGACGAGAGCACTATGGCTGGCCGTTACCTCACGCTGGAAATCAGTGAAACGCAACTCGCCGCACATCTGGATAAAGTTTCGACAACACTAAAAAGCGTGCGCAACCTAGGTGTGCAGATCGCAGTTGACGATTTTGGCAGCGGGTCATCGCCGCTGAGTGCGGTCAAGAAGTTTCCGGCCGACAGTTTCAAAATCGACCCATCACTGATCAAGGGGGTATTACACGATATCGATAGCAGCAATCTAACGCCCACCGTCATTAACCTGGCTCACGACCTCGGCTTAACCGTCGTCGCTGAAGGTGTAGAGTACCCGGACCAAGTTGATTATCTCGCGGCACAACAGTGTGATCAGATCCAGGGCTATGTCCACTGTCCTCCTATCCCGGCAAAATGCGTGGAGGAGATGCTGTTCAAACAGGCGAAGCCGAAACAGCAAACAACACGTGATGCGTTATCAAAAAAATATCATAGCGCCAAGCGTTGAATAGTCATAAAAAAGAAATTTTACTGCACAGAGTGCTACCAAACAGAAGACTACTGGACAGAGGGTACCGATGCCGTAGCACGCTTGCCCATAGCAACATCGCGCACATCCCGTGCCAACGGACTGATCTCGGCCAAAACACTGCGATAACGTTCAGCCAACTCACGATTCCCGTCGCGTGCTTCCAGTTTCCACAGCGCTCTAAGCGCATGCTCGTGATCTGGGCGTATCTGCAAAATTGCATTAAGGGCCTGTCGTTGCGACATGCCGCGTGCGCCCACCTCGGGCAAGCTCTGCCACATAGCATCTGCCAGAGAAAAACCAACCCAACGGTTATCGCGATTCGCCTCATAAGCAATACGCACCAGGCGTTGCGCCTCGGCACCACGACCATTCAATGACGCCAACCATGAGCGAACCGCAAGATCGACGCCAATGTATGCGCGTTCAAACGCCTCCATTTTAGCCTCTGGCACACGCAGCTGTGCAGCTGCCTTCTTAACTGAAGGGCGACTCCGTACCAAGTGTGACAACAACGATACCAGATCTAACTCCCCCTTATAACGAGCCTGAGGAAGTTGATATTCAATCTGTGGCGCCCACTCATCTTGCACCACACCCTGCGTGGCAGGAATTTTTCCCCAGTATCGGCCCAGCCACGTCCACGCACCTTCGCCGCCGGTCGCCTGCTGGCGCTGCACATCATCCATCCGCGCAACATTATTCAATAGAGCATCCGCACTTATTGCTCGCGCTTTATCTCCAACCATCGCCAATCTAAAACCATCAACAAACAGTACGCTATCAGTAAATACACGACGGAAAGTGCGCAAAATAACATCGAGCGATTTCCTGTCGAATTGATTAAGCGCCAACCATTGAATAAAAATACCGCCGTCATTAAGGTGATTCTTGGCGCGCTGAAATTGCTGCACAGAAAGCAGCGCACTGCGACCCACTAGGTCGGGATGAAACAGGTCACCGACGATCACATCGTAGTGATTTTCATCCATGCGCAAAAAGCGACGCGCATCATCCTCAATGACACGCATCTGTTTCATGACGCCAGAGTTTACTGGAGAAAACCAATGCTGCGCCGCCTGAATCGCCCCGAAAGAGAGCTCAACACCCGTGCGTTGCAGATGGGGAAATGGCAGAGAAGCTGCTGCGGATATCCCTGTCCCCAACCCTAAAAAGAGCACCGATGTGGGCGCTGGATGCAGCAGCAACGCCATGCGCACCTGGTTTTTCTGCGCCACTACTGCGGCCGGATCCGATGATGCGTCCATGCGTTGCAGATCACCCAGCAGTAGTCGCTGCCCATCTGGATTTTCTACAACATGGGTGATAGAAACCGCATCTTCGTAGCGCTCCACATCTTTGCTACTCGCCAATGTCGCGGGCAGCAGAATGTTAACGGCGGGCAGTTGCGCCACAGGCCATGCTAACACCAGCAGCACAACGAGCATCACCCAAACCGCCCGTTGACGACACCAATACATGCCACAAACAAACAGCAGCAAAGCCGCCACAGAAACGGTTAAGGCCGCTCCCAACAAAGGCAGGAGCAAAAACCCGGCAACAATAGCGCCGATGCCTGCACCAATGGCATTAGCGCCGTATAACCACGCGCCCGTTTCGTTTCCCTCTCCGCCGATGTGGCTGGTCAGCAATGGCAGCCAAGCACCCAGCGCCAGCGTAACCGGCAAGGTCAAAAGAGCAACCACGCCTCCTTGCATAAACATAGCTTCGCTCAACGAGCCAAACTGTGCGCTACCCACCCATTGAGCCAGCCATGGCAACGCCCATAGTGTCAGTAGCGAAAACAGACCCGTAACGGCAGGCAACACCGCCAACCACCACTCTTTTGCGTCATTTTTTACCAGCAAGCTGCCTAGTGCAATGCCACCAACAAAAACCGCCAGAATAACCGCCATCAGGTATTCCGTGCGCAGCAATATCATGCCAAATATCCGCGTCCAGGCAATTTGCAATATCAGCGCCCCGGCACCAATAGCCGCGTAGGCAAGCAGCGCAAATTGCGAGAGCGCTTGCCTAGTCGCACTAGCGGCCATCTCTTTGTGCTGACGCGCAGAATCCACAACACCCGGCACCATAAAAAACGACAACACGACGGCAGAGAAGCAGACAAAAACACTAAGCAAAGCAACAAGCTGTACTGCTGCAACCATCCCTATCATGGGTAGCAGTACAAGAGGTAGCAACGCGCCCAACGCTCCACCCAAAGCATTCAGCCCATAAACCTTGCCAAGACTCACCGGTGTGTGTTCCAGCACCTTTAACACGAGAGGAAAACCAAGTCCCATGGCCAGAGCCGGCAACAGCAACAGCAGTATCGCTGCAACTGCCTGGACTGTGTACCACTGCCCCAGCGATGCGCCTGAGGTGACGCTATTGACAATAATATCCGTCGATTGAATCAGTGCAGGGAAGTTAAAAGCGAAAAGCGCGATCAGGCCCTCAAGAATAGCAAAGGCAATGAGTGGCCTGGCAATAGAGCGACTCCAACGTGCACCGACAATCGCGCCCGCACCCAAACCAAACATAAATGCAGCGACTGTGACCACTACCCCAAAAATACTGACGCCAATTTGTAGCGACAACGCCCGCGCCCACAATACCTCGTAGGCCAACGCGGTCAATCCGGATAGCGCATACAGGACAACGAAAGACCAAGCAAGAAAACTGCGAGAGCTGCGGCTATTTGTGAGGGAACCGCTCATTTGAGTAGTAAAGACCGTGTAAAATCATTAACGGCTACAACAAGCACGCAAAAAAATTTAAAAAGGGAAAAACCAAACGATCGCCACAACCGAATGCGCGACGGCCAAAAACACGCTTATTCCAGCTAAAACCATATGTGGCACAAATACATCTGCACCAAAAATCGCCATCCGCACGCCAAATACTGCTGTAGTGATGATTACAGTCAGCAGCAACACACCCATGACGAACAATATTTCGTGCTTCCAAACATCGTCAGAAGCAGCTGCTTCAACAATGTTCCCTTGAAAAGGTACCATGACCATTTGTGGGTTATCTTCAGTCCCCCCTGAACCACTCGCGACTGCCACTTTCGCTTCGTTTCCCGCACTATGTGCAGTTGAAAATAGAGCAAACGAAAGAAGGAGACTCGTGAAAAAAAATGCTACCCATCCATTTTTTTCAAACAACATCTTTCTCTATACCTTTACTTTCATGTTGGTGAACGCTTGCCGTCGGTTCGTCGATGGCCTTTCTATCAACTTCATCAATTTCCGCTTTCACCTCATCCGATGAATCTGGCTGAACAGAAATATCATCCTCCACAGCTTTTTTCTCTCCGGCAAAACGCCAATACAAAAAAGCCATCAGTATGGCTGGAATAAGCACCATGGGCAGTAAAAATATAAAAATCAGCCAAGGGGTATCAATAGTGACATGCAACCAACGATAGCTATCGGCTGCGCTGACATCCAGAGACGCAACCATCAACAGTAGCGATCCAACTCCCGCACGGTATCTCATAACCTACGAACCCTCTATATCTTGAGCGCAGCGGAACCCGAAAAAATCCGAGGCGAAATGAGGCCAGGAAAAATTCCGGTGATAACTCGCTGTTGAGAACGGATCCCCCTTCCAAGAGCCTCCGCGAAGAACCTTGTAACGCCCCTTGGTTGTAGCAATCTCAACCATCTTCATCGCTTTCATGACGCCAGAATCTGTCTTTGTCGGCGCTTTTACATTAAACATATCACTGGGTGCATCACTTCCTGGGTATGCAACAAAGTCTTCGGCAGTCCATTCGCTCACGTTACCGGCCATACCCATAACACCATAAGGGCTTGCTCCCTGAGGGTAGGAGCCAACCGGCGTCGTATCACCTACGTTGTAGTAAGTGTTGAGACGATCAGGCTCCATAGTATCCCCCCAAGGCCAACGCCGACCATCGCTCCCGCGCGCGGCCTTCTCCCATTCTGCTTCCGTAGGTAATCGCTTGCCTGCCCATGTCGCATATGCCAAAGCATTGAACCACGAAACCATGGTAACTGGGTGATACTCTTTGCCCGAAGGAATTTTTCCGTTTTTCCAATTAAGTGGCGGTACATGCCCTGTTTCAAGCACAAAACGGGCATATTGCGCGTTGGTTACTGGGTGTTTATCTATTTTGTATGCAGGCAGCGTGACCATACGCTCAGGGCGGTTTTGGCGATCTGTGCGTTTGCGATCCGTGCCCATGATAAACGTCCCCTCGGGGATGACGATCATTGTTTCAATCTCTTGCCACTGCTCAGCAGTCAGCAAGCCATCGACCTCACTTGCAGTGTAATCAATCCCCTGAGCCAATCTGTTTTGGTGCTTCTGTTGGGTAAATAGCTCCTCGCCAGCACCACGAATGTGCTCATGCTCATCATCAAGATTGATCATCGCTTTATCGCGCATCTCGGTCATGCGATTAAAACCCAGATCGAGGACATGAATGGTTCCTCCAACTAAAGAGAGCACAACGCACGTGACAAACGTAGCCCCCAAATAGCGCTTGCGTACTGCACGCTGCTGCGCTGTAAGCGGCTGTCGCCGGGGCAGCTTGTCAGTAGTCATGATTCATAACCCGCAGCTCATCTACCTCAGTAACTGCTCCGAAAAAAATAGACTTCACTTGCCCCCCTCATAAATTTTTCCGGTGAGTTTTTCATAAGCGGCTTT
>JAADGQ010000007.1 GCA_013152295.1 Gammaproteobacteria bacterium | reverse complement strand
ACCATATGGATGAAGTGACGCGCATTGCCGATCAACTGCTGCTGCTGGATGGTGGTCAAATGGTGGGGGTTGGGCCGCTGAATGAGCTGTTAGCTCGTCTCCATCAGCAGCTGGATATTCCGATTATCTACGTCAGCCACCACATGGATGAAGTGACGCGCATTGCTGATCAACTGCTGCTGCTGGACGGTGGTCAAGTGGTGGGGGTTGGGCCGCTGAATGAGGTGTTAGCCCGCCTCGATCTGCCATTAGCCACTGCGGCAGATGCCAGCGTGGTGTTGGAGGGGCGTCTGGTGAGGTACGATCACGAACTGGCAGAGATTGAGAGCATAGCTGGGCATTTGTGGGTACCCACCGCTCATCTACCCACTGCTGCGGAGAGTATGGGAAGCTGTTTGCGTCTGCGTATTCACGCTCGCGATATAAGCATTAGCAGGCAGCGCCCGGTAGCCAGCAGCATTTTGAATGTGCTTGAGGCGACGGTGGAGGCGTGCGTTGATGCTGAAGGTAGGAATGATGGTGCAGTTACTGTTGTTCGTCTAAACGCAGGGGGAGCCCCTCTGCTGGCACGAGTGACGCGTCGCTCCGTCCATGAACTGGGGCTTATTGTCGCGGGTACCTCTGTTTATGCGCAGATAAAAGGGGTGGCAATTGAATGACCGTTAAACAAAAAAAGGGGGCGATGGTCATGCCACCGTCCCCTTTTTTTATCAATTTTGACTCTTTTAGTAGTTCGTTGGGAAGTACATGCAAGTGCTACCCGCGTCAAAAAAGAAGTCTACATCCGTATCTAGTCCGCTACTTATCTTTGCTCTCAGGTGGAAGCCTACTGTTCCGGCGGTCACAGGGAACGTATACACCGATGTCATAGGGATGTAAGTGAGGTTGTCAGATGTGCCAGGGAGATTAAGAACCTGGACGCCAACAGGTGTCCCTGTCGCCGAGGTTGTCCAGCCCAATAGAACATCTTCACTCCACGTATTCGAATCCCAATCCGCATAACCTGAGCCAATGCAGGTCACGTTTCCTGCGGCAGGGATGGTGAGGGTTATTGATCGGGCTGTCGTCCAGGTAGCCGATGACAGGTCGATTTTGTTATTGCCGGCAGAGGCGCTGGCCGTACCATTATAGAAATCGATACCGGCTTCATTGCTCAGTTTGCTCGATGTTATCGAGTCGTCGGCAATGTCCGATCCTGTTATCGAGCCGTTGAGAATATCCGTTCCTGTCACTGTTTCGTCAGCAATTTGTAGTGCTGCGATCGCACCATTAGCAATGTCTGCGGCTGTTATCGAGCCATCAGCAATTTTAATTCCTGTGATTGCACCAGTAGCAATGTCTGACCCGGTCACCGTGCCATCAGCTATTTTGACTCCTGTTACAGCACCATCAGCAATTTTGTCACTCGAAACAGCGCCGGTAGCGATTTCCAATGTCGTTACTGAGCCGTCAGCTAGATCATCAGCGGTTAGCGAGTTATCTTGCACGGAGGCACTGTTGACAGCCCCAACAGCAATCTTGCCATTGGTAACCGCTCCCTTTCTGATTTTTTCCGTTTTCACGGAATCTTTTGCCAGTTTCCAGGATGTTACTGCTTTGCCTTTGATGTCTGAGCTATCAATGCATTTGGTGCATACTACGTCATCAGCGACAACAGCAGCGTGTGCGCTGGGTGTAAGCACACCAGTAAGTAGTAAAGCCGCTGCGGTTTTAGTGTAATTTCTCATGGTTATCCTTTTGATCTCTATTTTCTTTTGCCTGCCAACCGGAGGTTAGCTTTACTCTTGTAGGAGCACGCTGGAAGCGTTTTCGTCCAGCTCGTTGGTCAATCTACGGTGGTGGTGCCAGAGCATAGGAGGTAGGGAAATACATACAAGCACTCCCTACGCCATAAATGAAGTCCACATCCGTGGCCGTTCCACTGCTTATTTTCGACCTCAGGTAGAATGTCTGCGTTCCCATGCTGACAGTAAAGGTATACATCGACGTCATAGGGATGAGGGTGGTGTTGTCAGCCGTTCCGGGGAAGTTAAGGATTTGAACACCGACAGGGACGCCTGTCGGTGAGCTGCTCCAACCTAACAGTGCGTCGTCACTCCACGTGCCCAAATCCCAGTCCAGGTAGCCCGAGCCAATACAAGTCACGTTCCCTGCTGCGGGGACGGACAGCGTTATTGAGTTAGCTGTTGTCCAGTCGGTGGTTAAGTCGATGCGGCCGCTGCCGCTGGCGTCGCTGCTGACACCGTTGTAAAAATCGACGCCGGCCTCATCTTTTAAATCGGCTGATGCTAGCAGGCTGTTGGCGATGTCTGTCCCTGTTATCGAGCCATCTGTAATCTCGGTACTCGTTATCGAGCCGTCAGCAATTTTTGCTGATGTCACGCTGCCATCAGCAATCTCCACTGCTGTTACTGTGCCGTCAGCAATCTGGACGCCTGATATTCCACTGTCACCGAAGTCTACTGTGGCCACTGAGGCATCGACAATTTTGGTCCCCGTTACTGCACTACTGGCAATGTCAGTGGTCGTGACAGCACCAGTAACGAGTTTCATAGTTGTTACTGAGTTGGCAATCAGATCATTAGCGGTTAGCGAGTTATCCTGCACCGAGGCGCTGTTGATTGCCCCAAGCGCAATTTTTTCGTTGGTAACAGAGCCCCTCTTTATCTTGTTTGTTCTCACAGACCCTTCCGCCAACTTTCCGGTCGTTACTGCCTCTCCTGCAATGTCCGAGCTATCAACACACTTGGTGCACACCACGTCATCAGCGGTAACGGCGTAAGCGTTAGGTGCAAGCGCACTCGCCAGCACCAAGGCGCCTGTAATATGGGTGAAATTTTTAATGGTTCTACTCCTTATAACTTCTCTTCTGTGTACTGGTTACGGGCTCTAACAGCTCATATGCATGTGCATACGTTGGAGGTAGGAGCTCGTTATCGGTTGTCCCCGGCCGCCTATTCTTTATCATCATTCCATTGAACATAAATCATAAAAAACCGCCTCGCTTACTATTACAGCAATTTTAATACCACTATTTTAAATAAGAATATTATTCAATGTGTTATCTTGATTAGCTGGTCAGTAGGCTGGGCTGAGTGTAAGATTTTTCGGCATACGAAAGTTTGACCGTGTACTCTTTTTCAGGTTTCTTTATCTGCTTCGTGATTTAGAAAAATGGTAGAGATCAATCGTTTTTTAGCCATTTTTTAGATGTTGAGAGCAGGACTCTATTGCACGCTGGGAGGAAAAGCGTATTTGGAAGAGCGCCCCGGTTGGGCTGCACGAATAAAAAACGCCGGACGGTGAATCCGCCCGGCGTGTCTTGCTACTATTGTAAGTAGTTGTAAAGCTAGGCCTTGATGCCTTGCTCAGCGTTACTTCTTAGCGTTACGTTCTTTGACTTCCTTGATCACCTCTTCAGCAACATTTTTCGGGCACGGCAGGTAGTGCGAGAATTCCATGGAGAACTGGCCGCGTCCGGATGTCATGGTGCGCAGATCGCCGATGTAACCGAACATTTCACTTAAGGGGCAGTCCGCTTTGATGCGTGCGCCGGTAACGCCGGTCTCCTGAGATTTGATCATGCCGCGACGACGGTTGAGGTCGCCGATAACGTCACCCACATGATTTTCCGGAGTGAATACATCGACCTTCATGATGGGTTCGAGCAGCTGTGGTCCAGCTTTCGGCATCGTTTGGCGATAGGCGGCGCGGGCAGCGATCTCATAAGCAACGGCAGATGAATCTACTGCATGAAAAGCACCGTCAAGCAGGGTGACCTTAAAGTCGAGGCACGGGAATGCCGCGAGTACGCCTTCATCTTTGCTAACATTGAAGCCCTTTTGAATCGCCGGCCAGAATTCACGAGGAACGTTACCGCCGGTGACCTTCGACTCAAACTCAAAACCACTGTTCTGCTCGCCGGGTTCGATAACGTAATCGATCTTGGCGAACTGACCTGAACCACCGGTCTGTTTTTTGTGGGTGTAGCTGTCTTCCACGCGCTTGGTGATCGTTTCGCGGTAAGCCACTTGTGGTTTGCCGGCTTCAACTTCAACACCATGGGTGCGTTTGAGGATGTCGATTTTGATGTCGAGATGCAGCTCACCCATCCCTTTGAGAATGGTTTCGCCGCTGTCTTCATCGGTCTCAACGCGGAACGAGGGATCTTCTTGAATCATTTTGCCCAATGCAATCCCCATCTTTTCTGACGCGCCCTTATCTTTAGGCGATACCGCAATAGAGATAACCGGATCGGGGAAGACCATCGGCTCCAATGTTGCAGGGTTTTTCGGGTCGCAAAGGGTGTGGCCAGTCTGCACGTTTTTCATACCAAGCACAGCAACGATGTCGCCTGCTTGAGCGGAGTGGAGTTCTTCGCGAGAGTCGGCGTGCATCTCTACGATACGGCCGATACGCTCGGTTTTTCCGGTGTAGGTATTGAGAACGTTGGTGCCCTTCTCCAATTTACCAGCGTAGATGCGGATAAATGTCAGCGCACCGAAACGGTCATCCATAATTTTAAACGCCAGTGCGCGTAGCGGACCTTCTGGGTCAACAATAGCGACTTTGCCTGTTTCGTTGCCTTCCAGGTCCACTTCGGGTTGCGGTTTAACTTCAGTGGGGTTGGGTAGGTAGTCAACTACTGCATTAAGTATAAGCTGTACCCCTTTGTTTTTGAAGGATGAACCGCCGTATGTTGGGAAGAAGTCGAGACTAATGGTACCTTTGCGGATACAGCGCTTAATGGTGTCGATGTCAGGCTCTTCGCCTTCGAGGTACTTCTCCATCGCGTCGTCGTCCATCTCGAGAGCGGTTTCGATCAATTTTTCACGCCAACTCTCAACATCGTCCACCATATCTGCTGGAACGTCTTGTTCGGTGTAGTTTAATGGATCACCGGAGTCATCCCAGACCCACGCTTTACGGGTAAGTAGGTCGACAACGCCGACAAAATCGTCTTCGATACCGATGGGCAGCGTCATCACCAATGGATTGGCGCCGAGCACCTCTTCAACCTGTTTGACCACGCGGTAGAAATCGGCGCCCATGCGGTCGAGCTTGTTGACATAGATAATGCGTGAAACTTCAGAGTCGTTAGCGTAACGCCAGTTGGTTTCGGATTGGGGCTCAACACCGCCGGAGCCGCAGAATACGCCGACGCCGCCGTCGAGCACTTTCAGTGAGCGGTAAACTTCAATGGTGAAGTCGACGTGGCCAGGGGTGTCGATGATGTTCAGACGGTGGTCGTTCCAGAAGCAGGTGGTTGCGGCGGACTGAATGGTGATGCCGCGCTCTTGCTCCTGCTCCATGAAGTCTGTGGTTGCTGCGCCGTCGTGCACCTCGCCAACTTTATGAATCTTACCGGTCAATTTCAGGAAGCGCTCTGTAGTGGTGGTTTTACCCGCGTCTACGTGCGCGAAAATACCGATGTTTCTGTAGTGAGTTAGGTCTGTCATGTGTCTACTCTTTTACCCTGTCTAATTGTAAAGTTGGCGTCAAAGTTTGGTGCTGGTTTTGGTGCTAGTAAAACTGCTTGGCCCCCTTCGGGGCAGCTGAATCCGCGATCCGTTCGGGTGGCAGAAGTCATCCCGTGGAGCGAATGACACGGCTCTCGGGTAAAAATGGCGCGCCATTGTACCTTATCGCTGCGCTAAATGCCCGCGCCATCGCTTGAGTTGACGGACGGGGTAAACTGCCCCCATTAGAAACGCATGCGCGGGAGCATAAAACGACGTGATGACAACGACAAAACAGGATCCACCCTACCAAGGTCTTTCACCCGAGCGGGTGCTGGACGCCGTTGAACAGTGTGGCTATTGCTGTGATGGTCGTTTGTTGGCACTCAACAGTTATGAGAATCGTGTCTATCAGGTGGGGATTGAAGATGAGGCGCCTTTGATTGCTAAGTTCTACCGGGCACAGCGCTGGAGCGATGCTGCCATCATCGAAGAGCACGACTTCAGCATTGAGCTGGCGGAGCAGGAGATCCCCGTCGTTGCGCCACTCGCTACCGATGGCGCCACGCTGCACCACTATCAGGACTTTCGCTTCGCACTCTATCCGCGGCGCGGCGGGCGCTCCCCCGATCTGGACGTGGGGCAAAACCTGGAGTGGCTGGGGCGCTTTATCGGCCGTATTCACGCGCTGGGTAGCCGTGTCTCCTTCCAACACCGGCCGCTGCTCGATATCGACAGCTTCGGCACCCAATCCTATCAATATGTGCTGGAGCACGGCGTCGTGCCCGCCGAGTTGCAGCTTGCTTACCGTACTCTGGCTGAGGATGTGCTGCGTCAAGTGGAGCGCTGCTATCAACGTGTGGGCAGTGTGCGCAACATTCGCCTGCATGGGGATTGCTATCCGAGCAATATCTTGTGGACCGACGACGGCCCCCATTTTGTCGATTTTGATGACAGCCGCATGGGACCAGCAATGCAGGATCTGTGGATGTTGCTGTCTGGTGACCGCGCGGCGATGAGCCTTCAATTAAGTCGCTTGCTTGAAGGCTATCAACAGTTCCACGATTTTGACTACTCAGGCCTGCATCTGCTTGAGGCGCTGCGTACGCTGCGCATGATGCACTACTCCGCTTGGCTAGCACGACGCTGGCACGACCCGGCATTTCCGATTGCGTTCCCCTGGTTTGCCAGTGGACGTTATTGGGAAGAACAGATTCTGGCGCTGCGTGAGCAAGCTGCTGTGCTCGATGAGCTGCCGCTGATGGTGGACTACTGAGCGGTGGTGGCCATTGCTATGACCCGCTTATGACTAGGTTATGAGCTTCTCTTATGAGCAAGAAAAGCGCGCATTCCGCGCCATTTCAGCTGGTTTTTACAGTTGCGATCAAAGATGAGCTGCCAGAGCTGTGGCTGAAATCGCAAGCTGTTGCCGTGTGCCACATGAGGGCACTGCGCGCGGGCATCCTCAGCAAAATCGGCCGCGACCAGCCGCCGGGTGTGCTGTTTGTTATCACCGGTGTGGGTGAGCAGGCCGCTCGTGATGCAGCGACGTGGATTGTCGCTAATATTAATCCGCTGTACGTGGTCAATGTTGGCAGTGCTGCTGGCATCGGTGCCGATAGCCGCCTTGGCCAGTGGATTACGCCGCACGCGGTTTACGACGAAGCGGGGCGCTCCGTTGCAGTCGATAGCCGCCTGCCTTTTCCGTGGCCGCCATCGATAGCGCGCTGCATCGGCGGTCACTTGCTCAGTGTCAGAGCGCCGCAGCTTGGCCAGTATCCGGACGCATGGCGTGCCCATCAGTATCTGGATATGGAGGCATTTGCGCAGGCCGAAGTGTTTGCCTCCGCGGGTGTCGCTTTTCACCTGTTCAAAATGATATCCGATGATTCGGGCCGCGAGGCTGCGCAGCAGTTTGGCCGCATGCTCTATATCATGCGCCAGCAACTGGAGCAGGTGTTAATTTTTTTAACACCTGCAGAGCGCGCCACTGCACCGATCTCCGTTATCATTCCCGTACACAATCGTGCCGCCACCATCGAACGTTGCATCGCGTCAGTGCTTGAGCAGTCGTTGCCGCCGCAAGAGATCATTGTTGTCGATGACGGCTCTGATGACGATACCGTTGCGCGTATACGCAGTTTCGGCACACCTGTTCAACTGATCCGCAGTGAACGCAATCACGGTGTCTCCCATGCTCGCAATCGGGGTATCGCTCAGGCGTGTGGCGATTGGCTTGCGTTTCTCGATTCCGATGACACATGGCAGCCAGACAAACTGGCCAATCAGTGGCACTTTCTGTGCCGGTATCCATTTTATGAAATCATCCAGAGTGAAGAGATCTGGGTGCGTGACGGCGTGCGCGTTAATGCGCCCAAACGCAATAAAAAACTTCAGGGGTGGATTTGGCAAGCGTTACTGGCGATGTGTCTGGTTTCACCGTCGTCTGTGATGATACGGCGGCACCTGTTTGAGCAGTACGGCCTCTTTGATGAGCAGCTGCCTGCTTGCGAAGATTATGACCTGTGGATACGCATCGCTCGCCACAAAGTTGTGGGGCTGGAGTCGTCACTCTCGCTCATTAAATATGGTGGGCATGACGACCAGCTCTCTCAGCGCTACGAGGCGATGGATCGGTTTCGTGTGCAAGCGCTGATGAAAGCCATCGACACGGAGCCCGAGAGCGATTACAGGACAGCCTTAACGGCTGCTGCCCGCGAAAAGCTGACCATTTTATTCAATGGCGCCCGCAAGCGGGGTAATGAGCAAGGGAAGGCAGAGTATGCTGCTCTATTGCAACATGTTGATTCTACTGGTGATGAGCGGGGGTAGCGACGATCTGCTGCCCTCGTTGAGCTGTTGCGCAATCCCTGGTAGAAGAGGGGCTGTTTTTGGGTATCCCGCGCGATTATGTTACTTTGCCGCCACCATACCGACCCAAACAAGTTCAAACATTGTGGGATATACAACGCTGATAACCCACTGAAGTTGGTGGTTATTTCTTGACCCGACGGTCGAAAATAACGATCATTGCCGGTTTGTGCGAATTTTGGTCCAAAAATTTAAGTGCTAACTTCCGAGGAGTTCGAGTGAACGTTGCAGATAAAAAACGCGTGTTGCGCGAGATGGTGTTCGCGCGCCGTTTTGAAGAGCGTTGCCAGCAAGCTTATATGGAACGCAAGATCGGTGGTTTTCTTCACCTTTATCCCGGTCAAGAGGCTTGTGCCCTTGGTGTGATGGAAGCAGCACGTCCGGGTTGGGATTATGTGATCACCGGTTATCGTGATCATGTCCACGCGATTAAATGTGGCACCGAGCCCAGAGCCGTGATGGCAGAGCTGTTTGGTAAAGAGACCGGTTGCAGTAAAGGTCGCGGCGGATCGATGCATCTGTTTGATACCAACAGCCGTTTTATGGGTGGTTATTCGCTGGTGGGTGGTCCGTTTCCGTTGGCCGCTGGTATCGCCAAAGCGATTAAAATGCAGGGTGGGGATGAGATCTCTATCTGCTTCCTGGGTGACGCGGCCAATAACCAGGGCACATTCCATGAGACCTTGAATATGGCCAAGGTGTGGGAGCTGCCGGTGCTGTTTGTTTGTGAAAACAACATGTACGGTATTGGTACCAGCATTCATCGTTCTACCGCAGTTTTTGATCAATATAAGCGCGTTGCCGCTTATAACATTCCCGCCAATCAGGTCGATGGCCAGGATATCGAGGTGGTTCACGAGGCTGCGACCACCGCAGTGGATCATGTGCGTTCTGGCAAGGGCCCCTATTTTCTTGAGTTGATGACCTACCGTTATCGCGGCCACTCGATGTCTGACTCCAACGCTTACCGCGAAAAAGAGGAAGAGCGCGAGTGGGCGAAGCGCGATCCGATCAACATTCTGCGTGATCGCTTGATTGCTGCGGGTGAGCTGACTGAAGTGGACTACAAAGCGATGGACAAGCAGGTGATCGACGAGATCGAAACCGATGCTATCGCGTTTGCTGATGAGTCACCGGAGCCTTCGCTGGAGGATCTTGAGAAATACGTGTTGGCAGAAAACGATCCTTATGTGCGCGGAGGCAGTATTTAATGGCGAATATCATGTTTTGGGAGGCGGTTGCCCGCGCCCATGATGAAGAGATGGCGCGCGACCCGATGGTGATTGCCATGGGTGAAGATGTCGGCGTTGTGGGGGGTACCTACAAAGCAACGAACGGCCTCTATGAGAAGTATGGCCCTGAGCGTGTTATTGATACGCCGATCTCTGAAAACAGTTTTACCGGTTTGGCTATTGGTGCCTCATATATTGGTGTTCGGCCCATAGTCGAGATTATGTCGGTGAACTTTGCCTGGTTGGCGATGGATCAGCTGTTCAACTCAGCAGCGAAAGTGCGCTATATGTCGGGTGGGCAACTGACCGCACCGGTGGTGGTTCGCTCTCCTGGTGGCACTGCACATCAACTGGGTGCTCAACACTCGGCACGTATGGAGAAGGTCTTCATGGGTATTGCCGGTCTGCGTGTGGTGACACCATCGAATCCGCGGCAGGCGTATGGCTTGCTCAAATCAGCGGTACGCTGCAACGATCCGGTCTTCATTAATGAGCATGAATACATGTACAGCATGAAGGGCGAGGTACCGGATGAAGAGTATTTTCATCCCCTTGAAGGCTCAGAAGTTGCACGCGAAGGCGCTGATATCACGCTGTTCTGCTACAACATCTCAGTGAAGTGGTGCTTAGAAGCTGCTGAGATATTGGCTAAACAGCATGGTGTTGATGCTGAGGTGGTTGATCTTTATGCGCTGAATCCGCTTGATCGCGAAGGTATCAAAGCGTCGGTGAAAAAGACTCATCGTGCAGTGATTGTTGAAGAGGCTGAAGCGCCGGTTGGTGTGGGGTCGGAGGTGATGGCGATTCTCAACGAGGCGTGTTTCTACGATCTCGACACTCCGCCTAAACGTATTTCTGCTGCCAACATTCCAGTGCCGTTTAACCATAAGTTGGAGTTGGCGACAATCCCCAATGCTAATGATGTGGTGAGTGGTGTGTTGGAGGTTCTCGGTTAGTACTGTTGGCTGAGTCGAGCGGGCTGACCGAATGGGTATTACCTATTATTAGGCTATTTTAAAGCTATTTTAGCGCTCTATTTTAGAGCGCTGAATCGTAACTTGGAATTTCTGAAGCATGTCTGAACCTTATGTAATCAAGATGCCCCAGCTTTCCGACACGATGACCGAAGGGGTTGTCGTCAGTTGGGAAAAGGAGATCGGCGCGAAGCTAGAACGCGGTGATATCGTCGCAACCGTCGAGACCGACAAAGCGATCATGGATGTGGAAGTGTTCCGTGACGGTTATCTCTCTGCGCCACTCGCCGATGTCGATAGCGTCGTTCTCGTTGGTGG
>JAADGQ010000008.1 GCA_013152295.1 Gammaproteobacteria bacterium | reverse complement strand
TGAGCAGACGTACGGATCTCGGTACCGCAAGCTACCCGGGGCGCGAAGCTATTACGGTATGCGCAGACTTGATGGCCAAAGAGCTCGGTTGGGATGATGTCCGGCGCAACGAGGAGATCGAAAAAACCATCGTTGCTTTCCCGGCGAATATTCGTGAGCGTTGCTGCGAACCTTCAGTCCAGTAGCCCCTGCTCTTTGTACCACTTGGCAGTCTCTGCAACACCCTTGGAAAAATTGGTCTGGGGTGAGTAGTGCAGCGTGGTTTCGGCTTTCTTCCTTGAAAAATAGTAACTTTTCTTGAAAAAATTCATACGCCGAGGATGCAGTGGTGGCTGAATGCCTAGGGGCCGTAGTGTTTTCTCCATCAGCACCGCCAGCGTCATAAATGGCCACATCGGTGCATGCACTTTAGGTACGGAGCCATCCACTTCGTTGGCGATAATATCGACCATCTCACGGGTGCTGAGCACTTCGCTGCCGGCCAACGTAAAAATTTCACCCACGGCACTCTCTTCTGTTGCTGCTGCAAACAGGCCGTCAATCAAGTCATCTACGTAAATGAGCTGATGCTTGTTCAGGCCGTCGCCGATAACAAAAAACTTGCGCTTCTTTATTCCCTTAAACAGCTTCAACAGACGCCAATCTCCAGGGCCATATGTTTCGGAAATACGTATCACCGATACCGGCAGTTGATCGGCATACGAAAGTACCAGCGCTTCGCCTTCATGTTTTGTCACACCATAGATGTTGTCCGGCGCCAACGCTGATTGTTCGTCTATCTCGCCATCGAGGGCACTACCATAAACGCCGATGGTGCTGCCGTGCACAAAGCGTTGCACACCAGCCTCGATGCTGGCATCGAGCATGTTGCGTGTGCCTTCGACATTGACATCATAATAGTGCTTGTCGGGAACGTTCATCTCATGTTGAGCCGCCGCCAGATGAAAAACCACGTCACACCCCTGAGCGGCTCTAAATACTGCATCGCGATCCGTTACTGAACCCAGGGTGACTTCAACACCTTTGCTTTCAAGCATTTTGAGGTTGTCTTCCTCTTTGGTGTTATTGGCCTGCCCCAGCAGTCTGACGCTGTGTCCATCGCTCAGGCTTTTCAGCGTCAGTCGTGAACCGATAAAGCCGGTTCCTCCGGTAATCAATAACTTCATGGTTTTTTCCAGCCTCGTGGATTAATTGATGAGTGACGGTGAGAGCATCTCAGATTCAGCATTTTCAAACAGTTCGAACTCGCCAGCAACACTGTTCCAGGAGTCATTTTCGCCGATGCCGGTAAAGATCATCACAAAATTCCGGCCATCGCCACTGAGCCATTTGTTAGAAAAATTGTAATAGAATGCGCTCTGCTCAACGTCGCCGGAGCCGAATATGCCGTAATAGATGGTTGACCAGGGGCCCCATGGCGACGGCGCCTCATAGATGCCGATGCGACCAGCCAGAGATTCAGAGTGTTCGGTCATCAATAGATAACGGCCAAGCCCCTTGTTGTAGCTGACACTGACATTCCAGCCTACCCCATTTTTATCCCTGAATACCGGCATTCTGTCACGGAGCTCCGAAGACCACAGCGCGTCGCCATCAACCGAAAAGCCATTGAAATACTCATATTGATCCTGCTCAAAAATCGCACTCCTGGGCACACGCATTAATGCGATCTCGCCGGGTGCGAGTATCGTTAAGTTAAGCGGGTCGTCACCATTAAGGTGGCTCGCATAACTGTATACGTAGTCATCCAGCGCCCCGTCGTAATCTTTGCCAAACTGCAAAAATGCCGGGTTAATCAAACGATCAGTTTTTTCAAAAGCCCAGTCACTGGCTGCCCAGCTGGCACCGCGATCGTAGGAGCGGTACAAGCGCGCCTCTTCGTAACCCATCACCCCCGATCCAGGGCTGACCCACATATACAAAACCCCATCGACAGAGATTATTCCGTACGATTTGCCTTCAAATCGGGCTACATTTTCAGTGTTGAGTCCACCCCATATATTTTTGCCTTGATATCTGTCGCGCCCCCCCTCAATGCGCGCAACGCCAAGCGATACGCGCCCTACTTCATTGCCGCCGCCAAAACCCCCACCATCGCCCCAGGAGCTGTACTGGTGATTGTCGTCGGCCCAGGTCACCGGCCAGTTGTCACTGCCGCGTGCTTTTCTGATATGAGAGTTCCAGTCATAAGTAATCTCCTTGATCAGTTGGCTCGGTGGATAGGGCGGTGGCGGTGGCGACAAAAGATCAAATTCAATGATCAGCCACGCGGCGAGAAATAGCGCGATAGAGGCTGGTGCGACAACGCGATACGATTTGGCAAGCAGATTGTTAAACATAGGCGCTATAGGATGAGGTTGTTGACTGAAGAGGCGTGGATTAAGCCTGCGGTTCGACTTGACTGAGCCAATTCCGAAAAGCAAATTGCACAGATTTTTCTGTTCAATTTTTGCCGATTATATACAAAAATTGCGCACTTGGCCCAGCATCGGAGCATGCTGAAGCCGCGAGAAATGGCGTCAACAGCACTGTCCAGCGATCACTTTTTGGGTGCTACCTGAAACTCAAAAGGATCACTGTAGATATCCGACATCGACACCCCGGCGATAAAAGTCGCGCGCTTTGCATCTTTGACCATGTCTGGATTGCCGCACAAGTGTATGCGCCAACCACTCAGTTGAGGTAATGCAGCCAACGCCACTGCATCGGCACGGCCATGCGCAAAACCAACGACCTCTGCCCCCGAAACTGACGGCGTATAGGTGAAGTTATCGTGCTGTTTTGCGAGATTTTTCAGCTCATCGAATAGGTAGAGGCCCTGCTCGTTGTAGCTGCTGTGAAAGAGGTGAATTGGTCCCGCATGCCCCTGATTCAGTGCATCACGCACAATGCCCCAGAGTGGTGCCAGGCCTGATCCCGTACCAATCAATAACAGCCCCTGTTGCGACTCGTCCGGCAGATAGAAGCTGTCGCCGTGAGGACCCGCAATCACGACTTGATCAGCGCTGTTGAGCTCATCCCAGATCCAACCGCTGATCTGGCCGCCAGGTACACGCTGAACATGCAGCTCCAGCGGTTCGCCCAACTCAGGCACATTGGCAATCGAGTAGCTGCGGCCGTTACTCTCGTCGCGAAACAGGGTGATAAATTGGCCGGCCCGATAGTTGAACGTCGCGGGGCACCGCAGCGTCACGCGCATAATATCGGCACTGAGTGGCTCCTTGGCGAGCACCACCGCCTGAGTGTGATCGGCCTCGCCATCAGCGGGCAGTACCACCTCCAGATCACCCCTGGGTGTACATGAGCAGGCCAAAAAATAGTGCTGCGCCTGCTGCGTCTCTTTAAGTCCTTTTTGCGCCTCTTCGGGTACGTCGCCTTTGATCGCACGCATCATGCAAGTTTGACAGACTCCGCTACCGCACGACGAAGGGATCGCGACACCATGTCGAGTCAGGCACTCCAGTACCGATTCGGAGTTACCGCAGGAGTAGTGCTGTTTCTGGTAGGTAATGTTGGGCATAACGGGTCAATTCCTCGAGACAAATCGATACTGGGCCGAAGCGGGTTGTGTTGTTTTATGAGAGCGATTGTTCATGTGTCGACAAATTCAGGCCGACACAAAACGTATATCTACGATACATTATACGGCTGATATTTTGAAACCAGGGAAAGTGCCTCTTCGGCACCCTGTGATTCATGTCGGCATGCTCTGTTCAGAAAGCACTGTATGGCGATAGCGTTACCTCATGCGAAACGTATTATTTGCGGCCATTTTTTATCACACATTGTTGCGTGCGCCACGGCACAATCTGCTGTCGAGCGATTTGAGGCGCTGCGGTGTGCCGATATCGATCCACTCCTCGCCGGCGTAGTGTTCGGCGCTGACGTTGGCGGATGCGGCGTGTTTGCGTATCAGCGGGGCGAGAGGGAGGTGAGATTGCGTGCAGTCGGCGAAAAAGCGGTGTCGGTAGACGCCGATGCCGCTGAAGGTGTAGCGGGGTTCAGCGTCGGTAGTCAGCTGACTGTCGATAATCGCAAAATCGCCACACAGGTGGTGCGCAGGGTTATCGACCAGCACTAGGTGCGCTAATCCCGGAAATGAGTGAGGTAGGTTGCTCAGTGGGTAGTCGCACCAGATGTCGCCGTTGATGACGATGAATGGATCGCTTTTCAGCAGCGGCAGTGCGTTGATGATGCCGCCGCCGGTCTCGAGTCCGCCATCGGGTTCAGCAGAGTAGTCGATGTGTACGCCGAAGCGGCTGCCATCACCCAGGGTGGCGGGCAGCTGCTCGCCGAGGTGTGCATGGTTGATGACGATTCGGGTGATGCCGCTGGCGCTGAGGCGCGGCAGCAGGTGCTCGATGAGCGGTTTGCCGCCGACTGATAGCAGCGGTTTTGGGGTGGTGTCGGTGAGGGGGCGCATGCGCTCGCCACGGCCCGCAGCGAGAATCATCGCGTACATCGGTTGTGCTGGCAGAGTCGGTTTGGGGCTCATGACTGGCGGCGGCGGAGTGTTAGGGCTCGCTGACTTCCGCTTTCTGCTCGCGTCCAAGCAGCATATTGACCGCTTCACGAGGGGGGCGCTTTTCGTAGATCACGTGATAGACCTGTTCGATAATGGGCAGAGAGATCTTCTTATCGTGCGCGACGTTGTAAATTTCGCGCGCTGCTTTAACCCCTTCTACCGCCTGCCCAATGCTTGCAATGGCAGATTGTGGTGTTTGCCCTTTGGCGAGCAGACCGCCAAAACGCCGGTTGCGCGATTGGTCGTCAGTGCAGGTCAGCACCAGATCACCGAGTCCCGCCAGCCCCATGAAGGTTTCACGTTGGCCACCCAGCGCGACGCCGAGGCGCATCATCTCGTTCAGCCCGCGCGTGACCAGTGCGGCACGGGTGTTGGCACCGTAGCCGAGGCCATCGGCGATGCCTGCCGCGATGGCGAGAATATTTTTGGTGGCGCCGCCCACCTCTACGCCAATCGGATCGGTGGCGGTGTAGACGCGGAAGCAGCTGTTGTGAAAATAGGCTGCCAGCTGGTTGGCTGTTGTGTCGTCGTGGCTTGCCAGCGTGATTGCGGTGGGCAGTCCGTCGGCCACTTCACGGGCAAAGGTGGGGCCAGAGATAACGGCAGGTATGCACTGTTCACCAAGCGCTTCGCGAACGACCTGGTGCAGTAGTTTGCCGCTGCCGGGCTCCAGCCCTTTGGTGGCCCAGCAGAGTCGTTGCAATGGCCGCTGGCTGCGCTGTTTGCTCAGCTCGGCACAGATGTCGCGGAAGCCCTGGCTGGGCACCGCGATGAGCAACTCATCAGCTTGCGCCGCCTCGGCAAAATCGGGGCAGGCGCGCAAGGTTTCGGGGAATGAGGTGTCGGGAAAATAGCGGGCGTTGCAGCGCTGTGCGGCAATCGTCGCCATATGCTCGCGATTGCGTCCCCATAGCAGCGTTGGGTTGCCGTTGCGCGCTAGCACCAAGGCCAACGCGGTTCCCCAGGAGCCCGCGCCGAATACGGCGATGGTTGGTTGGTGTGGCTGATTAATGGGTCGTGTCGCTGTCGCTGGCGCGATCTTTCATCTGCTGGGCGTGCTGCTCATAGAGTGCATCGAAGTTGATGGGTGCCAGCACCATCTGTGGAAAGCCACCTTTGCTCACCAGGTCTGAAACCACTTCGCGCGCATAGGGGAAGAGGATGTTGGGGCAGTAGCGGCCCAGCATCGCACCCTTCTCACTGTCGTCAAAACCCTCCACATCAAAGATACCTGCCTGGTGAACCTCGGCAAGATAGGCGGTTTTTTCACCCAGCTTGACTGTTACGGTGAGCGTCAGCACGACTTCATGAACCTTGTCATTGATCACTTTGGCGGCGTTGCCGATCTGCAGCCCCACTTCGGGCTGCCACTGTTCGGTGAAAATTTGTGGCGAATTGGGTGTCTCGAACGAGATATCTTTGGTATAGATCTTCTGAATCGAAAACTTTTTTTCGTTTGTGTTCTGGGGCTGAGCGCCCTGGTTTTCCGCTTCGGTCATAACTGCTTTTCCTTCGCTTGAATCGAGATGGGCAAAAAATTAGAGGGGGGGAGGTAACGGTAACGCTTGGCAAGTGGGCGATGCTCAATCGCTGACGACAGGCATCTGATCGCTTTTCCATGTCATCATTCCGCCGCCCAGTTTGTAGAGGCTGGTGAAGCCGTGTTTCGAGAGCAACGATGCCGCCCGCGCTGACTGCTGGCCATTTTGACAACAGAGAATGATGGGTTTTGACTGCTGCTCTTTGAGTTCGTCGATACGCCCGTCAAGCAGGGCAAAGGGGATGTGGGTGGCGTTAACGATGTGGCCATCCTCAAAATCGTCATCGTCGCGCACATCGAGTACCAGTGCGTCTTCGCGATTAATTAGTCGCGTCGCTTCAGATGGCGGAACTTCTTTGAAACCCAACGCCTTGCGTTTGAGTTCATTAAACGCGATGAGCAACAGAACGGCGATCAGCGCTGAAAACAGCAGCGCGTGGTTACCAACAAACACCCAGAAATCACTCATTTAAGTCGTCCATTTTTTATGTTTTTTTGCAGCCTATGCAGGCCGATACAGTCATAGCGCCATTGGTCGCGCCATGGTCTTTGCTAATCCGGCATTATACAATGATGGGCTGGCCGTGGGGCAATAGCTGAATGAGGCGCTGGCTCCACATGCGGTAAAAATAAATTTGATGAAGCGAGCGCGATACTGGATTTATGTCTCAAACTACTCCCCAGCAAGATCAACGTCGTCGACCCACAGTTTTAGTCATTCTGGATGGATGGGGTTATAGCGAAAATCCGCAGGACAACGCGATTTACAGTGCGAATACGCCCGTGTGGGACCGGTTGTGGCAGGACAACCCGCACTGCTTGATTCACGCATCGGGGGAGGCGGTAGGGCTGCCGGCAGGGCAGATGGGCAACTCGGAGGTGGGCCATCTGAACCTCGGTGCAGGGCGTGTGGTTTATCAGGATTTGAGCCGCATTGAACTGGCTATCAAAGATCGCTCTTTTTACGACAATCCGGTGCTGACCGGCGCGGTAGACAAGGCCGTCGCCACGGGCAAGGCGCTGCACCTGCTCGGGTTGCTCTCGCCCGGTGGCGTGCATAGTCATGAGAAACAGATCGAGGCGATGGTTGAACTGGCCAGTCAGCGCGGTGTGTCACGCCTCTATCTGCATGCCTTTCTCGATGGGCGTGACTGTCCGCCGCAGAGCGCCGCTGACTCCATTGCCGCGATGGAGGCATGCTTTGCTCGCTACGGCACAGGGCGCTTTGCCTCGGTTATTGGCCGCTACTATGCGATGGATCGTGACCACCGCTGGCCACGCATCCGCTCGGCTTATGAGTTGATTACACAAGGCAAAGCTGAGTTTACCGCCACATCTGCGCAGCACGCGTTGCAGATGGCCTATCAGCGCGATGAGACCGATGAATTTGTTAAAGCCACCTCAATCAGCGCAGCCAACGGAGACACAGCGGTCGTGGAGGATGGCGATGTTGTGGTGATGATGAATTTTCGCTCCGATCGTGCACGCCAGATAACCCGTGCATTTGTTGATGAGCCATTTGAGGGATTCGAGCGCCACTGTCGGCCTGCTCTCGGCGAGTACGTCTGTCTGACGGAGTACAGCAGCGAACTCGCTCTGCCGGTGGCTTTTCCTTCGCCGTCGTTGCATAACACCTTTGGCGAATATATCGCCAAACATGGCAAACGCCAGCTGCGTATCGCTGAAACAGAAAAATATGCTCATGTAACGTTCTTCTTTAACGGTGGCGAAGAGCGCCCGAGCAAGGGCGAAGAGCGCACGCTTGTCCCCTCGCCGCAGGTGAGTACCTACGATCTGCAACCTGAAATGAATGCTCCGCGCCTTACTGATGAGCTGGTTGCCGCCATCGAGAGTGGTGACTACGACGCCATTATCTGCAATTTTGCCAACCCTGATATGGTCGGTCATACCGGCAAACTGGATGCTGCGATTAAAGCGATCGAGACTCTGGATAGCTGTCTGGCGCGCGTCTGCACAGCGATGCGTGCCGTTAGTGGCGACCTGCTGATTACTGCGGACCACGGCAACGCTGAGCAGCTGCGTGATGAGGTCACAGGTCAGCCCCACACCGCCCACACCTGCAACCTTGTGCCGCTGATCTACGTGGGTGCCACGGCTCACATGAGCGACAAGGCGGTGAATCAGCACGGCGCATTGCAAGATATCGCGCCTACCCTGCTCTACCTGATGGCGTTGGATAAACCGCAGGAGATGAGCGGCGAATCACTGCTGCAGTTGGCGTAAGCGGATGATTGGCACCACTGCTGACAGCAAAAGGTGCATGGTTTTGCCGATGAATTTCACTACTTTTTTAGCGCTGCTGTTGGTGTCGTTCTGCTTTGCCGGGAGCACTGTTGTTGCGGCGGAGAAGGGCTACGATGCCAAAACCGCGCAGCTTGAGCAGTTGCGCAAAAAGATCACGGCGCTGCGTAATAAGCTGGATTCCGTACGTGGCGAGCGCAACTCGTTGCGCTCCCAGCTGCGCCCCGTCGAGCGCGACATTGGCCGACTTGCTGCGTCGCTGAAGAGGCTCTCCGCTGAACAGCGTGCGCAGCGAAAACAGTTGGGCGCGCTGCGCAGCGACGAGACGCAGCAGCGAAAAATATTGCAGGATCAGCGCCGTGAATTGGCAGACCAGATCAGCTCCAGCTATGCCATGGGGCGTCAGAGCCACATCAAGTTACTGCTTAACCAGCAGGATATCTCCACCATCGGTCGCAGCCTCATCTACTTCGACTATTTCAATCATGCCCGTGCCGAACGCATTGAGGCGATTCACCAGCAACTTAGCCGCATTCAGGCGTTAGAGCTGGCCATCGAGCGCAAAGTGGATGCGATCGATCTGTTGAGGCAACAGCAGACGAAGAAGAAGGGCGCATTGGAATCACGCTTTCAAGAGCGTAAGCAGTTGTTGATCAAACTAGAAGTTGAGGCAAAGGACAAAGGGCAGCAGCTGGCCCGATTTCTGGCTGATGAAAAAACCCTGGCCGAGTTACTTGAACAGCTGCGTCAGGCGCTGGCCGATATACCTGCAGCGGCAGGCTACAACACACCTTTTTCCAAATTAAAGGGTAAGTTGAATTGGCCAACAAAAGGGCGTTTTGCAGCGCGCTTTGGGCACTCTCGCAAGGTCGGACGCCTGAAGTGGCAGGGTGTATTGATCAAAGGCCGTGAGGGGCAGGAGGTGCGGGCGATCTCCCATGGCCGGGTTGCGTTTGCCGACTGGTTACGTGGCTATGGTCTGCTCATCATTATTGATCACGGCGGCGGATACATGAGCCTCTATGGGCACAACCAAAGCCTCTACAAAGAGACTGGAGCGTGGGTCGATAAGGGCGATGCCATCGCAGGTCTCGGGCGCAGTGGTGGGCGTTCACAAGCGGCGCTCTATTTTGAAATTCGTCGCAAGGGAAACCCTGTTAATCCAGCGTCGTGGTTTCGTGCTCGCAGACGTTGACATGGCACCTTTGGCCTTGGCTTGATTCATCTCCTGACTGTAATGCTTTGTAATACAGGGTCTGTTTTCTGTTTACAGTTGCCGCTATTCTCTAGCCTGTTCGGTTGAGGTGATTCTGCAATTTGTGTCGTGTACCACGCGCAGCGTGGCATTTTGTTGCACGCTCTGTCACAGCGCAGGGGGTGCTGTTTTGGCTACTGGAGATTTTTGGATATGTTTTCCGCTAAACGTGGTTTGTTGCTGGTGGGCGTGGGTCTGTTGCTCGGTGTTGTTCTCAGCACCGCATCCAATGTTTTTGCCGGGCGAGATGAACTGCCTGGCCAGGAGCCACTGCCGCTGGAAGCGCTGCGTGTTTTTACCGAAGTGTTGACGAAAATCAAAAGTGATTACGTTGAGCCGGTGGACGATAAAACGCTGCTGGAAAATGCTATAAAAGGCATGTTGTCCGGTCTGGACCCTCACTCTTCGTATCTTGATGGCGACGCTTATGATGATCTCAAAGCGGATACCAGCGGTGAGTTTGGCGGATTGGGTATCGAAGTTGATATGGAAGATGGCGTCATCAAAGTGGTCTCCCCTATTGATGACACACCTGCGCAGAGGGCTGGCATCAAAAGCGGGGATCTCATTGTGCGTCTCGACGACAAACCAGTGAAAGGGCTGTCGCTCAGTGATGCGATAAAAGTGATGCGTGGCAAGCCGGGTACCGATCTTAAATTAACCGTTGTGCGTGGCAAGAGCGAGCCGCCACTGATTTTTACCATTACCCGGGCGGTTATCAAAGTTAAAAGTGTCAAGAGCCGGATGCTCGAGGCAGGCTACGGTTATGTGCGTATCAGCCAGTTTAAAACCCACAGTGCGGACAATATGCTGCGTGCGCTCGATACGCTGAAAGAGGCGGCAGAAGGAGGTCTGAAGGGGCTGGTGCTGGATCTGCGCAACAATCCTGGCGGTGTGCTCAATGGCGCTGTCGCCGTTTCGGATGCGTTTTTGGAGAAGGGGCTCATCGTCTATACAGAGGGGCGAATCAGCAACGCAGAAATGAAGTTTAATGCGACGCCAACCGATGTATTGAAAGGCACGCCGCTTGTTGTGCTTGTTAATGGTGGTTCGGCATCGGCTTCCGAAATTGTTGCGGGTGCGCTACAAGATCATCGCCGAGCCATCATCATGGGCAGCCGCACCTTCGGCAAAGGTTCGGTGCAGACGATTCTGCCCATTGATGAAGTTGCTGCGCTGAAGCTGACAACCGCGCGCTACTACACGCCATCCGGCCGCTCTATTCAGGCAGAGGGCATTGTTCCTGACGTGATACTGGAGAATTTCACACTCACTGAACAGCGCCAGGTAGGGATTAAGCCGATTACAGAGGCCGATCTGGCAGGTCATCTACATGGTGTAGATGAAGGGAAAAGATCGCGGGGCAAAGATGGCGGCGAGGAGGACGAAAAGTTGGCGAAAACCGACTACCAGCTATATGAGGCGCTTAATCTACTCAAGGGGTTGAATGTTTTGAACAGACAGACAAAGGGGTCGAATTGATACTTATTCAGCGAGCTTGTGCGGGGTTGCTGCTGTTTTTCGTGGCATTTGGCGCCATTACCTCTACGCAGGCAGCAACGGATATCGAGGGCGAGCATCCCGCCATCGGCATTATTATTGATGATTTGGGTAATCGCCTTGCGCGTGGTGCGCGCGCCGTTATTCTGCCCGGTGCTGTGGCATGTGCTTTTTTGCCCCAAACGCCCCATGCATATCGTTTGGCACGTTTTGCTCATTCGCTCAATAAAGAGGTCATCCTGCATTTGCCTATGGAGTCTCAGGGGTTGCGCGATCCAGGCCCCGGCACATTGACTCTGGATATGACGGAGCGCGAGTTAATCCGCACGCTGGAGGAGAACCTAGCGTCTGTGCCCTATGTTGTGGGTGTTAACAACCACATGGGTAGCCTGCTGACCAGCGACTCTGGCCATATGCAGTGGTTGATGCGGCAGCTGCGCCAGCGTGGCAATCTGTTTTTTGTGGATAGCCGCACTATCGATACAACCGTGGCACGCAAGGTCGCTATAGCGAGCGGTGTGCCTAGTCTGCAGCGCGATATTTTTCTCGATAATGAACGTGATCCGCAGCTGATCCTGCGTCAGTTTGAGATGTTGCTGAATAAAGCACGGCTTCATGGCAGCGCGATCGGTATTGGTCACCCCTACCCAGAAACCATGGCGGTGCTCGAACGCGAGTTGCCCAAGCTTGAAGAGAAGGGCATTCGCCTGTTACCGCTCTCCGAATTGATTCATCTCCAGCCCTCCCGGCAATCACTGCCTCCAGCGAAGTTTGCCGCACCCTCCAGGGGTACGGCACATTTTGGCGAAAGCGGCTAGCAGATCCCGCCACCAGCCCACAAATGGGTTATCATTACCGCGCTGTGGGCGGGTTGCGCCCTTAGCTTGTAAACGCTGTAAAAGCGCCCTGAAAAAATCTGAATCCATAATAGATAGATCACAATAGGAATCCTCATGCATTCCAAAAACATTCGATTGGGTCGCCATATCGGCGCAGGTGTTTTGGTTGGCGCGGCGTTGCTGACCCTCTCTTTGGCTCTGTTTCAGGCACCTGATCGGCAGGATTCTGGCGTTGCCTCTACCGAGCACTCTTTGGCTGATGTTCGCGCAGCACATATCGCCTTTGAAGAGAACCGAGGCCAGAGTGACCCGGCGGTACGTTTTATCAGTCGGGGGAAGCGTTATCAGCTCTACCTGACGGCGCAAGAGGCGGTGATGGTTCTTGAGCCGGGGGCTGCCGGTGCCAAGCGTGATGTGGTGCGCATTCAATGGCAGGGCGCTGCCAGCGATAGCGTTTTTCGTGGTCGTGATCTGCTGCCCACGACCAGCCGCTACTATCGGGGCAGTGATCCGCAGCAGTGGGTCAGTGATATTGCCAGCTACCGCAGTGTTGAATATCAACAGCTCTACCCCGGAATTGACCTGCTTTTTTATAGCCGCCAGGGCGAGCTGGAGTACGATTTTGTCGTGGCTCCCGGTACGGACCCCAATGTGGTCAGGTTGAATATCGAAGGCGCAGACGCGTTGCAGTTAAGTGATGCGGGTGACTTGCTGATCACGACGGTGACTGGCGGAACGCTGGTGCAGAAGGCACCGCTGATTTATCAGCAGGGGCCTGATGGTCGCGAACAAATTGACGGTAGCTACACGTTGACAGATGAACGCCTCGTCGCTTTTAACATCGGTGCATACGATAGCGAGCGGGCGTTGATTATTGACCCGGTGCTCAGTTACTCCAGCTATCTTGGTGGCAGCGACGATGAGAGCGGCGCTGTTGTTGCTGCCGATGCTGCGGGTAACCTCTATATTGCTGCACAGACGCGGTCAACTGATTTTCCACCTCCTCTTCTTAATAACCACGCGGCAGATGACTATGACATCGTGCTGACCAAACTGGACCCATCCAATACTGTTCTCTACTCAACCTATTTCGGCGGTTCTGCGAGGAATATTGGTGATGGTGTGACCCCGCTTGATGCGGTGCAGAGCATCGCCGTTAGCGGCGGTGCTGTGTACGTCGCCGGGTATACCTCGACGACTGACTTCACAACCCTGAATGCGTTTCCCGGGATTGGACAGGGGTCTGGTGGGTACGGGCCGGGGAGCACATTTGGTGGTGGCAGCTCTGATGGCTATCTGACCCGTTTTGATGCGGTGGATGGGACGATGGTCTATTCAACCTACATGGGCGGAAGCAATATCGACAGAGTCAATGGTGTGGCGATTGATGGCGTGGGCGATGTTTACATTACGGGAATCACCTCGTCGCTCGACTACCCACAAGTTAAAGGGTTTGATCTTGATTTTTGGGGGTTAGATACAGCAACTAGTTTGGTTGCGTGTGGTAGCGCTGCAAACCCGACAATTTGTGGTGATGTGTTTGTGAGTAAGCTCAGTTATGTGGAGCCTGCGGACCCGACGGTCTCTATTGCCTATTCAACGTTGTTTGGTGGTGTGGAGCTGGATGTAGGGAATGCTATCGCGGTGGACTCTGTGGGGACTGTTTATATTGCTGGAATGACCCAGTCTCTGGCCGTCTCAAATGTTCCGCCTGTTGTGGAGCTGGGTAGTGCGTTTCCAGTGGCTGGTGGTGCCGTTCAGGAGCGGTCGGGTGGCCTCGGTGATGCGTTTGTCAGTAAAATCAGTTTTGATGCAGCAACAGGCACATTGTCGTTGGGCTATTCGGATTTCATTGGTGGGCAGTTATTTGATTCCGGTGAGGGTATCGCATTGAACAGTCCCACCGGTGGCGATCCCAATGCGTATGTTGTAGGCATGGCATTCTCTCCCGACTTTCCATTGAATAACCCGGTTCAGGGCAATTTTGGTGGGGGGCAGTCTGACGTGTTTGTTACCAAAATAACGGCGGACGGTGGACGCTCGTACTCTACTTATCTGGGCGGTAGCGCGGATGATCGTGGCACTGCCATCGCGGTGCGCTCTGATGTGGCGAACAATGCGCTTTCCCACGTCTATGTCACTGGGTTTACGGATTCAACGGACTACCCCGTTATGAATACGTTGCGCCTGCGTTACGGAGGGGGCGTTCGTGACGCCTTTGTGGCGAAACTGACGGATAGCGGCGGTGCGCCTTCGTTGGTCTATTCCACTTATTTGGGGGGCAGCGGGGCAGAAACTGGCAGCGGTATTGTGGTTGACCCTGTTGCAACGCCACAAGAGGTGGTGGTGGTGGGTGATACGGCTTCCAGCGATTTCGATACCTGGGGCATTTCTGCACAAAGCAGCAGTAGCGGAAAGAACGACCTGTTTTTGACGCGCATCGCGGACAGTGGCGCAGAAGCTGATCTCTCGGTGTTGCTTGAGACGGCGCCGGACCTGGGGATTATTGAACAGGGTGATCAAGTTTCATTTCAGCTGACGGTAGCCAATAGCGCGATCTCTGATACAGCGACAGGTGTGGTCGTGGTCAATATTTTGCAACCTGGCGGGGCGTTTATCTCTGCAACAC
>JAADGQ010000151.1 GCA_013152295.1 Gammaproteobacteria bacterium | reverse complement strand
TCACTGGTTGCGGCGGCGAGCTGCTCTTCGGCCGGGTCGTGAACCGCAACGGGGGGCAACACCTGGGCACCTTTGGGGAGTGTCAATAGCGCTTTGCCTGCCCTGTTTTTGGTGTACATATTTTCCAGCGCGGTGACGAAGCCGAAGCCCGCATTCGAAGCAAGCAGATAGTGGTCAGTAGCGCTGCCCATGAGCAGCGTTGAGAACGTTGCGCCCGCTGGCGGATTAAAACGTCCAGTGAGCGGCTCCCCCTGACCGCGCGCCGAGGGCAGGGTATGGGCAGCAAGCGAATAGCTGCGCCCGCTGCTGTCGATAAAGGCGACCGGCTGGTTGCTGCGTCCGTGTGCGCTGGCGAGAAACTTATCCCCTGCTTTGTAGCTCAGATTGGCCGCATCGATGTCGTGCCCTTTGGCAGCACGTACCCAACCTTTTTCCGACAACACCACGGTGACCGCCTCAGTGGGCAGCAGTGCGCTCTCATCCAGCGCTTGGGCGGGTGTGCGTTCGCGAATCGGTGAGTTGCGGTCGTCACCATATTTTTCGGCATCCTCAAGCAGCTCTTTGCGGATCAGGGTTTTCATGCGGCGCGCAGAGTTGAGAATCTTCTCCAGTTTGTCGCGCTCTTTAGCCAGATCGGACTGTTCGCCGCGTATTTTCATCTCTTCTAACTTGGCGAGGTGACGCAGCTTCAGCTCAAGAATCGCTTCGGCCTGAATGTCGCTCAGTGCAAAGCGCTCCATTAATACCGGCTTCGGTTTGTCTTCACTGCGGATAATTGCGATCACCTCGTCGAGATTGAGATACGCAATGAGCAGACCTTCGAGGATGTGCAGGCGCTTAAGAAGTTTGTCCAGCCGATACTGCAAGCGGCGGCGTACCGTTTCGGTGCGGAACGACAGCCACTCGCTGAGGATGTCGCGCAGCTTCATGACCTGGGGTCGGCCGTCGATGCCGATCATATTCATGTTGACGCGGTAGGAGCGCTCCAGATCGGTGGTGGCAAACAGGTGTGCCATCAGTTGCTCAACATCGACCCGGTTGGAGCGCGGGATAATCACCAAACGCGTGGGGCTCTCGTGGTTGGATTCATCGCGCAGATCCTCGACCATCGGCAGCTTTTTGGCCTGCATCTGTGCGGCAATCTGCTCCAATATGCGTGCGCCCGAAACCTGATGGGGCAGCGCATGGATAACGATGTCGCCCGCTTCCATCGTGTAGCAGGCGCGCATACGAATCGAGCCGTTGCCTGTCGCATACATGCGCATGATATCAGCACGTGGGGTGATGATCTCTGCAGTGGTGGGGTAATCCGGTCCGTGGATGTGCTCACAGAGCTGCTCAAGATCCGCTTTGGGATTGTCGAGCAGATGGATGCAGGCATTCACCGTTTCGCGCAGGTTGTGCGGCGGGATGTCGGTAGCCATGCCGACGGCGATGCCACTACCGCCGTTGAGCAGCACATTGGGCAGCCGCGCGGGCAGCAGTGCAGGTTCATCCAGCGTGCCATCGAAGTTGGCAGTCCACTCCACCGTGCCCTGGCCCAGCTCGGCGAGCAGCGATACCGCGTATTGAGTCAATCGACTCTCGGTATAACGCATGGCGGCAAACGACTTGGGATCGTCCGGTGCGCCCCAGTTGCCCTGGCCATCCACCAGCGGATAGCGGTACGAGAACGGCTGCGCCATCAGCACCATCGCCTCGTAACAGGCGCTATCGCCATGCGGGTGAAATTTACCCAGCACATCGCCCACCGTACGCGCCGACTTTTTGTATTTAGCGGTGGCCGACAGGCCCAGCTCAGACATCGCGTAGATGATGCGCCGCTGCACCGGCTTCAAGCCATCGCCAAGATGGGGCAGCGCGCGGTCCATAATCACATACATCGAGTAGTCGAGGTAGGCCTTCTCGGTGTAGGTTTTCAGCGCCAGCCGTTCAACATCCTGCGGCTGGAACTGCTTCTCTGGGGGCGGGTTGCGAGTTCCGGAGTGCCGACTCATGCGGGTGCTCGTCCTCTTTTGGGTTGCTGAGTGGTTGTCGGTAGACAACAGAAATGGTCGGATGGCATTATCGGGCGCTATAAATTCAAACGGAAAAACCAGCGGCGAGGGTGCCGAAATAGTGCAGACTTTTCAAGTCCCATTTTTTTATGCTCATGCGCCCGTTTTCAGAGCACGGTTGAGGTGTTTTAGTGATTGATAGTCATCGCCATACGGAGATCGCAGAGATCGGCTTGGGTCGTACTGCGCTGATGCAGGCCGTTATTAAACGGATTGAGCGCCACTGTCGCCGTCCAGCGGGGTCAGCACCGTCGCTGACAGTAGGCCTGCTCGCAGCAGCGGGGAGTGGCCGCAGTTACCTGCTGGACAAACTGTACGACTACTTTGAAGAGCAGCCTGGTTTTTTTCTTGAGAGCGATACAGGGCAATCGCCGATCCTCCCCATCCCTTTTAACCCACAACGCTTTGAGGCTGAGCAACATCTTGTGGTGCCGTTGCTGATGGCTGCACGCCTCACCATCTTTCGTTGGCGTGAACGGGATGAGTGCTCTGCCCGGTGGCTACAGAATCTTAACAATATGGAGCGCCAGCTGGGGCGCATGGCGGTGGCGTTCTCCAATGCGTTGAAGTCGAAGATGGGGGTGTCAGAGATTGAAGAGCTAGAGTTCAACATGGGGCGCGACTACGACTCGCTGAACTCAAGTGAACCCGACGATTTCACCACGCTCTATTACGATTTTCGGCGCAGCCTTGCGCAGGTGACGGGTCGTGATAGTGGTCGCGGTGGAGGCGAGCGCAAGTTTCCTGTCAATCTGCTGTTTTTGATCGATGATCTGGATCGCTGTTCAGCGCCACGCATGATGCAGCTGCTCGATGCCATCAAGCTGTTGATGAGCGTCGAAGGCATCGTCGTGGTTCTGGCTGTTGATGATGAGACGGTGGCACGCCGCATCGATGCATTTGACGACAGCAATGTGGCGGCTGAATCGGCGGGTTACCGCCCTCCCCGCGCCCGAAAAATCGCACCTCAAGCGCTGAGCGAGCGGGGGATTGATTATCTGGAGAAGGTGGTTGACCTGCCGCTGCGTCTGCCGCTACCGGGTCAAATCCAGGTGCGTGAATTTCTTGGCAACACATACCCCGACCTGTTTACTGAAGAGCGCCGTGAACTGCTGGAGCTATTCGCCACGACACTACCCGCATTGCCTCGCCGTCTGATTAAAGCAGCTGAGTTGCTTGAGCTGTCACTGGATATCGCTGCGGCAGTGCAAGATGGTCAGGACGGTCAAGAGAGCGAAGTTGATGCGTTGCTGCTCGCCCGCGTTGTGCCGCTGCAGCTGTTTGCACCCGACATCTACCGTCTGGGCCAACACCATCCGGCAATTTTGCTGGTGATGGCACGCTGGGCGGCGGAGAACGGCGAGCAGTGGCGAAGCCAGCGCTTTCTGCACCAGCAGACGGTCAAGATGGAACAGGCGCTGAAGAGCAAGGGGCTCTCGGGTAATCAGCTGCGCTACATCGAAAGTGTGGAGCTGCCGCTGCTCCGCCTGGTACACAACGCGGTTGATCGTGATGACGGTTTTGATCCACGCATGGTGGTGCATGGCGCACGCCCTGAGCAGCTGAATGTCGCCAAACTGTCATCGGTATTTAATCTTCTGGATTGCGTGGTTAGCACCACTACCGGTAGCAGCGATGGTGACTCAGCTGATGGCGCGGGTAGTAACTGTGATGGTGGCAGTGCAACGGCAAATGAGCGCGACGCTGACGAGGAGCAAGAGAGGCCGCCGCCTATCATCACTGATAGCGCCACAAGCATGCCCCATACAAGCGACGATGAGCCGCCCTTTGTAGATACTGCAGACCAGTTTCTGGATGGCCTGCTCAAGGCTAATGGTGATGTGTGGCAGTCAGCTGTCGTCAATGAAATTATTATTGACAACGTATTTGAAGAGGCTTTTTTCGAGCGTTTTCTGCAGCGCTTTAGCAATCTCGGCAACAAATTTGCCGGTTTCCTTGATGATTACGCTTGGTTATCAGCGCTGATTGCACACTTGAGTGAAACCCAATTCGCCCGTTTTGATGAGTGTACAGCGCTGCTCGATAAAGTACGGCGCTGGTTGAATGGTTGCGAGGAGAGTTGCCTGTCGGTCAAACGTGATGATGAGTTCCCCGAGGGGACACTCGCCGCATTGGATGCTTACACAACAATCCTTTGGCCCAGCGCTGCAAAAAAACAGCTGCAAGAGAGCGAAGAGCGACTTGCCGAAGCGCTGCTGGCCATTGTTGAGCATGGCAAATTGCGCTCACGGCGCCGTGCTGATGTGAGCAATACGCTGGGGCGCCTTGGCGACCCTCGCTTTGCCGAGACACTGTTTTATCTTCCGGCCCGCTACCGGGGGCGGCGTGAGTCACACCTCGGTTTTGTACCGATAAAAGGGGGCTCATTTGTGATGGGCTCCAACTACGATGAAGAAGATGCGCGTGACAACGAGATGGTCGACGGCATGTCTCACCACGTGGGCGCTGTAGATTACGACTACTGGATGAGCCGTTACCCGGTAACGGTTGCGCAGTACGGCGCGTTTATCAAGGCGCAAGGCTACAACGTTCTGGATAACTGGTCAGAGCATGGCCGCCTGTGGCTCAACGGCAATTGGGATAGCCAGCTGACAGAAGATGACTTCCCCGATAGCGATGCGTTCAACCACTACAAAGAGTGGATATCGCGGCGTTCACCAGAGCTACGCAGATTGCCGATGGGTTGGCATGAGCAGGAAAAGTTCGGCAACCGGCCGGTGGTTGGCGTGAGCTGGTTCGAAGCCCAGGCCTACTGTCGCTGGTTGGATGGGGCTATTCGCCGTATCGATGGAGAGCGATGGATTGACGAACGCTCGATTGTACGCCTGCCCACCGAAGCGGAGTGGGAGAAAGCCGCGCGTGCAGGCCGTGTACCTCTCTATCCGTGGGGTAACGCGTGGGATTCGAAAAGAGCCAACGTCGAGAGCCAGATCGGCCATGTATCGGCCGTGGGTCTGTTGCCACGCGGTAAAAACAGCCACGGCATGCACGATCTTGCCGGCAATGTCTGGGAGTGGACGCACAGCACGCTGCGTGACTACCCCTACCAGTCCGAGCAGAGTGACTGGGGCGAGCGCCAAGCCGGAGAGTGGATGGTGGTTCGCGGTGGCTCCTGGTTTAACGACCGGCGTCATGCCCGCTGCGCCTGCCGTGGCCGTGGCGCGCCTGACCTGTGCAATGTCAGCATGGGATTCCGTCTTGCCGTAGCGCCGTCGAGTGATGCTTAGCCTCTCGCAGGCAAGGTTCCCCTCCTCCGTTTCAAACTCACCGATGGCACAAATGGGTGATGGTTCCAAACCGGATATTGAGAACGCGACAATGCTGGCCGATGATATTGCAACCGGGTTTTGCCCTGCCTCGCGCTTGTCTGAGCGAATTTGAACAGCCTGCTAGAAACACGAATGAGGAGTGGATATGGAGATATCAAGTTTTATAGTGCTGGGCCTGCTCATTGTTGTGCTTGTGTATCTCATCATGATCTACAACAGCCTGGTGAGGCTGAAACATAACGTCTCCAAAGCGTGGTCGAATATCGATGTGCTGATGAAACAGCGCCACGACGAGCTGCCCAAGTTGGTAGAGACCTGCAAACAGTACATGCGCTATGAACAGGAGACGCTGGAGAGGGTCATGCACGCCCGTTCTGCAGTGGCCGCAGCACGGGAAACAAGCAATGTAGGGGCATTGGGAACAGCAGAGACACAGCTACGCATGGGGCTAGGACAACTGTTCGCAGTAGCAGAGGCCTATCCGGAACTCAAGGCCAGCGATAGTTTCACCCACCTCCACTCGCGGATCAGTGGATTGGAAAACGCCATCGCTGATCGCCGTGAATTCTACAATGAGAGTGTTAATGTCAATAATATTCGCATCGAGCAGTTCCCCGATATCATCGTTGCCCGCTGGCTTGGTTTCAACGCGCATGAGCTACTGGAGTTCAGCGAGGGCGAGAAAAAAGATGTCGATGTGAAGACGCTGTTTAGCTAATACAACAGCGAACAGGCAGATACAACGTATCGCGATGAGCGCATTCGTAACCAGTCTGAGTGACAACGAATTTTGGCTGGGTATGTGTGGCCTTGTGATCGTCGCGGCCGCCGGTTTTTACGCCATCTTTCGTTTTCTGTTTCGCGCACAGATCATCGTTGATACACCAACCTCAAAGGTGCGCTCCGCCGCACAGGGTTACGTTGAGCTGCGCGGACGGGGGGCGTTGATGGATGGCCCGCCCATCACAGCACCGCTGTCAGGCCTGCCCTGCATCTGGTACCGATACACGATCGAAGCGCTCAACGATGCAGGCGGTGGTCCGCGCTGGGCGACGATGGAGAGCGGTCAGAGTGACGACCTGTTTCTGTTGGTGGATGGCAGCGGTGAGTGCGTGGTTGATCCTGAGAATGCCGAGGTTATTCAGCCCTACACAGAGCGTTGGCGGGGCAATGGGCCCTCCTGCTATATTCCGGCGGGTCGCCACTGGCTGGCCAACCTGTTCAGTGTTGGCCGCTACCGCCTGACAGAGATGCGCATGTTGCCCGGCGAGCCACTCTATGCCATCGGTTACTTCAGAAATATCGGTGGCTGCGCAGATGCGCCCAACAGCGCAGAAGAGGTGCGTCACTTGCTGTCGCTCTGGAAGCGCGATCGCGCAGCGTTACTCAAGCGCTTTGATGCCAACGGCGATGGCGAAATCGATCTGGATGAGTGGCAGGCAGCGCGCGATGCCGCCAAACAGCAGGTACGCAAAGAGCAGGTTGAACACGCGGCGCAGCCGTCGGTTCATATGATTGCTCACGCCAGTCACGGCACACGCCCGTTTCTACTGTCGCGACATGATCCGGCAACACTGGTGCGTAAATACCGAATGTATGCTGCAGCGGCGCTATTGCTCTTTTTGCTTGCCGGTGCTCTGTTGATCGAGTCGATGGGGATTCGTTTTTCAGGGGTTTGAGTTGGTGCTGACGCCGCTACCTGTGTGCCAACGCTGGTGCAAAAGCACACCCAACGATACAACAAACCAAACGTGGGTAAGCAGTTCACCTGCAACGAGAAATTCTTCACTGCCGTAGGCGATGTAGCTCCAGCATGAAAACGCGGCATAGAATACGCCGGGAAGATGGCGCATGAGCAGTGCCGGACCGAGCAGCCAGATCGCATACCAGGGGTTGTAGACCGGTGTAAAAAACATCAAACCGGCGAAAATCAGGTAGATGTAGAGCCAGCTCTCATCGATCTTTAGCGACCATTTCGAGTCTTTCAATTGGCGCAGCAATAGCACAGCAATAGCCACCAGATAGAGACCGTAGCCAATAAAAGTATAGATGCGCGCCTGCTCGGTGGGCGTATCGAAGAGGCTGGTAAGTAGTGAATAGAATCCCGGATTCCATACCCAGTTAGCCGAAAATGATTTAAAACCGCTAAGATTTCCGTCTGAAATGTACACAATAAATAGCGGCAGCGATAACAACGTTATCACTAATAGTGCTATAAAAACAGGTTTTTTACGAATGGTGCTTGGCGTTGAAAAAAACAGAAATGGCAACAAGACGATACCTAATATCTTCGTCCAAAACGATGCGCTGATATAAACGAGCCCCATCAAGCTTCGTCTCCAAAGATTGGTGTTCGCCGCTGTTGTAAGTGTTGTGAGATAGATCAAAATGAATGTAGCGGCGAGCAGATCGATATGGATCGCCTGCACATACTCCTTCTGCAGAAATGGAAAAACGAGCACCAGGTGCCAAGGGGTGACTTTTCCTTTCAGGCGACTGAAAATCAGATAGACCAGCGCGCCGTTCAACAGCATCAGCAACGTCATACCGCTATTGAAATCCAGCATGCCACCGAGCCCAAACCAGATCAGCGCCAGCGGTGGATAGATGGTGGTCAAGGTGTTAAACGCAATATGCGCTTTCTCACTGAACAGGATATGCGCCAGCTCCGGTGCATTAGGCGGGTAGAGATAGGGATTAAAGCCGTTCAGCAACAGCTTGCCTTCCCACAGATAGCGGTAGTGGTCATTCTCAAATAACGGTGTACTGAAGCACGCAATCACGACAACACCGGCAGTGAAAAATAGCGGGTTGATAGCAACAGAGTTAAGCAGCCCTCTCTTGTATAACCCTACAACAGCCGTGATATAGATCATGTAAAACGCTATATAATAGATGCCTCCGTCATATTCCGGCCCCGTTGAAGAGAAAATTCGGGATAATAGAACGAGAGTGAGCGCAGAGATAATCCACAACAGATTAACCGTCAGATTGTGTTGGCCTGTATGATGTTCTGTGTGATGCATAATGCCGCAGTGCGGTTAACTTGCAGACTGTGCTACAACAAATTTAATTGATGAAGAGCCTTGATGAAGAGCGCATGCGTTGGCAAAGATACCGTTGTTGTGATTCCGGCATTCAACGAAGAGGCGTCGATTGGTTTAGTGCTGGATGATATACCAATGGCGAGAGTGATTCGAGTGATCGTGGTCAACAACGGCTCGACTGATCGCACCGCCATGGTTGCGCGTGCACACGGCGCGCTAGTGGTTGATGAGGCAAGAAAAGGTTACGGCCAGGCGTGCCTGACGGGCATTGCGGCAGCGGCTGACTATGAGCCGCGCAACATCGCCTTTCTTGATGGTGACTACTCTGACGAACCCGCCGAGTTGAGCAGCCTGCTTGACGCACTGGATCGCGGCGCTGAGATGGTTATCGGCAGTCGCACCTTGGGTCGTGCTGAAACAGGCGCGCTGTTGCCCCAAGCGGTTTTTGGTAACTGGCTGGCGACGCGCTTGATGCGTGCGCTGTTTGGTGGCTACCGCTTCACCGATCTGGGTCCGTTTCGCGTGATCAAACACGACAAACTGCAGCAGCTGTCGATGGCAGACACCAACTTCGGCTGGACGGTTGAGATGCAGGCAAAAGCACTGGCATATGGTTTGAAATGCAGCGAAGTGAGTGTGACATACCGAAAAAGGGTCGGGGTATCGAAAATTACCGGCACCGTTAAAGGGACCTTTATGGCTGGATACAAAATAATTTACACCCTGTTTCGATTAAGGTTTACATTGCGTAAAAAGCTGCACACTTAAAACGAGAAAAAGCGCCAATGTAATGGTGAGAGCTGTGTGCCGAGACCTTTGCACGAAAAATAGTTTTCGTTCCAGCAAGACAAAAATGATCGAAAAACCGGAGTTTACTGGTGTAAATGAGGGTTTTGAGACCATTTTTAACGCCGCCGGGGCGGAAAATATGAATCGTGCAAAGGTCTCGTGCTAATCATTTAGGTCCGGGTCGCCGATAACTACTGAAAGTCATTCAGGCAGATTTTCGTGTTATAGACCTATGATAAAAATTGATGTGGGTAATCCTACAGTTGTTGCCAGGAACATCTATCAGGAAGGATGCCGCTTACTAGCCGACGGAGACTATCCCGCCGCTATCGTCACATTCAGCAAAGCGCTGATTATCTATCCAAGGAATGCCATCTACTACTACAAGCGCGCCATCGCCTTTCAGGAGAGCGGCGATCTGGGTAATGCCATTATGGATTACAGTAGCGCAATCAAGTATTTCCCTGATGATGTCTATAGTTACAGCAATCGTGGTCTGCTCTACGCCACCATTGAAGAGTACGAAAAGGCATTTAACGATTTCAAAATTGCGATTCGCATCGATCCCCATGAGAAAAAGACCTACCACTACCGTGCGTTGACCTTTACTCATCTGGGCGAAGATGCACTGGCGTTGCTGGACTACACGAAGGCTATTGAGCTCGATGGCGGCGATGCGGACATCTTTTATAATCGCGGCTTGCTCTACTCAGATATGGGCGAGCATGAAAATGCTATCGATGATTTCAGCAAAACCATCGAAGTCAATAACGGCGATACCGATGCCTACCTGCGTCGTGCCGAGCTCTACAAAAAAGTGGGCCAACAGAAGCAGGCGCGGGCCGACTTTGATACTGCGAAGGGATTGATGGCAAATAAAAAAACCCAGCCCGACCTATTGGAGCAGCTGCCTTCATAAGGAGGCCTGACATCCCGTAAATCCAGCTTCGTAAATAGCGATAACAGGAAAATAGAGATACAAATGCGTATACTGTTTTTAACCATTTTATTTAACACCTGTTAACGATTCTGGCTGGATTTTCATCCGAAAAACCCTTGCCATATCGACATGGCAAGGGCTCTGTTTTGACCACCGCTCATCCCCACCCCCCACTCTCACCGCTCTCACCACCACCCGCGCCACTGCTCGAACAAGCCCGGCAAGATTGGCAACTTTTTCTGCAAGGCACTGCTGGCGAACAGACAGTCTCTCACCTTTCGCCCGAGCTTTTAGCTTCAATCCTCCAAGTGTGGGCATGCAGTCGTTTTGTGGCACGCAGCTGCATTCGTCATCCATCCATGCTGGAGGATCTCTTCGACAGCGGCGATCTTGAGCGCAGCTACGACAGTGGCCACTACGCGCAGCAACTTGATCGTGCGCTGGCAACAGTAACAGATGAAGCGACGCTGATGACCGTATTGCGCACTGTCCGCCGCCGCGAGATGGTACGCATCGCATGGCGTGACCTAGCAGGTTTTGCCGTGCTGGACGAAACACTGGCAGATCTCTCAGCCCTTGCGGAAGCTTGTCTGGA
>JAADGQ010000106.1 GCA_013152295.1 Gammaproteobacteria bacterium | reverse complement strand
AGTTTTACGAAAAAACATCGCGATAAAAATCGCGTCCTTGCGGAGAAGAAATGAATACGTGGATATTGCGCTGCTTCATCATACTTAATTTCATTTTTCCTGTTACTCATGCTGGTTCAGTGGGATTTGAACGCAATACAGCATGGGGAACTTACACCTATTCAAGTGCAGCGCAACGCATTGACGCGAATGTTGCAGGATCAATGATCACACTGGGTTGTGGTCTGGACAGTATTGGGCCAGCAACCTTGCAAATACTCTCGTTTAGTGACACTGAATTAGAGGTGCAGGGGACAACATCCTGGGGTGGGGCAACACGCCAACAAGAGATACCCAGTATCTGGAAGAGAACATCGGGTACTGCGGGGAGCATTGTCGGCAATTGGAATATTTTTGATAACAACAAATTAACGGGAACAGCCACCTTTAGCGCCGACGAAAATTTCGTGCTCTCTAACCTATCCGACACGTGTGCAGAAAAAGATATCTCCCTAGCGTTTTACGGGCCAACGTACCGTATGTATTTGATGAGTGATATACAAATACTTGAGCCAACCACAATAGACCTCAGTACCACAGGTGTAGTTTTTCTCCGCTTTGGTAGTTCCAGTACATTTTATATGGCAGCTTCAGGAACGATTCAATTTGATTCTGTCAGGACCACCTCTTCAGGAACATTTCAACTTGGCGATTTGCAAGAGCTTACGTCGTTCGACGCGACAGGTAAGCCGATCTTTTCCCCTGTGGCAGGCTTTTTAAATGGTAATTTTTCAGCCAACGAGCTGGACGATAATACAACTTTTCATCTTGAAGGCGAGTTAAAGGGCGGTGTTGTCGACTTTGATAGCAACCATAGCTTTAGTTATTTCGCCCCCAATAGGCGCCTTAAATATGTGGGGAGTTATCTGGAGGGGTTTTACCGAACACCTGCGGTGGGCGGTATATTTGGGTATTATCCTACTTCAATTACTGGGATCACCGTTGGCCCGGATGGCAGTTACTACGTGGCGGATACAGATACTCTTGGCCTGGCACACTTTAATCAGCAATGGCAATTCCTTGAATATATCAATAGCGCTGGTGCGCCAATAAGAGCTGAGCGGCTGGTGTTTGATCGTGTTGGGAATATGTTTGTTGTGGGTGATGGAATATTACGAAAATTTAATACGGCCGGCGATGAAGTAGCGACAGCTGATATTAGCTTCGGGGGAATTGGTTATGATCATGATGTGGATGTTGATAGCCAAGGTAATGTGTTTGCATTGAGCTACCGGGGTGGAAATGGCACTGAGAGCACAGACGTTAAAATAAGTATCTATAAGTTTGATAACGATCTTGCAACACGGTTATCCATCCGTAATACGGCCTCGTTGAAGGCCGATATTCTTCATAACGGTCGTCATTTCAGCCCAGGAGGATTGGCTGTTTCCAGTGATGACAAAGTGTATCTCACTGTTCATGTGGTACCTGCTAATAATGCTGACGGAGTATGGGAGGGGCTTGGTGGCATCTATGTCTATGACAATACACTAAACCTTATAGACTCTGCCGCAGGTGACTGGTTACTGAATTGCCCGAGCGGCATTGACCTTGATAGCGCCAATAATATCTATATTTCTAACGCGTGCGCTCGTGAAATAAAAGTATTTAATCAACGCCTGGAAGTTATTGGTAGCTCACATGAAGAGGGTATGGTGGATGGAGACCCTGCTCTTGTGTCTGGATATGACGTACATATCGACGGCGATAATATCTATGTTACGGGCGGCCCTTATGAAGATCGTATCATCCAGTTCAAAACCATCGATGTTCTACCAATACCTGTTCAATTTTCCGCCGACGGCTCTTTTCCCGCGCAAGCCTCCGGTGACTATGCATACGACAATTCGACACAAACACTTACGTTAAACACAACAAAATCAAATAACTATGGTAGCTGTGGCGCTCCCTTGGGCCAGGAGAGTGGCTCAGCACAAGTGGGAGCAACCCAACTGAGTTTTATCTCAGCTAGTCGGGAGGCCGTATTTACCAGAAATAGCGGGGTGGCTGGCGATATTGTTGGCGATTGGGTTTTGTCTGAAATAACTCCGCCTCCAGCGAGTGGGGTTACTCCAAATGTCATGTTTTCATTCTTGGAAGATGGCAGCTACAGCACAACATTCTCTCACTTCTGCGATCCAAATTCGGGCGGTTATAACGGCAGTCAGGGGCGCGCATCTGATCAGCATATTAACTTCGTTATTTTATCTAGCTCTGTAATAGGGTTTAATTTTGACTACCACATCGAAGTTGCACCAGGGGTCGTGCTGACAGGCAATATTTTGGTTCCCGTCGATATGGATGTTATTGACGGAGCGTTTGAATACACCGGGTTTGATGGCACGGCAGGTGATTACACCGTTCGAGGGAAAATCCCGGCTCTTGATGCTGTAACCGGTACGATTGAGTATCAGGGGAATACCTATTATTGGGATGCCACGAAAAGTGTCGAGACGATCAATATCGACTCCGATAACGATGGCATCGCTGATATCTATGACGCTTTCCCTAATGATCCAACGGAGACGGTTGATACTGACGGCGATGGCATTGGCAACAACGCTGACCCCGACGACGACAACGACGGTGTGCCGGATAATCTGGATAGCCGCCCCCTCAACTCAGCTTATCGCGGCTCGGAGAGCGCTCAAACCAGCGCAGGAAATAACTGGAAAAATATTACGCTGAAAGGCCGTTTCGATAAACCGGTAGTCATTGCCGGACCACCCAGCTTCAAGAACAATCAGCCAGGTGTGGTGCGTCTGCGTAATGTGGGCACCAACGGTTTTGACTTGCGCTTCAAAGAGTGGAACTACCTGAACGGCACACACCCTGCCGAAAAGATTCCCTACCTCGTGTTGGAAAAAGGGATCAAAACAATGCCGGATGGCAGTATTTGGGAAGTCGGAAGTTTCAAAGTCAATGGCACGGCCAAATGGAAGTTAAAGAGCTTTCAGGCAACCTTCCCCAAAGCGCCACGACTATTCCTGACGCTACAGACGCATAATAACGCGCAAGCAGTAGCGGTCCGGGCTAAAGCGGTCACTGCCAACGGCTTCAGGGCTGCCCTGTTTGAACAGGAGTCGTTGATGAATGGCCACCCTTTTGAAAAGGTGGGTTACCTGGCGATCCACAGCCCGGCAGGTTCTGGCTGGGTTAATGTCGACGGTAAAAGGCGGCCCTATGTGCTGCAGCAACAGGGTGTTAATCAGAAATGGACGCCCGTCCTGAGTGCTGCTCTCAAAGTTGAAGAGGAGAGATCCCAGGACAACGAAGTTGTTCACGTTGCTGAGACGCTGGATATTCTTGGTTTGGGCAAGCAGCTCTTTGCCCAGGATGTCAGCACCAAGAACGCTGACACAGCGGCTTTGCGTCAACAGCCTGCTAAAGGTGGTGCACCGCTGGAGTGGGGCGTTGTCAGTGGTGTTACGCAGCAGTGGGTCACCGTTCCGCTGCGCAAGGGTTATACCAATCCGGTTGTGGTCGCTCGAACGGGCAAACAGAAGGGCAGCGCCCCAGGTGTGATTCGTATTCGCAATGCAGGGCCCAAAGCTTTTCAGGTTCGCTATCAGGAGTGGGACTATCTGGATGGCAAACACCTTGGCGAGCGTGTCCACTACCTGGTAGCCGAAGCGGGCAGCAGCACTTTGGGTGGGCTCACTGTTGAGGCTGGCAAGTTAAGCACCAGCAATGTGGTCAACGACGGCTTTCAGTGGGTCGATTTGACTCAGCCATTTGGCTTGCCACCGGCACTGTTCACCTCGGTGATGACGCACTCGGGGGCTCAGGCTGTGACCACTCGGGTCAGCAATCTCGGCGCTACCGGCTTCGATGTGGCGATGCAGGAGCAAGAGTCGCTGAGCGATGGGCACGGTGCCGAGACACTGGGCTGGATCGCCATCGAAAAAGGCACCGGCACCGCAGGCGGACGCAGGATCGAGGTGACCGACACCAGCGCCAGCCACACCGCCACACCGCTCAACTACAGCCAGAACTTCAGACGCCGCGCTATCACCGTGTTGGGAGACATGAGCACCACGAATGGAGTCGACCCGGCAACGGTGGGCGTGGCAAGTGAAAGCGCTAACAGCACAAAATTCTTTATTCGGGAAGAGAAGTCGTTGAATGCGGAAACCGACCATACAACCGAAAGCATTTCGGTATTTGCAGCGGAGTGATTCGCCACAGCTTTCTTGTTGTCGCAACGCTTAAATGGTAGTTTCGCCGCCTCTTTATATTTCCGACTATTGTAATAGTGAGCTGTTATGAAACGAATCGGTGCGCATGTCAGCGCGGCGGGCGGGGTGCAAAACGCGCCGCTGAACGCCGCTAAAATCGGTGCAAAGGCATTTGCCCTGTTTACCAAAAATCAGCGCCAGTGGCGCGCCAAAGCGCTGACCACAGAACAAATCGACCAATTCCATCAAAACATGGAGGCCGGTGGTTTTCGCGCCAAAGATGTGTTGCCTCACGACAGTTACCTGATTAATTTGGGGCACCCCGACGCGGCGGCCAGAGAGAAGTCGCTGGATGCCTTCATCGATGAGCTGCAGCGCTGTCGGCAATTGGGTTTGCCCTATCTCAACTTTCACCCCGGCAGCCACCTGCGCAAAATTGATGAAGAGGCGTGCCTGGATCTGATCGCAGAGTCGATTAACCGGGCGCTTGATGTCACCGAAGGCGTGACAGCGGTGATCGAAAACACAGCTGGACAAGGCTCAAACCTCGGCTACCGCTTTGAGCATTTGGCTCATTTGATAGCGCGTGTTGAGGACAAAAGCCGCATCGGTGTCTGCCTTGACACCTGTCACACATTCACAGCGGGATACGACCTGCGCAGTCGTGCGAGTTACGACGAAACCATGGCTGAATTTGAGCGCACGGTCGGCTTCAACTATCTGTGCGGCATGCATCTCAACGACTCCAAACCGGACCTCGGCAGTCGTGTTGATCGCCACCACAGCATCGGCATGGGCAAGCTGGGTGTCGAACCGTTCCGCTGGATCGTCAACGACGACAGAATCGATGAGATCCCGATGGTGCTGGAGACCATTGATGCCAATCTGTGGGCACAAGAGATCGAGCTGCTCTACAGCATGATCGAGTAGCACTCGCTGTCCACGGCCACTTGCGGCACTAAAGAGCCGCTCCTCGTATTCGCCCGCCTAAATCGCTAGAATGCGCCGCTATGACTACACAGATCGACCCTGACCGCTGGCTCGCTGAATACGGTGATTTCCTCTACCGTTACGCTCTCTTCAAGCTAGGTAACGCAGCGCTTGCCGAAGACCTCACTCAAGAGACGTTTCTGGCTGCCCTCAAGGCACGCGAGCGTTTTTCCGGCAGATCGACCGAGCGCACCTGGTTGACCGGCATCCTCAAACACAAAATTGTTGACCACCTGCGCAGATCAGGCCGTGAAACTGCCCTTGAAGATGGGCTCAGCGACTCCGCCTCCCTCGACGCTTTTTTTGATAACCACGGCCACTGGCTCAGCGAACATCAGGCCTGGAACAATCCCGACCAGTCACTGGAGCAAGAGAAGTTCTGGCACGCTTTTCGCGATTGCATCGCTCATCTGCCGCCCAAGTTGGCCGACCTATATATATTACGGGAGATCAACGGCGTCAGCTCAGAAGAGGCCTGTAAGATCGTCGATATCTCCACGACGAATAATATGTGGGTGATGCTCTCCAGAGCGCGCATGCGTCTGCGCCGCTGCCTGGAGAGCAATTGGTTCGCCAAAGCAGCAGGAGAGTAGCGGTGCTGAACTGCAAAGAGACCAGCGAACTGGCTTCCAGGTCGCTGGATACAAAATTGTCACTGCATGAGCATGCAAGGCTGCTGATTCATCTCGCAGCGTGCAAGCTCTGCCGCCGCTACCTGCTTCAACTACGCTTTATGCAGCGCGCTATCGCTAAACAGCGCCGTGCAGTGTCTACCTCACTTGATCCACAACTACCGGCACAAGCGCGCAAGCGCATTCAGGCAGAGATCGACAAGCACCGCTAGCTATCACTGCCATCGATCCCTTCACCGTCCAGCCCCCCAACGGCTTCAGACTGCTCCATTGAGGCCGATATCCATCAAGTGCTCCCACCCCGTCGTCCAGCGTGGTGACACAAATTAGATACAGAGTGCTGCTTATTGCTTACACGAAGGTGGAGACAGGGTATGGATGGGATAACAGTCGCAGACTTGGCTATATGGGTGATTGAACCATCGTCAACGCAGCGTCGCATCATTGAAGGGCACCTTGAAGCGCTAGGCATTAGCAAAACCCAATGGTTCAAGAACGGGCAGAGCGCGCTCAACGATATGCATCAGTTTCAGCCCGATCTGGTGATCAGCGCCATGCATCTACCCGATATGACAGGCACCGAACTGGTTCAGGCGATGCGCGACGACCAGGCTATCGAAGCCATTCCATTTATGCTCGTCTCCAGCGAAACCTCTGATTATTACCTTGAGCCGATCCGCCAGGCGGGTGTGATCGCCATGTTGCCGAAACCGTTTCAGGGAGAGGACCTGAAGCGTGCCCTCTACTCAACCCTTGACTTCATCACGCCGGACCACGAAGCACTCGCCGACGTGGTTTTGGATGATCTAAAAGTACTGGTGGTGGATGACAGCAAGACGGCACGCAGCCATATCAAACGGGTTTTGACGAACCTCGGCATGGATGACATCACCGAAGCGGTTGACGGACGTAAAGCGATTGAGCAACTGCAGCAGCAGTTTTTCGATCTGATCGTCACCGACTACAACATGCCGGAGATGGATGGCAAAGAGCTCACCACCTACGTGCGAGAAAAAAGTAATCAACGCAGTATCCCCATCCTCATGGTGACCAGCGAAGCAAACAACAGCTACCTTTCTGGCATAAAGCAATCGGGTGTCTCCGCAATGTGTGACAAACCATTTGATCCCGCCACAGTTAAAGCGATGATCAGCAAAATACTCACCACATAACACCCCGCCTCTGCCGCTGTTATTGGGCCTGTTTCGGCTCCACAACGACGGCCTGAAGCCCCTCGCACCCCTTTTATCCTCACTCCTGTATTGGTGTACAATGCGTCGCCATAGCGCCTGCAACTCATACAGTTCGTGCAACTCAGCTCATCAACGTCAAGGAGTTCCCGGTGGAACAGTTTCGCGGTACAACGATCTTATCCGTGCGCCGTCATGGCCAAGTAGCCATTGGCGGTGACGGCCAGGTCTCGCTGGGCAACACGGTTATGAAGGGAAACGCAAGAAAGGTGCGCCGCCTCTACAACGAGCGAGTCATCGCTGGTTTCGCTGGCGGCACCGCCGACGCCTTTACGCTGTTTGAGCGTTTTGAGGGCAAGCTTGAGAAATACTCCGGCAACCTGACCCGCTCCGCTGTTGAGCTGGCCAAAGAGTGGCGCACCGATCGCGCGTTGCGCCGCCTCGAAGCGATGCTGCTGGTGGCCGACAAAACGGCATCGCTGGTGATCTCCGGCAACGGTGACGTGATTGAACCGGAGGACAGTCTGATGGCGATCGGCTCCGGCGGACCATTTGCTCAGGCAGCCGCCAAAGCGCTACTGGGTAATACCGAGCTGGAAGCCAGTGCTATCGTCGAGAAAGGGCTGGCAATCGCGGCGGACATTTGCGTCTACACCAACCACAACATCATTATCGAAACACTGGAAGAGTGACGGACAACGCTCCGCCCGCTTTTATTGCGATGAATTTGGACAACCTATTTTTAATCGATGACCTTGAAAAGATACCGCCCCCATTATGTCTGAAATGACTCCCAGAGAGATCGTCCAGGAGCTGGACAAACATATCGTCGGCCAGGCCGATGCCAAGCGCGCAGTTGCCGTTGCCTTGCGTAATCGCTGGCGCCGGGCACAGCTAAAAGATGAGCTGCGCAATGAAATCACGCCGAAAAATATATTGATGATCGGCCCAACTGGCGTCGGCAAAACGGAGATTGCGCGACGCCTGGCCAAACTCGCCAACGCCCCCTTCATTAAAGTGGAAGCGAGCAAGTTCACCGAGGTCGGCTACGTCGGCCGCGATGTGGAGTCGATCATTCGTGATCTGGTCGATATCTCCATCAAAATGACCCGCGAAAGCGAGATGCGCAAAGTACGCCACCGGGCGGAGGACGCTGCAGAAGAGCGCATTCTCGACATACTGCTGCCACCGGCACGCGACGGTGGTTACGGTTCAGATAAAGGCTCGGAGAGCGACAGCTCCTCGTCAACACGACAGAAATTCCGCAAAAAATTGCGTGAAGGTGATCTCGATGAGCGCGAGATCGACGTGGAGGTTAATGCAGCACCAGTGGGTGTTGAGATCATGGCACCACCCGGCATGGAGGATATGAGCAACCAGCTGCAGAGCCTGTTTCAGAACATCTCGACGGGGCGTACCCAGACTCGCCATCTTGCCATCAAAGAGGCGCTGAAACTGCTGGTTGAAGAGGAGGCCGCCAAGCTGATCAACGAAGATGAGCTGAAATCACTGGCGCTGAACAACGTCGAGCAGAACGGCATCGTCTTTCTCGACGAGATCGACAAAATCGCCAAAGATGACAACCGCAGTGGCGGCGATGTCTCTCGCGAAGGTGTACAGCGCGACCTGCTGCCACTGGTGGAAGGGTGTACCGTCACCACCAAGTTCGGCATGATTAAAACCGATCACATTCTGTTTATCTCGTCGGGTGCATTCCACTTCTCTAAACCATCGGATCTGATACCCGAACTACAGGGGCGACTGCCGATTCGCGTCGAACTCAGCGCGCTGACGGTAGGTGATTTTGTGCGCATTCTGACCGAGCCCGATGCGTCGTTGACCATGCAGTACCAAGCACTACTCAGTACCGAAGGGCTAGAGATTTCGTTCACCGAAGATGGCGTTGCCAAGCTTGCCCAAGCCGCATGGGAGGTAAACGAACGTACCGAAAACATTGGCGCACGCCGCCTTCACACGGTGATGGAGCGACTGACCGAGACACTCTCATTTGAAGCCTCGGAGATGGACGGCCAGCAGGTGGAGATCAATGCCGCCTACGTTGACGAGCGGCTGAGCGGGCTGGTTCAAGATGAAGATCTGAGCCGCTACATCCTCTGACCCTCTGAACAACAACCAACCGCCCACACACCCGCAAAATAGAGCGAGCTGCCCCGATGACCGCCCCGGACCCCAAACAAGAGACCACTCATTTTGGCTATCAGCAGGTCGCCATCGATGAAAAGGTCAACCGAGTCCGCAGCGTATTCGACTCCGTCGCCGATCAGTACGACGTGATGAATGATCTCATGTCACTCGGTGTACACCGTCTGTGGAAACGCTTCACCATCGGAACCAGCGGCGTACGCGCCGGTCAGCGCGTGCTCGATCTGGCCGCAGGCACCGGCGACCTGACCCGTCAACTGTCGAAAAAGGTCGGTGATCGCGGCCAGGTTGTCTCTTCCGACATCAACGGCAGCATGCTCAACAATGGCCGTGAGCGACTATTAGATCAAGGCTTCGCTGGCAACATCGACTACGTTCAAGCAAACGCCGAGTGTCTGCCGTTTGCCGACAACTATTTTGACTGCGTTACCATGGCGTTTGGCCTGCGCAACGTCACCGATAAAGATCGCGCGCTGGCATCGATCACCCGCGTACTGAAACCCGGCGGCGCATTGATTGTGCTCGAATTCTCCAAAGTGGTGATCGCGCCACTCAAACCGCTCTACGAACTCTACTCTTTTAAAGTGCTGCCCCTGATGGGTCAGCTGGTCGCCAATGACGCCGAGAGCTACCGCTATCTGGCTGAGTCGATTCGTATGCATCCCGATCAAGAGGCACTCAAAACCATGATGGAAAAAGCGGGTCTGGAACGCTGCAGTTACACCAACATGAGCGCCGGTGCTGTTGCACTGCACAAAGGGTACAAACTATGAGGCTCGATGCGGGAGCGATTCGTTATGCCGGTTTCTGGCGACGCGTCGCAGCGTCGCTCATCGACTCGATTATTTTCGGCGTGCTGGCGGCGGTCGTACTCTATCTGATTTATGGTGCAGGCTACTTTGCTATCGGCGACGCGGTAACAGGCCCGATGTTCGTTATGCCTACTCTGGGCGAACTTATCGTTAACTATCTGGCGCCCGTTATTGTCACCGTTTTTTTGTGGATCAAATACCTCGGCACACCCGGCAAACTATTGATGGGTTGCCATGTGGTCGATGCACGCACCGGTGCCCCGTTGAGCACAGGGCAGGCACTGTTGCGCTATTTTGGCTACTATCTGTCAGCGCTACCACTCGGGCTGGGCTTTTTATGGGTGGGTTGGGACAAACGCAAACAGGGGTTTCATGACAAACTGGCTAAAACCGTTGTGGTGATGGAGACCGAATCTCATGAAAAGAGCCTCGATGAACTGGAGAGGGATGGGCTGTGAATATCTACGACGGCTTGTTGAAGGCGATTGAAGTCGCGATAGATCGCTACCTTGACCTCGACCCCACCATCAAACCGCAACTGGCTGAGCTGGCCGGAAAGATCGTTGCAGTCGAACTTAAAGGCACAGGCATCACCTTCTACCTGCGCCCCACCGCGTCGGGCATTCAACTCCTATCAAACTACGATGGAGCGCCAGACGCCACCCTGAGCGGCGCGCCCTTTTCGATGTTGCGCGCCTGGGGCTAGAGAGCAACGCCGTCGACACCATGCTCAGCGGCGCAGTGGAGATTCGTGGTGATAGCGAGCTGGGGCAACGCTTTCAGGCGATCCTCAATGCCATCGATGTCGATTGGGAGGAGCAGCTCTCCAAAGTCACCGGCGACGTTGTTGCTCATCAGCTGGGTAATATGGCGCGCGGCGTTAACCAGTGGTTGACGGAAACCGCAGACAGCGTGGCGCAGGATGTCGGCGAATACCTGCAGGAAGAGAGCCGGGATCTGCCACATCCCAGCCAAGTTGCGCAATTTGTCGCGGATGTCGATCAGATCCGCATGGATGTGGACCGCCTCGATGCCCGTATCAGCCGCCTCAACACCGCGCTTGCAAAGCGGGAGCCGTGAACCATTATCAGCACGGCCCGCAACGCAATACACCTGCTGCATCGGCAACAGACTTCAGGGTGAGTTAGGTGATTCCATTCGGTCGCTTCATCCGCCTGCTGCATATCAACCGGGTATTGGTCCGTCACGGCCTGGATGAGATCGCCCTCAACACCCATCTGCTGCGCCCGGTTCGCTTTGTGCGCTACCTGTTGCCGTGGAACTGGATGCGTAGCAGCCAGCCACCGCGCGCTGTCTGCGTGCGTCTGGCGCTGGAGGATCTCGGCCCGATCTTCGTCAAATTCGGGCAGATACTGTCAACCCGCCGCGACCTGCTCGATGATGATTTCGCTGAAGAGCTGGCTAAACTCCAGGACCGGGTCCCCCCCTTTCCGGGCAGCCAGGCACGCGCGATTATTGAGAAGACACACGGCTGCCCGCTGCATGAGATTTTTCAGCATTTTGATGAGACACCGCTAGCATCTGCATCGATCGCACAAGTCCACGCGGCGCGCCTGATGGATGGCAAAGAGGTGGTGGTCAAAGTGCTGCGCCCCGGCATCGAAAAGACCATCCGCCGCGATGTCGACCTGCTCTACACACTGGCCCGGCTGGCCGAGCGCTACTGGAAAGAGAGCCGTCGCCTGCGTCCTGTCGAAGTGGTAGCAGAGTACGAAAAAACCATCTTCGACGAACTGGATCTGATGCGCGAAGCCGCCAACGCTTCGCAGCTGCGGCGCAATTTTCAAGGCTCAGAGCTACTCTATATCCCCGAGATTTACTGGCCATACACCCGCTCCAACATGATGGTTATGGAGCGTATTTACGGCACACCCGTGAGCGATATCGACGCGCATCGGCGCAATGATATTGATCTGAAAGCGCTCTCGGAACACGGTGTCGAGATCTTTTTTACGCAGGTCTTCAGCCACAACTTTTTTCACGCTGACATGCATCCGGGCAACATATTTGTCGCACCTAACGGCCAATATATTGCGGTGGATTTCGGCATTGTTGGCACCTTGAGCAGCGAGGATCAGCACTATCTGGCGGGCAACTTTCTGGCCTTTTTTAATCGCGACTATTACCGTGTCGCGGAGCTGCATGTGCAGTCTGAATGGGTGCCGCAGGGAACCCGCATTGATGAGTTTGAGTCAGCGATCCGCAGCGTCTGCGAACCGATCTTCGAACGACCGCTCAAAGAGATCTCTTTCGGCCACCTGCTGCTGCGCCTGTTTCAGACGGCACGGCGTTTTAATATGGAGGTGCAGCCACAGCTGGTGTTGCTGCAAAAGACACTGCTCAACATTGAGGGTTTGGGGCGTCAGCTCTACCCCGAGCTGGATCTGTGGCAGACAGCGAAACCATTTTTAGAGCGCTGGACCAAAGCGCAGGTCGGGCCGCAAGCCTTTGTTCGTGAAGTGAAAAAAAATGCGCCGCGCTGGGCCGAGAATCTGCCACAACTCCCCGGCCTGGCCTATGACGTACTCGATCAGGCGCAGCGCGGCCGCTTGCAGGTGGAGTGGAAATCCCGCGAACTCCAGCACATCCGCAGCGAAATCAGAGAAGGCAACCAGCGCACCTATCTGGCGATCGTCGGCGCAGCACTGATTATCAGTGCGGCCATCATCTTCGGCCTCGACGGCTACTCACCCACGATGATGGGTGAGGCACCACTGGCAAGCTGGATTTT
>JAADGQ010000049.1 GCA_013152295.1 Gammaproteobacteria bacterium | reverse complement strand
GTGCGCGGTACCACGTCTCAGGAGATTATCAAAATGGCGCGTGACGCGGGTGCAAATAAAGTCTACTTTGCTTCAGCGGCGCCGCCGGTGCGTTACCCTAATGTCTACGGTATTGACATGCCCACTCCCGATGAGCTGGTCGCGCACAACCGCGACATCGCTGACATCACCAAAGAGATCGGCGCAGATTGGGTGGTCTATCAGGATCTTGAGGATGTCATCAAGGCGGTGCATCACGGCAATATGCATATCAATCAGTTTGATACGTCATGCTTCAACGGTGAGTATGTTACGGGCGATATCGATCAGAAGTATTTGGCACTGGTTGAGGCCAAAAGAAGTGATTTGGCAAAGAACTGCCATCCTCAGCGTACGGATGAAGAAGAGATCGGCTTGCATAACGGCTCTTAAAGCTCATCTCTAAAGAGGCTCGTCACCATTAACAGGTTTAATCTAGGTTGTAGATATGTCAGAGAAAGATAACGAAGAGTATGGGTTTGCGACTCGAGCAGTGCGCGCCGGGCAGGTGCGAACGCATGAGGGGGAGCAGGCGGAGCCGATCTTTACCAGTTCGAGTTATACGTTTAGTAGCGCAGGGGAGGCTGCCGCGCGTTTTTCCGGCGAACAGCCGGGCAACATCTACTCACGCTTCACCAACCCCACTGTGCGCACCTTTGAGCACCGTTTGGCTTCGCTTGAGGAGGGGGAGCGTTGCGTCGCCACGGCTTCAGGTATGGCGGCTATTTTGACCACCTGTATGGGCTTGCTTAAAGCGGGTGATCATATTGTTTCATCACGCAGTATTTTTGGCACCACGACTATTTTGTTCAATAATTTTCTAGGTAAGTTCGGTGTTGATACAACGTTCGTTCCGTTGACGGAGTTGAGCGCATGGCAGCAGGCGATCCGCCCCAATACGCGACTGCTTTTTCTGGAGACGCCCTCCAACCCATTGGCGGAAATTGGTGATATCGCGGCTATTGCAAAATTAGCTCATGACAATGGTTGCTTGTTGGTGGTCGACAATGTTTTCTGTACGCCAGCACTGCAACAACCATTGCGTCTGGGTGCGGACATCGTTGTGCACTCTGCAACAAAGTATATTGATGGCCAGGGCCGTTGCATTGGTGGTGCCATCGTTGGTAGCGAAGAGGTCGTGGGAGGGGAGATATACGGTTTCTTGCGCTCGGGGGGGGCGAGTATGAGCCCGTTCAATGCCTGGGTCTTTTTGAAAGGGTTGGAGACGCTGGAGTTGCGCATGGAGCGCCATAGTGCCAGTGCCATGGAGTTGGCACTATGGTTGGAGCAGCAGCCCAATATCAGGCAGGTCAACTACCCCGGATTGAGTCGCCACCCTCAGCACGACTTGGCCACACAACAGCAGTCAGCCTATTGTGGTGTGCTCTCGTTTGAGCTGAAGGGAGGGCAGAGCGCGGCATGGAAGTTTATCGATGCAACGCGAATGGTTTCAATCACTGCTAATTTGGGCGATGCTAAAACAACAATCACCCACCCTGCGACGACAACCCATGGTCGTTTGTCCGCAGAAGCACGTAGCGAAGCGGGTATCAGTGATGGTCTGGTTCGTATTGCGGTGGGGTTGGAGAACATCAAGGATCTACAGCAGGATCTGCGGCGGGGGTTTGCTGTACTGTAATCAGCTGTTGCGGTCGACGAGCGTATCGATCACGTCGATCATAAACTCCATGTCTTCGTGATCTTCTTCGATCCATCCGCTAAACGCGATATCTCGAAGCACGCCTCTGCCTTTTTCATTTTCACCCATGGAGAGCAGAGCAGAGAGTATCTCATCGCGCTTATGAGCCAGTCGCGGACCGACCATCAGTGCGTGGTGAAAAACGTAGATATTACTGCTGATTAGTGGGCGTAGCCCTTTTTTCACAACATTGGAGAGGTCGTTGTAAGCTTCGTCTAAAAAAAAGCCAATGTCAGCGTCTCCTTTGAGCAGGCTTTTGGCAACAATGATATAGCTTTTACAACGCTCGGTGGTTACATTGTGGCGGTCTAGTTCAGCAGGCTCAAGCATAATCATGCACATCATGTGCACGTCGGGGTCGTTAGTCGAAGCAGCTCGAATACCAGCGGAGAGCTCTTCCACCGTTTGTGCGGGGTTGTCTGCGCGTACTGCGATTACTGCTTCATCAGGGCGGTTTTCTGGATAGGCGATGGGAGTGAAGGCTTTTTTACGCACCAGCATGGCGGCGTCATAGGGGTTTGAATAGATCAGGTCTATTTTGTTTTCAACAATGGCTTTACGCTGTGATGCGAAGTCACTGTATAGCTCAAGGTGGATGGGTTCCCCCAGCGTTTTTTGCAGCCAAGTGTTGAATATAAACCAGCCCGTTATATGGCTCGGATTCACATCGGGGCTGATTGAAAATATATAAGGCATACTAAGGCATCGTCAAACCGCCGGGCTCTCTTTCCGGACCAGTTTTGTGTACAGCTCTGAGCACTCGGTAACCTTGGTTCGAGAAGGTTTGCGGCGTACCGAGGTATATCCAACAACCTTGCCACTGCGTACATTGGCAATTGCGGTTGCGAAGACCCAATAGAAGCCTCCATCCTTGCGCAGATTTTTCACGTAGCCTTGCCATTTTTTGCCCGCCCGAATGGTATCCCACAGCTCTTTAAAGGCAGCAGCAGGCATATCTGGGTGGCGCAAAATGCAATGCGGTTGGCCTAGCAGCTCCTTTTTGGCATATCCTGACATGCGGATAAAAGATTTGTTGACGTGAGTGATAATGCCACTAACATCGGTGCGGGAGACGATCAAACTGCCGTCAGGAAAGGGAGTCTCTACATCGGTGAGGTATACTTTACGACACGTGCCATCATACAAAGAGATGGAGGCCTCCCGATATTCGCCAATAATATCTTCAGGCATCATATCTTTCATGGCGACCCCGGTCTCCTACCAAAAAAGGCACAAAGGCGCTTGGTTAGCGCTATTTGCGCGGCGCAGTGGCGCCGACTGATATCTAAAACGGCTTAACTTTAAAAAGTACAATCATAGTAGCTTGGTGATATTTTCAGCTGCACGCCGCACATCAAGAAAGATCAACCCCAGCCGAGCATTGGGTTTGGCAAGTACCGAAAGTACCGCTTCATCACCAACGTGGGTCATCAGTACGTAGCCATTGTCACCTTTGATCATGACCTGCTCCAAACTGCCACGAGCTAGCTCCTGTGCTGTACGGTCACCTAGTGACAACATGGCCGCAGCCATGGCACCAACGCGATCTTCATCCATTCCAGCAGGCAATAGCGCGGCAATCATCAAACCATCGGTAGAAATTACAGCCGACGCTTCAATGTCGGCAGACGTACCATTAAGGTCGCTGAGAATCGCTGAGATCATTTCTTCACGCATCTTTTTTACTCCTCGGGCCACAGTCCACTGGGCGGTATATTTACTTTCAGGCTTCCTCCGATTAAACCAATTTATGCGAAGATTGGCTTAATCTCAATCAACCAGTATAACAAAGCTACCGCAACCATCGTCCAGCCCACTTGAAAATAATGGGGTGGTAATTTTTTTAGGGAGATCCTTCTCGGCTGCTAATCGTCAGCGTAACGCCGACCAAGCAGCCACACCAAGTTAGTAAATGCAGGCTGGTTCAAGTGCGGCAGCCCGGCTAAAACTAACACAAATCGGTGTCCGCCAATATATAGCGGCCAAAACCCCAGCTGACTGTTGCCCGATGCGTTAACTAACCCCCAAGCGTTCATACCCAAGCCGAGATTATTCACCAAAAGCCCGCTATGACGCTCGCGTAACATCGCTAAGTCAGCGCTTAATGCCGATAATTCTTCGGCTGCTTCGTGGGGAAAACCATGTGTCGCTAGATAAAAACCCTGGCTGTCTGCTAATAAGGCCTTCCCTGATCCGGATAGTGTCGACAACATTTCCGGCACTGCTTCTTCCAGGGTGCCTTCAGGAGCGGCGCTTTTCTTTTGATTGCCCTGAATCCAGCCCAACTTCTGCATGCGGTGAATAAGGTCGAAAAAGCCCTCATCTCCACCGCCAATATTCCATTCACGCAGCTTTTCGACATCAAACAGCGGGCTCTCATCCTGAGCAAATAGCGTTAGCAACAACTTTCTGGGCTCGTCAGTGGAGCGAGCTGTTGCAGCATAGTAGGCCCCTGCTGGGGTCGGCATCATATATCGATTGGCTATCGCCCGGTAATTGGACATTTATCCGCCTAAGCCTGGGTCCAAGGAGTAGAGTAACGCTTGTGTCATGACATAAACATCTCTGCGCTGGCGTGCATCGACAGCAAAAACGGGGGGATTGATATTGGCGCTATCAAGCTGCTTGTGGTATTCGCTGAGTGGTGGATTATCAGACAGGTCCATTCGCGTCACACCGACCACCAACTTGCTTTCAGCAATGAACTCTTTAAAAGATTCAAGGAAGAAGTGGAGGTCTTTAAACGGATCGGCACGCGTGTTATCCAGCAGTAATATCAACCCAAGCCCACCTTCGCTGAGGATATCCCACATGAAGTCAAAGCGCTCTTGACCTGGGGTGCCGTACAGGTGAATGCGCTCATCGCCATCCAGCTTCATCATCCCATAGTCCAGCGCTACGGTGGTGCTTTGCTTCATGGTTTTTGTCATGTCGCTGGCGGCCTCATCAGTTGTGACAGGAGGCACATCACTTAAAGCGGTAATTGCTGTTGTTTTACCTGCCCCCACCGGGCCGGTAAAAATAATTTTATAGTTGCTCATATTGGATTTTTTAGTCTGAGGCTCTTTTTAAGTGATCCAGAATTCGTTTGAACAAGCTGCGGTGGCGGTGAGCTTTAGCAGCGGGATGTTGCGTGGGCGTTGCCGGCGTTACGGATTTTTTAGCAGGGCCAATAAGGCCAATAGCATATGCTGCTGTATAAAACACCAAAACGTGATGTAACGGTATCCTTAATACTTTGGCGATAAGTAGGGGTGAATGGGGCATCTCAACCCATAGGGCAGCTATGCGTAACGCATTTGGAGTTATGATCAGACGGGTAAAGTTTGGCCAATGGCGCAATAGTACGGGTGCTTTAACATTGATGTTCTGAGGGATGCTGCCTCGTGATGACCACACTGCAGTCGCCCATAAAAACGACTCTAGAGAGTGTCGCTCTGCCTTATTGTCAAGGCTAGCCTGCTCTTCTTTTCGTCCCTCTTCGGGGGTCAATGGTGTGACTTTGACTCCCTCGCTTATCATGTCAGTACACAGCGTTTTAAGCGTCTCTTCCGAGATATCTGTCACAACTTCGAGGGGGCGGGGCGAAACGATAATTGACTCGCTATTGCCGCTTGGCAGAGGGAGTTCCATTTTCACGGACTGGTTGGAGGAACTCGCTATTTTTCGAGCTTTCATTACTGAGCCCAATAACCTGTTCGATGGATCAAAAAAAACGGACTCTGGCTGATCAAGTTTGTTCAGCGTGCCACTATAGGCAGGTCCTGGCTCATCTTTTAGCTCTAATACGCGAGTCACCGAGCGCGTAGTTACCGCCCCGGCTTTTTTGTCTTTTTTCTTTTCCGATGCACCCTTGAGGGTTCCTGCCCTGGTTCCTGCGGGAACACTGTCGCCTACTTGGGCCCGGAGTCTTTTAAGCGCATCAATCAGGCTTTCGACGCTGATCGGTTTTTTTACAAAGATAACGTCCTCGACCGCCTCTTGCTCCTCCAGAGCCGGTTGCTTGATGGCAATCGTTATCGTTGGCAGTTCAGGGAGGCGCTTTCGATAGTCTTCAAATAATTTTTCGGCTCCCGCGCAATCCATATTGACGATTCCGGCTTGCGCTGAGGTCTCATCGACTAAAGTGCAAATACCTCTCGCAGGGCCAGAGAAAATCATACGCAACATTTCACGCGACCGTTGGTCAATGCCGAATGCAGCAACTTTAAGCGGAGAACTCAATTCACCACCTCACTATAGCTTATTGTTTTTCAAGAAATTACTCATATCACCCCATTGATCTAACGCAACTTCTGGGTATCCTCCAAGCCGTGAAATAATTGCGCTAAACGCATCTGCGTCGCGCGTATGACGATATATTTCCAATAACTCCAAGCTCAGATCTTCACGATGTGGCTCGTTCAATACACCTTCTTCCAAAAGCCTTTGTGCCTCTTGAATCAGCCCAGAGTTCATGTAGTCCTGAGCCTCATCCAGCACGTCACGCTGAGTTGGCAGCACATCTTTTTCGGTCTTCACTGCCAAGTTCGACGTTCCAATAAAGTTTCCCGTCAGCATTGAGTAGCGAGACTCTGGTAATAGGTCGGCTGTGACTGGACCTTGCTCCAGCCACGTCTCCAGAATGCGAAAGCAGGCCTCATTTAGCACCGAGGAGGTTGATGTCAACAGCCGTCGGCGCAGCTCAGTCCCCTGGCCATTTAATACAATAAACAGGTCAACCAGTGCGCCATAAACAGCGTCTGATTCCCTTAGTTGGTAGTATAGAATGATGCGATAGACATGTGCCTCTAAATCGCCTTTTCTGTGTGCAATGCGATACGCCAAGTGATCGGCGACGCGCTCACCCCATACTCCTGGGCTAAACTTTTGCTGAAAAATATTGATGGGTCTGAAGCTGGGTTCCAAAAGCTCTTCATCGGCAGCGAACAGCGCCATATCATCACCCACCGCTTCACTCCATACAAGCCGCCACTCTTCCCTCGAAGGATCTGATTTATCCACAACGCTGTCAATTAATTCTGTCACAGTTTTTACAGGTTTATGACCAAAAATTAGCCTGCACCCTTCCCCTACTCCCTAACCCCAGATCGGATGGCTAGCATCCTCGTGGGCAAAATAGAGCTGAGTGCCAAAATGGCGCAACTCCACGCTCTAAAGACACCGCCCGCCCATGTTATACCAATCGTACTATGACAAACAATCTACCGCTTTTTTCAACTATCGGATTAAACGGGACCAGCCTTTAGCAGGTGACTACAAACCCGTGAAATTAGGTTGATTTATCAAGGTGTCGTGGCCATCAGTGCCGATGCTTTGATACTGGGTTCAATTCCACCCCTTTCGTCCCCCAGGTTCTGGAGGGAGGCATAGAATAGGTGGTAAAACCGCAATTGTCACACTCCTCTTCATGCTCGATGAGCTCTGTAAAGTTTGATCTGTCGTCTACCGCTACAGCAGTTACTGCCGCAGTGTGTGGGATACATGCGGTGTGCAAACGCGAGAGGGTGGGCTACTGCGATGGAATTTGCATATGACTTTCGTGGCCGATTGTACTATTCGGCCTTGTCAATACGAGCAGCTACTTGGCTAACTGTCGCCATGATGGTCAGCTCTCTATGTAGCCAGCAAGCGCACGCAGTTGCTGCTGCCCCCATCACCGCATATTCCACCCAACCTGATGGGGTGGTGATCGAAGTCCTGACTGTGGGAGACGAGCACCGCAGTTGGCAGGAGACTCCGGCTGGTTATACCGTTGCCAGGAATGGTGACGGTGAATGGATCTACCTGCTGCCAGCGAAAAAAATATCTGATGGTCTGGCGATGGTGCGCGCTCGTCAAGGCGTTGGTGATAAACCCATGGTAGATGTGAGTGATCAAATTATTGCCGGGACAACAGCAAAGCACTTCAGGCCAACAAGGCTATCCGGCTCTTTGATACCGCCTGCGTTCCACGCCGAGGCGACGATCCAAAGTCGCGCAGTTATTGCGCGTTCACCCGGTCATCGGACAAACACAATTTTGCAACGCAAGGGGGATGTGCCTTTATTAGTCATCCTAGCTTATTACGATGATGCTATGACGGACAACTGCCTGAAGTGTCGAACAACCACTGTAAGCGCTGTTCGGCAGCAATTTTTTGCTTCCGTGCAAGACGTAAAGAGCGTTCGCAACTATTACTACGAGGCATCAAACCGCAGTATAGATATTCTGCCAGCACAGGAAAATCACGGTACCTCTGATGATGGCGTCGTGGGCTGGCTGCGGCTCGGTGCTGTTACGCCGAGTGCCACTGCTGATTTTGTTTCGGCGCTTAAGTCCAACAAAATAGCGGCAGATGCACTCGCAGCAGCGGCGCAGTACGTCGACTTTACACGTTACGATAGCAACGCAGATGGCCAGCTTACATCCAATGAACTGGGTGTCGCCATCATTCTTGCCGGCTATGAGTTGGCTTATAACCGAGATGAGAATGGGCGCATTCTCGGCGATGATCGTACGACACCGCGGATATGGGGACACTCCTACAGCTTCTACTTTGGGCAAAGTGCGCTGCCAACTCCCAGGCAGATGGTTGACGACCGCACGGTTACAGTTAACACCGTGAGTCACGGAACAACTTACAGCATCCTCGCCGAGCGGCACGGTGATCACAGTGCAACACTTGGCATCATCGTCCATGAGTTGGGACATATGCTGTTTGGTCTGCCCGATCTCTACGATACGTCAGGCAGTAGCTCAGGGGTTGGTGTGTGGTCTGTCATGAGTTACGGCTCATGGGGACAGTCTACGGGTGACCGCTATTCAGGAGAGACGCCATCACTACCCTCGGCGTGGGAACGCCAAGCACTTGGTTGGGTAACGCCTGTCGCGCCATCTCCTGGCGCTGTTCTTCAAATCGCCACAGCGGCGAGTGACTCACCGAGTATCGTTAAAATATCGACTGATACCCCGAACGAATACTTTTTGCTGGAAAATCGGCAGTACCGTGGTTACGACAAAGGGTTGGAACGTCTACTGGGTGGTGCTGACTTTGGTGGTATTGCTGCATGGCACATTGATGACAGTGTTGGAACGCCATCGCGCAACGATGACAACGTCAATGCTTCTCGTAAACGGGTTGATCTCATCGCAGCAAGCGGTGATCAAGCGCTGGATGACGGCACCAATAAAGGCAGCAGGGGTAATTTGTACTATGCCGGTCATGTGGCCCAACTGTCTGACATCACGCTTCCTGACACAAAAAAGTATAGTGGGAAAAACAGTGGCTTCGGCATGGTTGGCGTATCGTTGTCGGCGCCGTTTATGTCCGTAGAGATACTCAACTACCCGCCTCAGCTTGCTCCTCTTAGTGAGGTGATGGTGGCAAATGGTGGTGATATCGCGTTTACGATTAGTGCTACGGACGCCAATGGCAGTACGCCGATCATTGGTGTGGTCGATGTGCCTCCGGGTGGTTCGTTCGATTCGGCGGCGAACAGGTTTTCGTGGCCAGCGGACAATATCACCAATGGCCATATTATTACCGTCGTCGCCACAGATGCACTGGACCCGGCACTTTCAGATAGCGCCACAGTAGAGATTCGCCTTGGGTCCGCCGAGTCGCCCACTCAGAGCAGCGACAGCGACGTTAAAAAAAATGGTAGCAGTGGTGGCGGGGGAGCTGTGCTCTTTGTGCAATGTCTGCTACTGGTTTTTGTTATCCTGCGCCGGTTTCTGATCCGCTCGATGTGCGTTTGTCGTGGCGTATCATCGCGTATGCAGAGTGGTTGTGTATCGACTCAAAGTTTTCTGATTCAACGGTGTAGGCGACGATGCGCGGATCCTTATTCAGGTGTACGGCAACATCACGCACCATATCCTCGACAAACTTAGGGTTATTGTACGCTTTCTCCGTCACGTATTTTTCATCAGGCCGTTTAACCAAGCTGTAGATCTCGCAAGAGGCCTCTTTTTCAACTACGTCGATAAGGTCTTCGATCCAGACGAAGCTACGCGTATGCACCGTTACCGTAACGTGGGAGCGTTGATTGTGCGCGCCGTAGTCGGAGATCTGTTTGGAGCACGGGCACAAACTCGTGACAGGTACAACCACTTTGATGGCGATACAGCTCTCATCCACCTTTTTTTCGCCAATCAGCGTTACGTCGTAATTGAGCAAACTCTGCACGCCACTGACCGGAGCTGACTTATTGATGAAGTAGGGGAACTGCATCTCAATGTGGCCTGACTTGGCATCCAGCCGCTCCGTCATCTCTTCAAGCATCTCCTTGTAGGAGGTTACCGATATCTCTCGCTCGTGCTTGTTTAAAATGTCGACAAAGCGGGACATGTGCGTCCCTTTGAAATTGTGCGGTAGGTCGACGTACATGTTGAAGTTGGCGACGGTATGTTGCTCGCCATCACTGCGATCCTTGACGCGCACCGGGTGGCGAATATCTTTGATGCCCACTTTATCGATAGCGATCTGGCGACTGTCGTGGCTACTCTGCACATCAGCGATCGGCTTCATTGTTTGTCCTCTTCGGTATAGCGCACACAGGCTCGTTCTGTTTCCCACAGCGTGATGGCAGAGACGCGAACTGCTTCGGTATTCAGTAGTGTTGATAATTCCCGGTAGAAATAGGCGCTGAGATTTTCCGCCGTTGGGTTGATCCGGTCAAACGGCGCGATGTCATTTAGGTAGTGATGATCAAGGCGTTTGGCTACGTCACGAGCAGCGCTTTTAACATCTTTAAAATCGATGGCAATGCCGATCGCATTCAATGCATGCGCGGTGACCTCCACCTCTACCTTCCAGTTATGGCCATGCAGGCGGCGGCAATCGCCAGGGTAGTCGCGCAAGCTGTGGGCGGCTGCAAAGTCAGCGCAGACCTTTAATGTGTAACAGCTAGGCATAAGTACTCAACATCAAAATCAAGCAAGAAGAGGGATTAGATTAGCGAGAGCCTAACTTGGCGACGACAGATGAGCTGTCATGGCTGGCGAAATGGCCATCGACAGCCTGGATAATACCCGCGGTACTTAAACCATATTCAGCCAGTAGTTGTTGGTGTTCACCTTGTTCAGTCACTACGTCAGGCAGTCCTAGGTGAATAATCGGGCAGTGCACGTCATGTGCAGCCAGACAT
>JAADGQ010000136.1:4762-23537 GCA_013152295.1 Gammaproteobacteria bacterium | reverse complement strand
TCGCGTTGTGCCATGTAGCTGAGTTTGCTGGTTTTCTTTTCAACTTTTTTTTCAACCTTCTTCTCAGCACTTTTCGTGACGCTCTTGCCAACCTTGTTGCTGCTCTTCGCCGCCGTTGCTGGATTGTTTCCTGCGGGAGCGGGACGTTGGCGCAGCCAGTCGTCGTATCCGCCCACATAGTCATTGAAGGTGCCGTTGCCTTCGAATGCCAATGTGCTGGTGGCGATGTTGTTGAGAAAGGCGCGGTCGTGGCTGACGAGCAGTACGGTACCTTTGAACTCCATGAGCAGCTCTTCGAGTAGCTCCAGCGTATCCACATCGAGATCGTTGGTGGGCTCGTCCATGACCAGAAAGTTGGCCGGTTTGGCGAACAGCTGAGCGAGCAGCAGGCGGTTTTTCTCGCCACCAGAGAGTGCGCTGACGGGTGAACGCGCGCGCTGTGGTGGAAACAGAAAGTCTTGTAGATAGCTGATGATGTGACGTTCATGGCCATTGACGATGACCTTATCCGCGCCATCGGCGACGTTGTCGGCCACCGTTTTTTCGTCATCCAGATGGCTGCGCAGCTGGTCAAAATAGGCGACTTCAAGGCGCGTGCCACGTTTGATCGAACCCTGTTGGGCTTCCAGCTCGCCCAGCAGCAGGCGGATGAGCGTACTCTTGCCGCAGCCGTTGGGGCCGATAATGCCGATTTTGTCGCCACGTTGAATGATGGTGGAGAAGTTACGAATGCACGGGGTTGAGCCGTAACTGAAGCTGGCATTGTCGACTTCAATGACAATTTTCCCCGATGCCTTGTGGTCTTGAATGCGCAGCCGTGCCTGACCCTGCTGCTGGCGTCGTGCCTGGCGTTCGACACGCAGTTGTTTGAGTGCGCGCACCCGGCCTTCGTTACGTGTGCGCCGTGCTTTGATGCCTTGGCGAATCCACACCTCCTCTTGCGCGAGTTTTTTGTCGAACAGCGCATTCTGTTTGGCTTCGGCTTCCAGTGCTTCGCTTTTGCGGCGCAGGTAGTTGTCGTAATCGCCGGGCCAGCTGGTGATGATGCCGCGATCGAGTTCGACGATGCGTGTTGCCAGTCTGCGCAGCAGTGTGCGGTCATGGGTGATGAACAGCAGTGCACCACGGAACTGGCAGAGAAACTCCTCCAGCCAGCGGATTGAATCGATGTCGAGGTGGTTGGTGGGTTCGTCGAGCAGAAGCAGATCGGGCTCGGGCAATAGGGCACGGGCGAGCAGTACGCGCCGCTTCAGTCCACCGGAAAGCGCGGAGAACTCCAGTTCGGGGTCCAGATCGAGGCGTGACAGCACCTTCTCAACGCGCTGTTCGAGCTGCCATGCACCCGTGTCATCGAGCTGTTGCTGGATGCGCTCCAGCTGGTTCAATAGCTTTTCATCAGCATTTTCGCTGAGGTCGTGGAGCAGGTGGTGATACGCCTTGAGTAGTTCGCCTTGCTCACCGAGTGCCTGGGCGACGACATCGAATACTGAGCCCTTAATATTGTGGGGTACCTGCTGCTCTAGCGCAGTGATACGCAGTGCATCGCCGCTTTCGATCTGTCCCTCGTCGGTCTCAACCTCGCCCATGATCACTTTGAGCAGCGTCGATTTGCCCTCGCCGTTACGGCCAATAAGGCAGACGCGTTCGTTGGGCTCGATCTGCAGGTTGGCTTTGTTGAGCAGGTGTGGACCGCCGAAGCTGACGCTAACGTCGCGCAGGGTAATTAAAGACATTTATCGAGGCTTTCTAGGTTGGATGATTTAGAACGGACAACACAGCCCAGCGGAGATTCCGCTTGGCTGTGTGTGTTGGTCGTGGGTGTTGATCAAATGTGGCGACGACGCCGCAGTCGCAGCGCGACAAGCAGTGCACAAAGGCTGAGTAGTAGTGGCCCCAGTGAGCTGCCGCCGCCTCCACCGCCTTGGCCTGCAAGATCTGCAGTGGTGCTGGTACTGAGCGGCGGCTCAGGTGGTTCTGGTGGTGTCGGTGGTTCAAGAACCAAACGGTAGATTTCGGTGTTGATCGCTTCGCTGTTGCCTACCTGGTCGGTGGAGAAAAATTTCAGTGTGGTGGTGTAGACCTTGGCCGGGTCGGATGCGATTTGCTCGGAAGTCTGCACGCCAGTGCTCTCATCAATGGTGATTGCGCCGGTGGAGAAGGTTGGCGACAAGATGGTTGGGGCGCTGCCGTCCAGCGTGAAGTAGGTGTTAACACAGCCCGGCTGACGTGCAGGATTGTTCGCCTGGTCGTCGGTGCAAAACAGCGCGACACGAAGCATCTGGGTGAATTCCCCTCCCGGTCGTGACACCGTGGTCACCGGTGGCGTGGTGTCGATGATGTATTGCTCGCTGTTGATTGGTTCGGCGCTGTTGGTGGTGTCTACCGAAAAGAACTTCAGCGTCGTGTCGGTGCTGATTTCGATAGGCGCGGTGAACATTGGCGATGCAGTAGTCGGATCGCTGCCATCGGTGGTGAAGTGCGTCGCGCTGCAGCCGTTGCCCGATTGATCGGCGCAGCTCAGAGTGACAAATTGGCTGGTGCCGTAGAGCCCCCCCGCCGGGTCGGCCAGCGTCGCGGTGGGAGCGAGGGTGATGGCCGCCAGGCTGCGTCGACTGTTGCCGCCGAGGTGGCTGAAGGTGCCGCCAATGTAGAGTTCGTTGCCGCTGCGCAGCATTGTGGTCACTTCACCGCTGGCGCTGGGGTTCCAGGCGCTGGCATTATTGCTGTCGCGGCTGGTGTCGAGAGCGGCGATATTGTCGCGGAACTGTCCGCCGATATGGCTGAAGCCGCCCCCGGCAAGCAGTACCGAGCCCGATAGCGAGAGCGAGATGACATCCAGGTTGGCATTGGGATTCCAGTCAGTGGCGTCGCCGTTGCTACTACTCAGTGCTGCGATGTTGTTGCGGCTGCGGCCACCGATAGCGGTGAACTTTCCACCGACATAGAGGGTGGTGCCGTCGAGTACCATTTTTCTGATATTGCCCCGTGCGGCAGGCGCAGATACGGCCAGGTGGGCGCGCAGGCCGAGCGTGGTGGTCACCGTCTCGCTGGGGATGTACTGGGGTCTGGCATCCCAGGTGGTAGCGTTGCCCGTGGTGCGATCCAGTGCGGCAACAAAGTCGCGATTTGCACCGCCGATGGTGCTGAATTCACCCGCGCTATAGAGCGTATTGCCGTCGAGCAGCAGGTCGAACACCCGGCCGTCGGCAGCGGGATTCCAGGTGCTGGCGTTGGCTGTTACGGTGTCGAGAGCGGCGATGAAGCTGCGTGGCTGGCCACCAATATTTTCAAAGTTGCCACCGACCAGTAGCTCGTTGCCATCGACCAGTAGCGACCATACGGCGCCATCAGGGTCGGGAACCCAGCCGGTGATGTGTGTGCCATCAACAGTGTTAAACGCAGCGAGGTAGCGGTGCGCAGCGCCGTCGACGTTGGTGAAGCTGCCCGCAACGTAGAGTGTGGTGGCGGAGAGTTCCAGATCCCAAACGCTGGAGTCCACATTCGGGTTCCATGCGGTGAGTGTGCCGCTGGCTTTATCGAGCGCGGCGAGGTGGTTGCGCTGCTCGCCGCCAATCGATGAGAAATTGCCACCGATAAATACGTTGTTGCCATCGACCGCAATGGTGTTGACGCCGCCGAACGCGTTAGCATCCCAGTCGGTAACCGGTGTGATACCGTCTGTAGTATCAAGGGCAGCCAGCTGGTTGCGCGACACTTCAGGGCTGACGCCGCCTCGCAATGTGGTGAACTGACCGCCGACATAGAGAATGTTTGCCACGCGTTTTAGCGAAAAAATGGTGTTGTTGGCGGATGTTGTCCAAGTGGTGGCATTGCCGCTTGTGGTGTCGATTGCGGCTAGTCGATGACGTGTTTGACCACCGACCAGCGTGAACGCGCCGCCCGCGAAAAGGGTGCTGCCGTCAGCGGAGATCTCAAGGGCATGCACTGTTTTATCGACATTGGGGTTCCACGGTGATGCCAATCCGTTGACGAGAAAAATAGCGGCGAGTCGGTTGCGGTTGCTCTGGTTTACCGATGTGAATTCACCGCCTGCGTAGATAAAAGCGCCGGAGACAAGCAGTGCTCGAACTGTTTTGTCAGCCTCAGGCGCCCAGCCCGTAGCGATGCCTGTGGTGGTATCAAGCGCTGCAATGTGGTTACGTTGGGCGCCGCCGATGGTGGCGGGTTGAGTCGCGTCGAGGCCGATGTTGCACGGCGGATCCGAGGGCAGTGGATCGCTGAGTGTGTTGGTGAATTCGCCGCCGACATAGAGGGTGCTGTCGTCGCTACTCAGTGCCAGCGCGTGAACCACGCCGCCAGCACCGGGATCCCACATTGTCGTGTTGCCGGCAGCGGTGTTGACGGCGGCAATGCAGTTGCGCACCTCTCCGCCGATCGAGGTAAAGCGCCCGCCGAGGTAGAGCGTTGAGCCATCAGTGGAGAGCGCCATGGCCAGAACGTCATCGTTGCTGTTCGGGTCAAACGCGCTGTCGACCGTGTTATCGGCGAGCACGTGGGCGATTCTGTTGCGCGTAACCCCGCCCACCGAGGTGAATTTTCCAACGATGAACCAACCGCCGCTGCCGTCGGGTAGCGCACTATCGACGATGCCATCGACGTAGGGGAAGGCTGAAGGGAGCTTTGCGTTGCTGCTGTCGAGCACCACTGCACGGCCTGTTTCCGGGCCGACATAGGTGAAGTCACCGCCGATGTACAGATTCGAGGCGTCCTCGGCTATGGCGTTGACGTTGCCGCTGGTGGTCCACAGCTGTTTATTGATCGTCACAGCTGCAAAGAGCTGCGGCGGACATAGCGCAGCGGTGATCAGGATGAGGGCGGACAGACGGCCCAATATGCAGCTATAGCGGTAGTTCCCCCCCATCATTTGATCATCCTCGTGTTATTCAACGGGCGGTCAGTATAACGTATTCATGACTGCGCTACGCATGTATAGCGAGGGCCATTCACAGCCGTTTATGGCGCAAGCAGCGCGGCCTTCTTTTATCTTGCTCTTCATTCTTCGTGGAGGGCCGCATAGCCTTCGTGCTTGCTCAGGTGCACCGGCCTGAAAATATCCACTTTACGGAAAAATTGGTCAACCACGTAGATGCGGCCATCTTCGTCAACATCGATCCCCGCAGGCAGCATATATTTTGCCGGGCTGCCAACTTGAGCGCGCTCACCGGCGAACATCAATAGCTGTCCGTGTTTGTCGAAAATCTGAAAATTACCGAAGGCAGTATCCACCACATAGACGTTGCCATCGCGATCTGCGGCGATCCCTTTGGGACGTGAAAACTGCCCTGGCAAGCGACCGATGCTGCCGAAGCTGTGGGAAAATTTGCCATCAGGCGTGAATGCCTGAACACGAAAATTGCCGCCATCCACCACATATACGGTGCCGTCGGGAGCAGTGGCTGCTTGCAGCGGCAGATTGAACTCTCCGTTTTTGATGCCACGTGTGCCGAAGCTGCTCAACAGCTCGCCGCTGGCAGCAGAAAAGATATAGACGCGGTGATCTTCGTTATCGACGCCGCCGGTATCCACCACATAGGCGCGACTGCCATCGGGACTGATGGCAATGCCTGTCGGACGTTTGAATATGGAGCGATCACCGATGGCGCGTTGATAGACGCCCTCTTCGTCGTAGACAAAAACCTGCTGGGCGGCAACGTCGCATACAAACACTTCGCCTGTTGGTGAGATATCGATACCGAGCGGCTTGGTCAGCTCGCCAGGTTCTTCAGTGCCGATCTCTTTAAAACGACCACCGGGAATATCAAACAGCATCAGCGCGCTCTGTGCCGAGTCGGTGACATAAACTTTGCCCTTGCGCACCGCGACACCATACGGTTTAACCAGCCCTTGAACTTTTAGTGAGGCGCCAGTGGCAAAACGCTGAAAGGCCGCCATGCTTGTCTCTTTCTCTACATCCTCGCTATAGATCAGGGTGCGCTCAAAGACAAAGCGTGGCAGGCGGCGGTGGAAACACCGGCGGTACAAAGTCATGCTCTTTGAGATCGTTGGAGGCGCAGCCGCCAAGCGCCGTGATGGCCGCCAGCGCAAGCACAAGCAGTAGAAGGCGCGGTACTCTGCCAATGTGACCCGGCACGTCAGCAATACCTCACGCTAGGGGGTGCGGAGACAAAACGGTAACGGCGGTTATTTGAGCTATTTGATGTGGCATGTTTCGCACAATCGGTCGGCGCCGACACGCAGTAACAGCTGCACATCCGGGTTGTGGATGTTATGGCAGCTGGCGCACTCGACGCGGCCGTCGTAGAGCTTGACGCCGTTGTTAAAGCCGTAAGGCCCATCCGGCGGACGAAAATCCGGATCGACATGTGTCAGCCCGGCATAGGTCATGGATATCGGGTGGTCGTTGGTCAGGTCCGTGCCAATGTGCTTGATAGCGATGTTGTGAGCGATGCGTCCGTTGTGGCACTTGCCACAGCTCATCAAATCGTTGGCGCCGTTGATGCGGAAATGCAGTGCGGTATCGTCGCTGCTGATCCAGCCATTGGGTTTGAAGACGATCATGTCCACTGCCATGGTGCCGTCGTGACAAGAGAGACAGAGCAGGCTGATCGGGCTCGGCACGCGTACTTTATTATCGAGCGTGCGGCTGTCATAAAGGTCGTAAACGCCATTTTTATCCGCAGCGGGCTTGAGGCGGTTCCAGCCAGGAATCGAGCCAAATTTAGAGGCGTCGGCGCCGTTGGTCTCTGGCGGAACGTGGCAGTGAACGCAGGGTGTACCATAGTTAGAAAACGCCAGCGTCGGCATCGCCTGCACACCCGCACGCTTGTTGAGCCCGGTGAAATCATGTTTGGTGCCCAAAATGGTTCCACCAAATGCCGGATTTAATAAGGCACTGAAGATGATGCTCAGGCATGCCATGAGCAGCTGACTGTATCGTTTGCTTTGAGCCATTACCCTGCTGTTTATGATGCTTGTTTCAGGCTGACGCCGGTGTGATGCTCGGGCACGCACAAAGCAATACCTGACCGGCAGCGAGGGGCTAGAGTAGCGTAAATCAGCTTTTTACGCCACAATCGCCCGTCGGGGTTCCGGGCCAGGAATGAATATAAATATGGTGGGTGCTACCAAGCCGCCAACTGATTGGGATCTATTGAATGCGCTGTACGTTGCAATCACTTGTTTTTGCCATCTCTTTGTTGTTTGCCAGTCATGGTTTGATCGCTGCCGAGCAGCGCGCTGAAGGCGCTGCTAGCACAGAGTTAGCTGAACTGAAGCCAGCTGAGCTGTTTTCCAAATATTGCTCTGTTTGTCATGGTGATAAGGGCGATGGGCGCAGCCGTGCGCGCAGTGGATTGAACCCTCATCCGCGTGATTTCACCAGCGCTGTGGCGTGGCAGGAGCTGACGCGTGAGCGGATGATTCACTCGGTGACCCACGGTCGGCCCGACACTGCGATGGTGGCCTGGAGTACTCAGCTGAGCAGTGCCCAGATTGAAGCGGTTGTCGATTACATTCGCGACACCTTCATGCGAGCGCCAATGCAGCCGCAAGTTACCCAGCAACACAGTAAAGACAGTGCGACGGAGCCAGCGTTGTCGTTTGCCATCATTGAAAAAGGCCAGCGCATCTACATCGACAACTGCGCGGTGTGTCATGGGGATAAAGGCAGTGGCGCGCGCTGGACACAGCAGACGCTCGACCCTTCGCCGCGCGACTTTACTTCGTTGCAGACCAAGGCGGAGCTGACCTATGCGCGTATGATTAGTTCGGTGACCCACGGTCGGCCCGATACCGCGATGATGTCATTCAGCAAGCGCCTTACCACGGCAGAGATCGAAGCCGTGGTTACTTACGTCAGAGCGGCATTTATCGATAACCAGATTGTCGACAGCCATCGCAACGCCGTAACGGGCGGTGCTGCACCAGCTGCGCAGCAGCACCCACACGGACAGGCCGTTGGCGCAGATGATGTTAGCCATCTGGCTGTCGCCGGTCAGCCAGATCGGGCCAATATGTCGCTACCGTTTATGGGTGGCCTGAATGGTGATCGGGAGGCGGGTCGCCTCTTCTATATGAGTAACTGCATCGTCTGCCATGGCGAGCTGGGCGACGGTCAGGGGCCGCGCGCTACATCGATCTTCCCAAAACCGCGCAACTTTTTAAGCGACGGTGCGCGGCGTCTGTTAAATCGCCCGGTACTGTTTCGAGCGATCTCTCACGGCAAACCGGCGTCAGTGATGCCGGCATGGAGCAAGGTGTTATCGCCGCAGCAGATTGCCAATGTGGCCGAATTTGTTTTTCAGCAGTACATACAACCGCCACAGCTGCTCGATCAAGCGTCCGGCATGACTCAGAAAAAAAAAGCGCCGCTGAACTGACACCCGCCGTAAAGGCCCCTTCCAAAGGTGATGCGCGCTACGCGTTAGGGCGCGATATCTACAACTACCGCTGCTATTTTTGTCACGGCTATAGTGGTGATGCGAAGACTGTTGCCAGTAGCTACTTGTCACCGCAACCCCGTGATTTTACCGCGACAGGTGTGGATGAGCTGAGCCGTGAGTCGATGGTTGAGGCGGTGAGCGAAGGTAGATCCAACACGGCGATGAAGAGTTACCGGTTGTGGCTGAATGAGGATGAAATTGGTGCCGTGGTCGACTTTGTGCGCAGCGCTTTTATGGAGCGCGCAGAGCATAATAGCGCTTACCACACAGTGGAAAATGGTTGGCCCAACCATGAGCAATACAGCCTGGCTTTCCCTTTCGCGTTGGGTCAAATTACTTTAGATCGACCGCCGGAGTCGCTCACCGAGCAGCAGCGCCGGGGTCGGCAGCTGTTTATGTCGTCGTGCATTACCTGCCATGAGCGTGCCCCGCTGAATCAAGGGCGCGCGACGACTATGCGTGCGCGCTCGGTCTCATTTCCACGCGGTGTTTACAGCCACAAAGAATCACAATCGATGCCCGAGCTGGATGCCGTCTCCGGCGCCAGCCCATTTGCGAAACATGAAATAGCGCCAAGAGTTGAAAATTTAACCGGGCAGGAGCAACAGGGCGAGCAGCTGTTTCAGCAGAACTGTGCTTTTTGCCATGGCGCAGATGGCACCGGTAAAAACTGGATCGGCAGCTTTCTTGATTCAGCCCCCCGCGACCTCACCGGCAAAGCGATGCAGAGCATGACACGCAGTCGCCTGCGTGAAGTGATTCGTGACGGCCTGCCCGGCACCACGATGTCCGCGTGGAAATCAGTGCTCAGCGATGAACAGATCGATGCGTTGGTTGCTTATATTCATCGGGTGTTTCATCTGTTGAGGGCAGAGGCGGAGTGACCCGGTGAATAGAGCATCTATCGGCATCGAAGTGTTTACCTCATCGACCTGCAGCCGTTGTCAAAAAGCTGCTCGAATGGTCGAGCAACTGCTCACAGAGCCTGGCTTTGAAAACATCACTTGGCATGAGGTCGATGTAGTGGCCGAGATCGACCATGCCGTCGCCTTGGGTGTGCTGGCCACGCCCTCTATTGCTATTGGCGGAGTATTGGTATTGACCGCCTTGCCATCTAGGCAGCAGCTTCGTGGTGTTGTACGACACTACTTGGATAGTGAGGGGCCGAACCATGCGCAATGTCACGATCGGTGAAGTCGCTCGCCAATTGGCGATGAGTGTGGATACGCTGCGTTATTACGAAAAGATCGGTTTGCTGCCGAAGGTGAGCCGCACTGAATCGGGTATCCGGCGCTATAGTGAAAAGGATATTTCACGCTTGAAATTCATCAAACGTGCTCAGCAGATGAATTTTACTTTGGCCGAAATCAGCGATTTGATGACGATGCGCGCAGCTCCCCAATACGCTCGCACCGAGATACGCCAGTTGACGACGAACAAATTGAGGGAGGTGGAACTGCGCTTAACCGAACTGAATACTTTGCGTCGGGAATTGGTCTTGCTGGTTAACCTTTGCACAGCCAGTGACGATAGTTGTCCGATTATCGATAGAATCGAAGAGGGTGAGTGAATGTCGATTTTAACCATCAACGCCGGTAGCTCCTCTCTACGCTTGAGCCTGTTCACTCAAGCCGATGATGGTTTGGTGTTGCTGGCTGAGGCTCACCAGCAAAATATCAGTGTGCCTGACGTGTCTTTTTTAGTTAATTTTATCGCCTCAGTTGAGCCCACTACAATTACCTTGATTGTGCATCGGGTGGTTCACGGTGGTGCCTTGTTAACGACGCCACGTTTGATTGATGCTGCAGTAGAAGAGGAAATTGAACAACTCACACCTCTGGCACCTTTACACAATCCCACAGCGCTTGAGTGGATTCGACTTGCTCGCCGATTGCTGGGGGAACAACTGCCACAAGTGGCGGTGTTCGACACGGCGTTTTATCACTCGCTGCCGCAAGTGGCGAAAACCTATGCGCTGCCACAGGCGTTGTGTCAGCAATACTCTATTCGCCGTTATGGATTTCACGGTATTGCTCACCGTGCGATGTTAAATCGTTGGCGACAGATTCGTCCTGGGTTCAGAGAGGGGGGGCGAATCATCTCCGTGCAGCTTGGCTCGGGCTGCTCCATTACTGCGGTCGATCATGGCCTGCCAGTGGAGACCTCGATGGGTTTTTCACCGCTGGAAGGGTTAGTGATGGCGACGCGTTGTGGTGACCTCGACGCTACCGTTATCGCTTATTTGCAACGACAAGCGGGATTAAGTATTGAGGCGTTAGAGGAACTATTGAACAAGCAGAGTGGTCTGCTCGGCGTGTCAGATGAAAGCAGTGATATGCGACTGCTGTTAAATTCTGATACGCCTGAAGCAGCGTTGGCGGTCGAGTTGTATTGCTATCGTGTACGCAAATACATCGGTGCTTATCTAGCGGTGCTGGGGGGTGCCGATGCCATTCTATTTGGCGGTGGTGTGGGTGAAAACAGCTCACAGGTGAGAGCGAAGATTCTCCAGAATATGGCGTGGCTGGGTATTGAGCTTGATGATGATGCGAATAAAAACGCACTTGCCGTGCAGGCAAATATTGGCGCGGGAAATAGCAAGATTGATGTGTGGGTGATCTCTGTGGATGAGGCGCGAGAGATGGCGCTTGATGCCGTGTCGATAACGAAAAACAAGGACAGGTCTTGATGACACAAGCAGATAAAGCTGAAACGATGGAACAGCCGCTCTCCACAACAGCGTTGACGCAGATCAACGCCTACTGGCGTGCAGCCAACTATCTCTCAGTAGGGCAGATCTATCTGCTAGACAACGCGCTGCTCAAAGAGCCTTTGACGCTCGCTCATGTTAAACCAAGATTACTCGGCCATTGGGGTACCACGCCGGGTTTGAACTTTATCTACGCCCATCTCAATCGCGTGATTAAGCGCGACGACTTGAGTGTGATCTATCTCGCCGGGCCGGGTCACGGCGGTCCCGGTCTGGTGGCTAATACCTATCTCGAAGGCACCTATAGCGAGTTTTATCCCAATATCAGTCAGGATGCCGAGGGGATGAAAAAACTCTTTAAACAGTTCTCTTTCCCCGGTGGTATTCCCAGCCATGTGGCACCGGAAACACCGGGCTCGATTCATGAAGGTGGTGAGCTGGGTTATGCTCTGTCCCACGCTTATGGTGCGGTGTTCGATAATCCCGATTTAATTGCTGCATGTGTCGTGGGTGATGGTGAGGCGGAGACTGGACCATTGGCCACGGCCTGGCACTCCAATAAATTCCTTAACCCGGCAGCTGATGGCGCAGTGCTGCCCATTTTGCACCTCAATGGTTACAAAATCGCTAACCCGACAGTGCTGTCACGGATCAGTCATGATGAGTTAGAAAAGCTGTTTATAGGTTACGGTTATCAACCCTATTTTGTTGAAGGTTCTGACCCTGATCTGATGCATCAAAAAATGGCAGCGACTTTAGATGCAGTGATCGCTGAGATCAAAACTATTCAAGAAAATGCTCGCATTCATGGAGACAAAACCCGACCCCGTTGGCCGATGATCGTATTGCGTTCACCGAAAGGTTGGACCGGGCCAAAAGAGGTCGATGGTAAAAAGACTGAAGGCTACTGGCGCTCTCATCAAGTGCCGCTTGGTAATCTCGCTAATGATCCGGGGCATCTTGAACTGCTTGAGCAGTGGATGAAGAGTTATCGGCCTGAAGAGCTGTTTGATAATAATGGAACACTGCATAAAAATATTGCAGCTATGGCGCCTGATGGTGAGCACCGTATGGGGGCGATTCCGCAAGCTAATGGCGGTCAACTGCTCAAAGATTTAGTGATGCCTGATTTTAAAGATTATGCATTAGCGGTTAAACAACCCGGTCAGAGTGTCGGTGAAGCGACGCGAATGGTCGGTAACTTGTTGCGTGATGTGATGCAGCTTAATGATGATGCAAAAAATTTCCGCGTCTTCGGTCCGGATGAAACCGCATCCAATCGACTCGGTGCCTTGTTCGAGGTAACTAATCGAGCATGGCAGGCTGAGACCTTGCCTGAAGATGACTACCTTGCCACCGATGGTCGGGTGATGGAAATTCTCAGTGAACATACTTGCCAAGGTTGGTTAGAGGGTTATCTACTCACTGGCCGCCACGGTTTTTTCTCTTGTTATGAAGCCTTTATTCATATCATTGATTCGATGTTCAATCAGCACGCCAAGTGGCTTAAAATTACCAGTAAAGAGATTCCTTGGCGACGGCCTATCGCCTCATTGAATTATCTGCTGACCTCGCATGTGTGGCGTCAGGATCACAATGGATTTTCTCATCAAGATCCTGGTTTTATCGATCATGTCGTCAATAAAAAGGCCGACATTATCCGCGTCTATCTGCCGCCTGATGCCAATACCCTGCTCTGTGTTACCGACACCTGCCTGCGTTCCAAAAACCTCATCAACGTGATTGTCGCGGGCAAACAACCGCAACTGCAATGGCTTGACATGGACGCGGCGATTAAACATTGCAGCGCCGGTATCGGCATCTGGGAGTGGGCCAGTAACGATCAAGGGGGTGAGCCGGATGTGGTGATGGCCTGCGCCGGAGATGTGCCCACCCTGGAAATAGTCGCGGCGGTGGATCTGCTGCGCCAACATCTTCCCGAGCTGAAAGTCAGGGTGGTTAATGTGGTGGATTTAATGACACTGCAACCGCAGAGTGAACATCCGCATGGCCTGCCAGATAAAGATTTCGATGCGCTGTTTCCGGCGAAGACGCCCGTAATTTTTGCCTATCACGGTTATCCCTGGTTGATTCACCGCCTCACCTATCGGCGCATGTGTCATCACCATCTGCATGTACGTGGTTACAAAGAGGAGGGCACGACCACAACACCATTCGATATGGTCGTGCTCAACGATATGGATCGTTTCCATTTGGTGGAAGATGTGATTGATCGTGTGCCTTCTCTCGGTTCAAATGCGGTCTATCTAAAACAGAAAATGCGCGATAAATTGATCGAACACAAAACTTATATCATGCAATACGGGCAAGATTTGCCGGAGATTCGCAATTGGACGTGGTCGTCTTGATCCGAAACCGCGATCAATAGAAAAAAGATAAATGGTGAATGACAAAGATTCATCGGCCGATATAAATCAGGCGATGAATCAGAGCGTTTTTTTGTTGGATGTGGAAAAGGACCTGTCCGGCGATGCCGGTCTTGCTTACGACTTGGAGAACCCATTAATGAAAACGACACAACAACTGCATGACCTCGGTCAAAGTCTCTGGCTTGATAACATCACGCGTGAGCTGTTAACCAGCAGTACGCTGAGCCGCTATATCGACGAATTTTCCGTAACAGGGTTGACGTCTAACCCGACCATCTTTGAACATGCCATCAAAGATAGTGCTCTCTACGATGATGCCATCCGTGAAAAGGCACTCGCAGGCAAGTCGGGCGAAACACTCTTTTTCGAGCTGGCGCTAGAGGATCTGACCCAAGCCGCCGACCTTTTTCGTCCAGTCCACAATGCTACCGACAGTGTTGATGGCTGGGTATCGCTGGAAGTGTCTCCCCTGTTGGTGGACGACACGGCCGCTACCATTGAGGCGGCCGTGCGACTGCATGCGCAGGCACGATGTCCGAACCTGTTTATCAAGATTCCCGGTAACCGCGCCGGTATTAGCGCGATCGAAGAGGTCATCTTCGCCGGTGTTCCTGTGAATGTGACGTTACTGTTTTCTCGCGAGCACTACATTGAGGCTGCCGAGGCGTATATGCGCGGCATTGAACGGCGTATCGCCGCTGGCCTCGATGCCAGGGTTGCCTCTGTAGCATCGCTGTTTGTCAGCCGCTGGGATGTCGCCATTAAAGACAAGGTGCCAGACACGTTGAAAAATCGTCTCGGCATTGCCATCGCGATGCGCACCTACAAGGCTTATCGTGATCTGCTGGCAACCCCGCGCTGGCAAAAACTGGCTGCTGCCGGTGTCCAGTCGCAGCGCCTATTGTGGGCTAGTACTGGCAGTAAAGATCCCGCCGCGCCAGATACACTCTATCTCGAGGCACTGGCGGCACCGGACACCATCGATACCATTCCCGAAAAGACACTGCTCGCGTTTGTTGATCATGGTCAGCGCAAAGGCGTGATGGCTGAAGAGGGCGGCGAAGCTGAAGCATTGCTGACGCGTTTTGCGCAGGCTGGTATTGATATCGATGCGCTGGCAATGCAGCTGCAGCGCGATGGCGCGCAATCTTTTGTAATGTCATGGCAGTCGTTACTGCAGTGCATCGAGTCAAAGAGCGCAGCACTTGCTCTCTGAATACGAGGGCCTGGAACGGGGATCCCAAACCCTTCTAACGCAATGGCGACAAGTATAATAATCAAACCATACTCTGTGAGTAGAGACTGTACGATTTCGGGAGTTTTTTTATCCTTGTGGATGCTGAGCTGCTGCTTTATTTTGTTCTTGGCGAACAAGAGGTTCTTGGCGGTAAAACTGTATCAGCTGTTGGTATACCTCTGGGCAGTGGCGATTAAGAATGTTCGGCGCGGCAAAAAAATATTCGCTGACAACGGCAAAAAACTCGGCGGGGGTCGTGGCTGCATAGGCATTGATGCGTGTGCGGTGGTGGTGGGCAACCTGCTGACGCAGGACTTCGTAGGCAGAGCTGAGTGCATCTGCCCAGTGGTTGAGTTCCATTTGAGGATGAAGCGGGGGTAAGCCGTCGGCACTGCCATCCAGCATGTCGAGCTTATGTGCGAACTCATGTATCACAACATTATGCCCCAGGTGTGGCGCGCGAAGATCATGCTCAACATCGTCCCAAGAGAGAATCACCGGACCGCGAAGCCAGGCTTCGCCACTCAAGGTGTTTGCTTCATTTGATACCAGTCCATTCGGGTCGATATTGTCATGGGTAACACGAAAGGCGCCCGGATAAATGATCACTTCAACCCAGCCGCTGTAATAGTTTAGCCCAAGTTTAAGGATCGGTAGTGCCGCCTGGGCGGCGATCATCACGACCATCTCGTCGGTCAGCTGAAACGCTTGCGCACCTGTGAGCGTCTTGCGCTGAAGAAACAGCGTTGCCAGTTCGCGCAGTTGGGCTTTTTCCACCGAACTCAGGCCATGTAGCAATTCTATTTTGCACAGCACCTTTTGCCACAAAATAAAAGGGATAGGGTAGTGCTTAAGTATGTAGCGAATACGCTGGCGTTTAATCCACTCTATTATATTGATAGTCATGTTAAATAGTCTTGCATGTAAGCAGTAGCAGATCGTGTAAACGGGGGTTGACCTACGTGTGGCCCATAGGTGTTACGCTATGAATCTGAGTGATGTGCTTCTGTGATACTGATAATCAGTATCATATACCTAAGGAGATAACTACCATGGCAAAGAAGAGACGGTCCGTTGGAAAAAAAGCACAGGCTGGAAAAACAGCACCGAAAGTCAAAGTTCAAAAAAACGAGGCAGTGTCGAATATAGACCCTAAGCAACGATGCTGCATGATCGCAGAAGCAGCTTATCTCATCGCCGAACAACGGGGCTTTCAAGGGGAAGCTGCGCTGGATGATTGGTTGCAGGCGGAAGCGGATGTTGATGCCAGGCTGGCTTGTGACAGGTAGACAGACAGAGCCTGAATCAGGAGGTGTTAACAACAAAGATGCAACAACCAGGAAGGTAAACCGCGATGTTTCAGCTTGATGACTTTACCCACGAACCCCGTATTGCCTACTTCTCTATGGAGATCGCGCTGCAAAATGACATCCCTACCTACAGTGGTGGTTTGGGTGTGCTAGCTGGTGACACCATGCGTTCAGCTACCGATCTTGAGCTGCCAGTGGTGGCTGTCACTTTGGTGAGTCGGGCCGGATATTTTCATCAACAGCTTGATGCCGAGGGTAAACAGAGTGAAACCCCGATGCAGTGGAACCCTGCCGATCATGCTGAAAGACTCAATGCCAAGATTGCGGTCATGATAGAGGACCGCACCGTTTGGATTAGTGCTTGGCTTTATATCTTGGCCGGGCATATGAATGGGCAGCAGCCGATCATTTTGCTCGATACCGACGTGGCCGAAAATAGCGCGGAAGACCGGAAAATCACCGACACTCTCTACGGTGGCGACAGCGCCTACCGACTTAAACAGGAGGTTGTGCTGGGTATTGGCGGCGCACGTCTTTTGCAGGCGCTCGGTTTTGAGGTGCGCCAATATCATATGAATGAAGGGCACTCCGCTCTATTAGGCTTAGAGCTGTTGCGGCGCTTTAAATATCCGAGTGATGACCTGAGGCCCGATGAGTCACCATACGATATTCCCCGGGTGCGGGAGCTGTGTTGTTTCACCACGCACACACCTGTGGAGGCGGGGCATGATCGTTTCGATTATGGTTTGGTGCAACGAATGTTGGGGGATATTGTGGATGTTGTCACGCTGAAACACCTCGCTGGTGATGAGGCACTTAATATGACCTCTTTGGCATTGAATCTGAGTGAGCATGTCAATGGTGTTGCCAAGCGTCATGCCGAAGTGTCGCGCAAGATGTTTCCCGGCTACCGAGTTAAAGCTATTACCAATGGTGTACATCCGTACACCTGGGCCAGCCCCAGTTTTGCAAAAATTTATGATCATCATCTGCCGGGTTGGTGTCATGAGCCCGAGCTGTTGGTGCGTGCCGATTGTTGCATTTCTGACGAAGAAATTTTACAAGCACACCGGCTCGCCAAGGCCTCTTTGATCGATAAAATAGAATCGCTGACGGGGGCAACGTTTGATGCACGACTGCCCACACTGGGTTTTGCTCGCCGTATGACAGCCTACAAACGCCCGGATTTGCTCTTCTCTGATATCGAACGTCTTAAAAGCATTGCTCGTAACCAACCCTTTCAAATCGTATTGGCAGGTAAAGCACACCCCCATGACGAGGGAGGAAAGCAGCTTATCGCAGCGCTTTATCGCCATGTTCGTGAGCTTGATGGCGTGGTTAATATGATATTTCTACCTGGTTACGACATGGATATAGCGCGTTTGATGGTGGCTGGCGTAGATGTTTGGTTGAATACGCCGCTAAGGCCAATGGAGGCTTCGGGTACCAGTGGTATGAAGGCCGCGTTCAACGGTGTGCCCAATTTGAGTGTGCTTGATGGGTGGTGGATCGAAGGGTGCATCGAGGGTGTAACGGGTTGGGCGGTGGGTGACAGTGTGGAGTCTGCCAATGGTGATGATGCCCTGGCGTTGTATGACAAATTAGAGCAAGTGGTGTTGCCGCTGTATCAAGAGCAAGACCGCTGGGTAAAGGTGATGAAGGGCGCGATCTGTAAAAATGCATCATTTTTTAATAGCCATCGTATGATGCGACGTTATACAACGGAGGCGTATATCCGATAAATTTTTTACTCGTTAATTTCAAGGGCTAAAGTCGCAGCCTCATCTCTCAGCCAGCCTCAACATTCAGCGCCAAAAAGCGCAGACACTCAGGCGTTAACATCTGACGTGCTTTTGCCAATATACGTGCCTCTTGCTCGGTGCTCAGTAGCGTTTGATAGTCGCCAACAGTCCCTTTGCGCACAAAGCCGCCGGCTTTGAACGTCGGTTCACCACCCTCCGTATGCAAAATAAACTTCGACTCATGCGCTCTCATCCAGCCGATGTTGCACAGCTCCAGTACTTTCAGTCGCTGCTCGGTCGTGATTGACCACCTCAAAAAAGTTAGCAGCTGATCGAGAGAGGCTGACAGGTCCGCTTTCATATCCTCATAACGCAACCACAATAGATTACTGTTATCGATGTGTGGCCACCAACTTTGCACATTGCGATACCATGACGCGAAGTTGAGCCACTGATCAATCCAGACATCAAACGAGTCTGGTTGTTGAATGCCGTAGCGCTGAAGGGCAGTTTCGTTCATACCCATCATGTGGTGGTAAAAACTGACGCAGCAGTCACGCGGATCGCGCGAACTGAGCACGATTTTGGCAACATCAACGCCCGGCGTCTGCTCATAGGTACAGTGGGTTTTAAAGATACGGGGGTTGGGGATCTGTTCGTAGCGGGCCAATCGCTGTTGCCATGGCTCATGTTCGGCAGGCTTTTCAAGCCATGGCACAACTTGGAAAATAGAGGTGAACTCGGTATCGCCACCACTGCGCAACTGGTGCAGTATCTGCTGCATCCAGGTCGTCCCCGCCTTGGGTGCCGTCACGATCAATACATCACTGCAGCGTGGCTGAAAGTTCGCCAGGGCATAAGGGTCATGCAGGCGCGACGGCGTACCCCATTTCGTATCAAGCGTAACATCAGTCATGTCGTGTCTACCTCGAATAAAATACAGACGCGACTCAATGGTCAGCG
>JAADGQ010000136.1:0-4733 GCA_013152295.1 Gammaproteobacteria bacterium | reverse complement strand
AGTATCACCGCAACGGCATTGGCCAGATTCAAACTGCGGCTATTTGCCAACATGGGAATGCGCACCATCTGCTCGCCGCCCAGTTGCTCCAGCACTGGCCCTGGCAGGCCGCGACCCTCTGGCCCAAACAGCAACGCATCCCCTGCTTGATAGCGAGCATCCGTGTAACGCTGCTGTGCCTTGGTTGAGCAAGCGAAAGTACGTAGAGGATTGCACGTTGCAAAAAATGTATCCAGACTATCGTGCAGGCGCAGCTCGGCAAATTCGCGATAATCCAACCCCGCACGACGCAGCTTTTTGTCATCCAGATCAAACCCCAGTGGACGAATCAGATGCAAGGTCGCGCCGGTGTTGGCGCACAGGCGTATAATGTTGCCGGTGTTCGGTGGGATCTCCGGCTCATACAGCACAACATGAAACATAACAGCAGTGGCCCTTTAGTCAGCTAGCAACGGATTTTTCGATGACAGACAGCAACCTCAACAGCGCAGCAGTGACCTCTCACCCATCTAATGCCAGCGCAGATCAACAGCGCTTGGCGACAACATTTTGTGGCATGAAATTTAGCAATCCACAGGTATTACTCTCCGGCTGCGTCGGCTTTGGCCAAGAGTATACCCGCGTTGAAGGGTTCTCAAACCGCGATGTGGGCGCCATCTGCCTCAAAGGCACCACGGTCGAACCGCGTCTCGGCAACAAGCCCCACCGCGTCTGCGAAACACCGATGGGCATGATCAACGCCATCGGTCTGCAGAATCCTGGCGCTCGCCATGTGGTGGATGAGATCCTGCCCAAGCTCGACTTCAGTGAGACCTGCTTCATCGCTAACGTCGCCGGGTCAACCATTGAAGATTACGTCGAAGTCACGCGCATCTTCGATGACTCACCGGTGAATGCCATCGAAATCAACATCTCCTGCCCCAACGTCAAAGCGGGCGGCGTCGCATTCGGCAACGATCCCGTCATGTCAGCGCGCGTCGTTGCCGCGTGCCGCGCCGTCACGCGCAAACCACTGATCACCAAGCTGTCACCCAACCAGACCGATATCGCCGGAAATGCAAAACGCTGCATCGAAGCAGGCACCGATGCTTTCGCTGCCATCAACACCCTAATGGGCATGGCCATCGATATCGAACAGCGCCAAACCATCATCGGCAACAACCAGGGTGGCCTCTCCGGCCCCGCCATCAAGCCCGTCGCTTTGCTTAAGGTTCATCAGGTCTACCAGGTTTGCAAAGGGCATAACATCCCCATCATCGGCCAAGGTGGTATCACCACTGCCGAAGACGCCATCGCTTTTATGATCGCAGGCGCCAGCGCGGTGGGTATCGGTACTGCGCTCTTTTACGATCCACTGCTCTGTCCCAAGATCAATGCAGGGATTGTCGACTATCTGAGACGGCATAATTTAAACAATGTCGGGGAGTTGGTCGGGACGTTGGTGTTAAATAGTTAATACCAACGCTTGAACTGGCACCATACCGCTGGGTTTTATAGCTCCTGTGAGTGGTAAAGGATTTCCCTCAATACTGGTTGAAGCGTAGGAAGATAATTCTCTTGCCTCCAGCTCTAATCTAGCCAGTGCTCTGCCTGTCAGATTAAAGCTTTTTATCTCGCCGATTATATGATATCCAGGCAACATTCTGGTGCTGGTTGCAGTCACATTCAGACGGCGATACAATAACGTTTGGACGGCTATTAATTATCATTTGGACTAACTAAGCTTTCAGCATGTATCCACGTTATTCTGCTGCAAATATTCGAGAAGCCCTAGCCGATACTCCGGCTGTGTTTGTCATGGGGCCTCGGCAGGTGGGGAAAACGACTCTGGTAAAAAGCCTGATTGATGAAGCGTGGGAATACATTACCTTGGATGATCAGGCGCAGTTTGAAATTGCCAAAGCAGATCCTGTTGGATTTATCCGCAATTTGCCGCCAAAGCGAATTGTACTTGATGAGGTACAACGGTTACCTGAGCTATTTGTTTCGATCAAACAATCCATCGATGAGAATCGGCAACCTGGACGCTTTCTGTTAACAGGTTCAGCCAATGCCCTGCTCTTGCCTCGGTTATCAGACTCTTTAGCCGGTCGAATGGAGTCCGTGCGTCTTAACACTCTTTCGGAGTGTGAAATCTTGGGGCATCCACCCACATTCTTAAACAAGATGCTGTTACAGAAAGCCCCATCAGCCAAAGAGACCCGTCTTCGAGAGCATCTGCTACAACGAATTGTTGCTGGTGGTTTTCCCGAGCCACTACAACGTTCGAGTGAACGCCGTAGAGCGGCTTGGTACCAGCAGTATATTAGTACGTTAATCCAACGGGATATCCAAGATCTAACCCATATCGACCATCCTGATCTGATGACCAAGCTACTCAAACTCACGGCCTTTTACGCCGGGAAATTGGTGAATCTTACCGAGATGGGTAGCAAGCTGGGACTTGACCGTCTGACCATCAAAAAGTACATGGGATTACTGGAGCAGTTGTTTCTTGTAGAGCAACTACCAGCGTGGCACTCAAATGAATACAAACGCCTGGTCAAAAAACCAAAAATACATTCCATTGACACCGGTATGATGTGTGCCATCAGAGGGCTAACGCAAGAACGCATAGTGCGGCAACCGGCTGATTTTGGTCTATTGCTGGAGTCCTTTGTCTATAACGAGCTACGTAAACAGGCAACATGGATCGACGAACCACTGCACTTCTTTCACTATCGAGACAAAGATAAAGTAGAGGTCGATATCATTATTGAAAACGGCATAGGAGACTGTTTCGCTGTGGAAGTAAAAGCAGCGGCTACCTTGAATACCAAGGATTTTGCCGGGCTGAAGCGTTTTCAAAATATCACTGGTGAGCGATTTAAGCTGGGTATCTTGCTCTATGATGGCGATCACACCACAGCATTTGGTGATAGGCTATTTGCTGTGCCGATTGGTGCGTTGTGGGCGTAAAAGTGAGATGCATATTGAGACTGTAATTACACAGAAAAAATTACAGTCTCAGTATTGAGCTAACAGGGAGATAATCCTCCAGCGCTTGCAATCCAAACCAAAACTTGGCTCAATAAGCGTCATGGATTCATGGCACTTATTCAACAGGTCAAACATTGGCAACATCCTGCTAAGGCTTGTTCTGGTGTTTATGCTGTTGCTCGCCATTATCCATGTCTCTCAGCATGACCTTCTTGATGGCGATGGTGATCATCTTCAAAGCGACTGCCAAATTTGCCGCCTAGCTCAACTGGACGGGGCAGGCACACCACTCGTATCGATTAACACGCCCTTATTTGTCTGTCTGGGTATCCTCGTTGTTGTCACAATACCCTTTTTCTCCAGCGTACGTGTCTACTCCCGAAATCCTCGCGCCCCTCCATCCATCTGATTCAATTTAATTAGATTCTTTAAGTTTTTTACGCAGGGAGATTTGCGCCTGCGTGAGCTGTATCAATACAGCTTTTCTATTAAAGGGTGGACAAACATGCAACACCATAACCCTGTGTTGACGGCGTTTGCCGTTGGCCTGTTTTTTATGTACTCCACCGCTTCACTAGCAGCCAACAGTGATTCGGCCAAACAACCGTCTTGGGGGAATTTGCCGATTCAAATTGGCCTGTCGGGCCTGTTTTCAGCGGGAGGCTCTAGCGCAGACAGTGACGAACTTGCCGGACTGCAGGTCGGTGGACATGACCCTAACCGTAACGGTTTTACCGTGCAAAATGTCGAGCTGTCGCTCAGCAGCACGGTAGATAACTATTTCGATGCCCAGGCCAATCTGGTTTTTTTAATTGATCGTGCGGGTGACTCTGTGGTCGAGCTTGAAGAGGCGTTTCTGACCACGCGGGGGCTGCCCGGTGGCTTGCAGGTTAAGGCCGGGCAGTTCTTTACGGAGTTTGGTCGTCTAAATCGACAGCATCCACACACCTGGGGCTTCGCCGATCAGCCTGTCATTTTGTCTCGCCTGTTTGGCGGCGATGGTTTGCGTGGTCAGGGGGCGCGTCTGGCGTGGTTGATGCCGGTGGATTGGTATTCAGAACTCTATCTTGGTGCTCAAAATGCGAACGGCGAAACAGTAACGAGTTTTCTATTCACACCGGGTGAGGAGGTGGGCGGGCATACCTTGCAAGAACGCAGTGCCAACAATGGCAGTGAACTGCTCTATAACGCGCGTTGGTTGAACGGCCTTGATCTATCAGAAACGGTCAGCATGAATATCGGCATTTCTGGCTTGATCGGCCCCAACAGCAGTGGCGCTGATACCGATACGGTGATCTACGGCGCAGATCTCTACCTCAAATGGCAGCCGCTTCGGTCCCAGCGCGGTTTCCCTTTTATTGCCTGGCACACTGAATTTCTGAAACGTGATTATGATGCCGGTGATGTCACCGATCCCAATCATGAAACCCTGAAAGATTCCGGTGGCTTTACTCAACTATTGTGGGGTTTTAAGCCGGGCTGGGTTGCTGGGCTGCGCTACGATTTTGCGCGCGCAGATGGCGATACGGCAAACGACCCCCAACGTGATAACCGCACAAGAGTCTCACCCAATGTGACCTGGTATCTCTCCGAGTACAGCAAGCTGCGTCTTCAGTACAACTACGATAAAACCGAGCATCTGGCTGACAACAGCAATCACAGCCTGTGGTTGCAGTACGAGTTCAATATCGGTAGTCATGCTGCGCACACATTTTAGGAGAAAAACATGAAAACTTTTTTTATCACTTGCCTAT
>JAADGQ010000056.1 GCA_013152295.1 Gammaproteobacteria bacterium | reverse complement strand
GCGTACCAATGCCGTCGGGGATCTGCTCCTTCGCCGCCTGCAATCGCTCAAATACGAGCTGACGGGCGAAGTAGATATCGGTGCCCTCTTTAAAGACCACCGTAATCACCGATAGCCCTGTTTTGGAGATCGAACGCACCTCTTCGACATCAGGCAACGCATACATCACCGCCTCGATAGGGAAGGTGATGAGCTGCTCCACCTCCTCGGCAGCAAGGCCCTGAGCCTCGGTGTTGATCTGCACCTGAACGTTGGTGACATCGGGAAACGCATCGAGGTTGAGCTTGGGCAGCACCAAAGCGCCACCGACAATGGTGGCGAGCAGGGCGAGCACCACCAACAGGCGGTTCTCGACACCTGCGTCGATTATTTTATTTAACATGGTTGTCTCCTCTCGTAGGAGCGGTGCCCCCGCCGCGATTTTTCGACGGGGTATCACCCTAACGCGGCGCAGCGCCGCTCCTACAATTGATTAGTGGTTATGCACAGAAAAACCGCTTTTGGCGATCTCTGACTGGACGAAAAAAGCACCTTTGCTGACCACGGTAGTGCCTTCTGCAATACCCTCAATCAGCATCTGGTCGCCCAGTGTGCGTAACACCTCCACCTCTTTTGGTTCAAAGCGACCCGGTGCGACTTCGACAAATACCTGCCAGTCACCATCGGCAGCTCTCAACACAGCAGCCAGAGGCAGAACAATGCCTTGCTGTCTATCTTCACCCTCAATCACAGCAGTCACGAACTGGCCGGGATGAAGTTCATCATTGCGGTTGTCCACTTCGATATGCACAGCCAGCGTACGGGTCGCCTCATCCAGTGTGTGGCGAGCCTGGGTAACTTTGCCGCTCAGCCAATGTTTGCCTGCCTGTATCCGCGCGGATGATCCCAACGCGATGCGCGCTGCATCCTCGGGCGTCAGGCGCGCCTCGACCCAGAGCACCGACTCATCGCTGATGGTCATCAACACATGACCCGGTTCGATCAATTCGCCGACGATAAATTCATCACTGATGACAGTGCCATCCTGAAACGAGAGCAGACGAAATTCACCTGTGGCGCGTGTCGCATCGCCCGTTTTGATCAGGGATTTGATCTGCGCTTTGGTCATGCCATACGCGCTGACTTTGGCGTAAGCCTGCTGATAAGCGATTTGAGCCGCGACAAAACGCTTCTCTGAGACCACCTTGCGTCCCAGCTTTTTCACCCGGCGCAACTCGACATTGGCCTCCATCAACCCACCCTGAGCCTCGGCCATCTCGACGCTGGAGAGCGTCACCAATGACTGCCCTTTTTTGACGTGATCGCCGAGACGCGCATGGCGCTTCATCACCTGAGCAGGGGTGCGTGGCGTAATTTTGGTGGTGCGATACGCATTGAGTATCGCTTCGCCCGGCGCAGTAATCGCATCGCCCATGGATTGGCGCTTAACTGCCATGGTTTCTATGCCTGCCATACGGCGCTGGGCATCGCTCAATTCCGCATCGCTTGCCGCTTCGCCGTGTCCGTGGCCATCACCGCCCTCATCGTGACCACCGCCGTGGTCATCATGGCCTTTCTCTTCATGACCATCATCTTTGTGGCCATGCCCCTCTTCTTTATATTGATGACCTTCGTCGGAATGCTCATGCGTCTCTTCGACTATCTCGATGTCAGAAAAATCATCAAGACCATCCCCCTCTTCGTGAGCGTGTCCTTTTTCGGCCCAAGCAGCACTAGGGATTGCCAGACTCAATAACATCAATAAAACCAATCTGTTGTTCATTCTTTATTCTCCGAAATTCTTTGTTTGCGCGGCTGTGGTCGGCGCAACGCCTAACCACTGACCAACCTGCCCTGAAGCATCCAACCAGGCGATTGCCGACTGCCACACTTCACCCATCAACGCGGTTGCCGCAGCCTGGGTATCGATATTCTGTTTGGCCTGAATCAAATAGTCGGTAGCAGTTAACTCACCCGCTTGCCACATCAACTCAAGCAATTTCATCTGCTCACGCCGCGCTTGCTGACCCGTGGCGAGCCACGCCTGCCAGGCACGGCTGGTATTTAAAAAGCGCCCCAACGCGCCGTTAAGACGAGCTGCAGCACGTCGATGCGCATCGCGGTAGATTTGATCCTCGACAATCGCATCCTGTGATGCGGCGCGTACTTCAGCTTTGAAGTTATTACGTACAAACAGCGGGATTTCGAAGCTCAGGCCGAGCAACGTCTCAGAGTCTTCACGACCGGCGCGCACACCAAAGGTGGGATCCATGCGGCCCTGCCGCTCGGCAAGGTTGATGCGTGCCCGCGCTGTCTCTCTGCGCCCACGCAGCACGGCCAATTCGGGCAACGATTCCAGCAGTGCCGGATTAACCTGTGCGGGTGGTGCCGCCAACTCACTGGGTAGTGGCGGCCACTGCGCCAGCGTCAAACCACTGACCGCCTGCAACGCCGCTTCGCGCTGCGCCAGCTCACTCTCGCTGGCCGCCTGCGCCATCAACGCCTCGCTGTAAGCAACCTGTGCCAGCGTCACATCCAGTGCCGCCAGATCACCCGCTGCCCGCCGCTGCTTCGCAGCATCAACAAAACCTTGCATCAATTCACTGCGGCGCTGTGTCAATGCCTGCGTCTCAAGCGCGGTGAAATAACCCGCTAAGGCCTGCAGGGCTTCAACGGCGACACTTTGGCGCTGCTTGAGCACCCCCGCGCCTGCCGCCTGTAGCTCTTGCTTGGCAATACGGCTTAACGCTCCCCGCTTATCACTCCAGTCAAGGGTCTGACTGAATCCTAGCGAGGTGGTGTTGATGTCCGTACGTTCGGTGTCAAACTCCAACGCCGGGTTATGCAGCGGCTTGTCGGCGCCTTCAACACGCGCCTGAGCAGCCTCCAAAGCCGCTTGTGCCCCCTGCACGGCAGGGCTCTCAGCCCAGACCTGCTCGATAAACGCCGTTAATGACGGATCAATTTGCTGCGCGCCACTGGCGCTGATTGATAACGAAACCGCACGAGAGTCGGTCGCCCACACGGGCAACGCCAAGCAAGCGCAGACGCCTGCCCATAAAAAACGCTTTAAAAACATGATGACAATCCTTCAGATGCAACAAATCACACACCGCCAGCGCTCACGCAGGCAGTGCACATAACATTGAGAAGGACTAAACGATAGGGGGTCTTAGCAGGAGAGAGATATACAAATAGGGTAGAGCAGACGCAGAAAACGTGTACTGATCTTGGTGACTGACCGCCACCGATTCAGTGGTATTGCAGATAATAGCGATCAGATGCGCCGCACCGTGGCAGCAGTGATCACCGTGATGGAGGCTGCTACCCGGGTGCTCCTGGGTGACCACCAGCTCAGCCGCCGCCGCGTCATAGCCGCTCATCGCCTCGGGATGGGAATCCCAGGCAAAAGCAATGCTAGAGCACAGATTGAGAATTAGCAGGAGATATAACAGCAGGCGCTTCATAGGTGACCGATGGTAAGTAAACTGTCGTAACACGTCAATCTATAATTGTGTTACTGCTGAGCTGTTGGAGTGGTAATGGTTGAGAAAGTTCAGCTGCAAAATTGCCACGTACTGATACCCCCCGTTGTATCGGGGGATGGCCAGATAACATGAGCAGTGATGCCGCTACTGTTGGAGCGTCTGTAGCCTGTGGTTGAGCGTCACGAAACCCAGGGGGTGCCAGACACCTCGCGACCCCGGGTTTCGTTCCTCAACCACAGGCTACGAAGTGGTGTTGAGTGTTCGGCTAGCACCAGCTGGCCTGACCCACGAGCTTGCCTTCGAGCAGCTCCTGCACATTGGCCTCCAACACCCGGTAGCCCAGATTTCCATAAAGTTTTTGACGGCCTTCGTTCAGCACGAACGTTGGGCTGCCGTGGATTCGGTGACGCTCTCGCGCTTCAAGATCCCGACACAAAAGGGCGTAGGCGCGACCGTTTTGAATCATCGCCTCCACCGCCGTACGGGCAATGCCCAGTTGCTGCAAAATTTCGTACTGAACCTGCTGCTCGCTGATATTGCGGCAATCCCTGAAAAATGCCTGCCGAAATGCCCAAATAGTGCGGTAGAGCAGCGCGCTATCCTGCGTTGCCAGCTCAACGGCCTTGAGCATCAGATGCGCGCTGGCCGATGAGGCGGGCACGTTTTTAAGCCAGAGGTCGGGATGCACCTCGATGTGCGCGAACTCTTGAGCCACTTCGAGCACGTGGCGATTAAACGCGCTGAAACCACCGCGATCAGCCCACCCCTCTGCAATACGTTTTTGCGTATCACCAAACAGAGGAACAAAGAGAAAGTTGACCTCAATACGCCCACCAAATTGATGTTGAAGCTCGTCGATTCGGGCTTGGGCAATGTAAGCCCAGATGCACAACAGATCTGAAAAACAGGTTATTTTTACCGGGGATCCGTTTTCGTTACTCATGGTACACCTCCTGCCTTTGTTTCTACGCAGCACATCTACGCAAGCATCGTTATAGATGTAAATGCGACCACGCACAACATCGGGTTAGGTTCCGGGGGTGTTGACTTAGGTGTTGTTAGGAACGTTGTTAGGAGCTAGATCAGGCGGGCAGATCCAACGCGGTGCGTTCACGCTTCTCTTTTTCGAGCAGCTTGACGAACTGGTCGGGTGGCAATGGACGACTGAAAAAATAGCCTTGAATGCAGTGGCAACCCCGCTCGATGAGAAACTGTAACTGCTCGGCAGTCTCGACACCTTCGGCGATCACTGACAGGTTCAGGTTGTGGGCGATGGAGATGATCGTCGTGCAGATCGCTGCATCATCGGCGTCGACAATGACATCTTTGACAAAACAGCGGTCGACCTTTAGCGCATTGACCGGAAAACGTTTTAGGTAACTCAGCGAGGAGTAGCCGGTGCCAAAGTCGTCGATAGAGAGCTTGATGCCCATGTTTGTCAACTGGGTGAGGGTTTTTGTCGCCGTATCAGCATCCTGGGCCAGCACACCTTCCGTCAACTCCAGATCGAGGTATTGGGCTTTCATGCCAGAAGTTTTCAGTGCGCGGCTGACATCCAGCACTAGGCTGCCGCGCTGCAGCTGCAGGTTGGCCACATTGACCGCCATGCAAAAATGCGGCAGCCCATCATCCTGCCACGCCCTGTTCTGCCGACACGCCTCGTGCAGCACCCAATCACCAATAGGCACGATGAGTCCGCTCTCTTCAGCCAGCGGGATAAACTCTATCGGTGGCAACATGCCTAGTGTCGGATGCTGCCAACGCACCAGCGCCTCTGCACCGATGATGCGGCCAGTGCCAACATCGATCTGCGGCTGATAGTGAATGCGCAGCTCGTTGCGTTCCAGTGCGCGACGCAGATCGGTCTCCAGGCTGAGGCGACGGGCGGACTGTTCGTTCATCGACTGGCAGTAAAATGCATAGGCATTTTTGCCTTTCGCTTTGGCGCAATACATGGCTGTGTCGGCATTTTTCAATAACACAGTTGCCTCTTTGCCGTGATCGGGGTAGAGGCTGATACCGATGCTTGCAGTGGTGAAAAAATCCCGTTCATCGATAAGAAATGGCTCTCTGAGCGCGGCCAGAATTTTTTCGACAACGACCCCGACATCTTCAATCTTGGCAATATCGGTCAGCAGTACGACGAATTCATCACCACCCAGACGGCTCACCGTATCGCCTTTGCGCAGGCAATTTTCCAGCCGCGTAGCAACCTGCTTCAACAGCTCGTCACCCACGTCATGACCGAGGGTGTCGTTGACCATTTTGAAGCGATCCAGGTCGAGAAACATCGTAGCGATGATTTTTCTGTGCCACGGTGCCCGAGTCAAAACCTGGCGCAATCGATCCATGAGCAGTGCGCGGTTGGGCAGCCCGGTCAACGCATCATGTGTCGCTTGGTGCGCCATCTGCTTGGCCATCTTGCGCGCCTGTCCAACGTCGCGAAAGACCAGCACAGTGCCGGTAAAACGGTCTTCCCAATCGCAGATGGGTGCGGCGCTACCTTCGATGGGGTGGTGCTGCCCTGCTGTGTTGATGAGCAGCGTCTGATCGGGTAGGTAGATGGTTTCGCCATCGCGCAAACAGGTGGTAACGGGGTTTTCTATTGCGTTGCCGCTGACCTCGTTTTTGATCGCGAATATCGTTTCGACCGGATTTCCCAACGCCGCCGCCCTGTCACAACCGATGAGCCGTGCAGCGACCGGGTTCAGATACTCCACGTTGCCATGAGAGTCGGTGGCGATAACAGCGTCACCGAGTGACTTCAGAGTGATCTGCGCACGCTCTTTCTCTGTCGCCAGCTCATGCGTGCGTGAAGTGACCAGCTCCTGAATCTGCAGATTTCTCTTCTCCAGATCCTTGGCGCGCAGCTTGATGTTGCGCGTCAGCATCAGCAGCAGCAGCGTAATACCGCCACCGATAGCAAGTGCCAACACCAGCAGCCGGTTGTCGATATCCAGCCATGAGAGTGGTTTGTCGATCTCGACGATGAATTTCCGGTTAGCCGAAGCGATGGCGTCACGGCTTTTAAACCATGTGATCAGTAAGCTGTTTGACTGTGTATTGCTGCCATCCATAGAATCCAGATTGAATAGCTCCGGCTCGGCATCGATGGAGAACCGAACATACATCGGGCTGTTCAGCGCGATTCCCATTACAATTTTTTCAACATTGACCTTGAGTGCAATGAGACCGTTGACAGTTTCGCGCCGGGTCTGCCTGTCGTCCGGCGTACTCTTTCCGGCATAGATCGCTTCAAACACCGTGTAGGTTAAATGGCCCTTATCATCGTAGCTTAGCGTGGTGGCGCTGGCCTTGGCGGAATCAATAGCGTAGGCGATGGCGGCCTCCCAGCCTGGGATCGACAAGTAGTCATAACCGATCTGTTTTGCACTGAGCGGGTTGAATGGCTCGTGGTAGATAACCGGAAAGTAGCGCTCCCGCTCGACCGCGGGGCGCATTTGGCCGTTATGAACGGCGGGGGAGCGCTCGGTAATGGAGAAGGTTGCGTACCCCTGATCGCGCATCTGCACTTCGAACCGCTCGCGCGCCGCCCCTGTGACAAGAGGCAGATAAGTTGCCGTATCGAAATAGTTGTGACGAGCAAGTATATCGCTGGCGAACAAGCGGAATTCATCCGCATCAACGTGGGTGGATGCATCAAACAGCGTGCGCATGCCGTGGATAATCTCATCGGTGTTGCCGATCTTTCTCGCGATGGTGACGTTGATCAGATCGACCTCGGTATCATAGCTCTGTTGCTGACGCTTCATCACCTCGTTATAGGCGATGGTTGTCAGCGCTGCGGTGATACCCAGACCCAACAACAGCGCGAGTGCGGTCATCGGCAGGTGGAATGTTATGTGGCGTAGTGACATGGCTAAAATCGGTGCCTACAGTTTGGCCTCTTTGATTTCCTGCGTGCTGGCCACTTTGATCGCTTTGTGCATCAGGTGCGCGGGTAGCTGAATATTGGCCTTTTCAAGTAGCTGCGGATTGGCGAATATATTCCAGCGACGGTTGGTGATGATCGGGATGCTGGCCGCTGGCTCACCGTCGAGAATGGCCAGCGCCACCTGCGCCGCCCACTCGCCCTGCTCTTCGGGCAGTTTTGTCATGGCGAACATTGCATATTGCATCATCCAGTCGTAGTTAGTAACGGTCAGAACGTGGTTATAGCGCTGCGCAATGCGTACCGCTTCACGGCTATCCCAATCGTTGATGCCACTGTTGTTGTTGAGCACGATGAAATCAATCTCTTGCGCTTGAGCGGCAATGTACTGCTCTCGCCACGCCTGCATGGTTTTGGCGAAAACACCCTGTAGCACAATGCCTTTTTTAGCGTAACTTTCACGGTAACGTTGGTAATCTTTGCGCTCGGTCAAAACATCGGCAGAGAGATAGACACCTCTGCCGGGTTGATCGACAATCTGTCTGATCGCTTTAAGCAGTGGACGAATGGGGGCGACCTCAATAATGCCGGTGGCATTGCTGTAGGGGTATCCATAAGGCTGCGCTGTCCAGTTGATGCCGCAAAACACAAACGGCAGGCGCGCATCTTTGAAGTAGGGTTTGACCAGATATTTAGAGGCGTTGTCATCGGCGGCGATGACCACATCGGGCTCGATTTTTTCGATATAGGCCTTGGCTTCAAGGGCTTTGCGCTCGGCAAACGCGACGCCTTTATTGCGTTTGGTATCCATAAAAAATTTATACAGTTCACAGCGCCCTTTCAGCGTGTTATCAACGCCGCGCTCAATGCCATCATTCCACTCGTAACCACGATGGTAAGAAGCGACAAACAGACATTTTGCCGCGTAACTTTCGCTGCCAATGCTGGCACAGAAAAGCAGAAGTGCGCAGGTGGCCAGTCGCCTGCAGGTGGTGCGCTGCGCGGGCAAGGTGTGATGGTCAAACTCCATTTTGGTGAATTGTCTCCATGCGACTATCAGGTACCGATGCACTTTCTTTAGCTTACGTACTCTTGCAACGAGCCCTTGCAAACTAAAGTGCATCCGCTTTTTTTCCGTTATCGGGTGGACCTGCTTTTTTCTTGAAAAGCGGGCGCGGACGGTAGCCGTCGCAGTTGCCTTTCGGTACGATCACTCATCATCAAAAATTGAAGCAGGAGAGACATGAATGAAGGCAGGTCAGTGATGGCGCGCTGTTTTTCTGTACTAATAGCAATCATGCTTGCGGCCGCGACAAGCGGCTGCAGCAGTCATTTGTCACCCTACGAAGATCCATCGTTGAGCTATCAGTCAACGTATGAGTTGAGTACCGCAAAAGAGAGAGAGGCTGCGAATAAGGGCCGCGTACTGTTTTATAATGCGCCGCCGCAACACATCGAGCAGGCGTTACGCAGCAAGTGGCCACATGCCAAGCTGCGCTATCCGCAGATGTCTCTGACGGAGTATTACAAGGCAGGCGGAGAACACTACTTCGTCGCTTATGTGAAGGATGAAAGACAGATTCGCTGGCAGGCGATCATCAGCCCCGAAGGGAAGATTCGCCGGGTCAAGCGGGAGGAACGAGAGGAAGAGGAGTAACCTTTGTTGGGCGTAGCGCTACTCGATGTTCTGCACCTGTTCACGCATCTGCTCGACAAGCACTTTCAGCTCCACGCCAATGCGCGTCATCTCGGCATCTGACGACTTTGAGCCGAGCGTATTGACCTCGCGGTTGAGCTCCTGCATCAGAAAATCGAGACGCCGTCCGACCGGCTCATCAAGATCCAGCACACGGCGCACCTCCTGAATATGGCTGTCGAGCCGATCCAGCTCCTCATCCACATCCATCTTTTGTAACAAATGGGCAATCTCCTGCTCCAGACGACTGGCATCGACCTCTGCCGCTATCTTTTCGATACGGCTGTGCAGATTGCTGCGCATGGTGTTGAGCACTTCAGGCAGTCGTGCTTTGACCTGCTCCGTCCAACCGCTCATGGCATCACAACGGCGCAGGATGAACGCTTTCAGCTTCTCCCCTTCACGACCACGATTTTCATGCAGCTCACGCAACGTGCCATCGAGCAGGGTCAGTGTCTGCTCGTGGATGGCGCTGTAATCGGGCGGCGCCATCTGCGTAACGCCCGGCCAGCGCAGAATATCCATGGCACTGATCGGCGCCGCTTGTTCCAGCTGTTGATTGAGAGAAGCGCAGTGCTCGATGAGTTGCTGGCTCAGCACTTCATTAATTACCAACTGCGTCGTGCTGGTCACTGCGCTCTTCAGGCGCAGTGAGCACTCCACCTTGCCACGCTTCAGATGTTTGCCGCAGAGCTCACGGATGCGCGGCTCCAGCGCTTTGATCTCGTCGGGAATGCGCACCGACAGCTCCAGATAGCGGTGGTTGACGGAGCGCAGCTCCCAGGTCAGCTCTCCGTTTTCAAGCGTTACGCTGTGGCGTGCAAATGCGGTCATGCTGCAGATCATTGGCGGCAGTACTCCTCTCTCTATGCTGTTCTACGCTGTTTCTGGGTTACAATTGGCGGCTTTCACTAAACTTTCTACACTGCCCAACAAATCCATGCTTCTGAATCAGAGGCCAATATACTGCAACATACCAAAAGGAATCAGCGATGCGCCCCAGTGGTCGAGCCCCTAACAAGTTAAGAGAAGTCCGACTGACGCGACACTATACCAAACATGCGGAGGGCTCCGTACTGGTCGAGTTTGGTGATACGCGTGTGCTCTGTACGGCCAGCGTTGAAAACCGGGTGCCACCCTTTTTACGCGGCAAAGGCCAGGGCTGGGTAACGGCAGAATATGGCATGTTGCCGCGCTCCACCGGGTCACGCATGGGTCGCGAAGCGGCGCGCGGCAAACAGGCAGGGCGCACAGTAGAGATACAGCGCCTGATCGGTCGCTCGCTGCGCGCGGTGGTCGACCTCAAGGCGCTGGGTGAGCGCACAGTGACCATCGACTGCGATGTGATTCAAGCCGATGGCGGCACACGCACCGCGTCGATCACCGGCGCTTACGTAGCGATGGTGGATGCGATAAAAACAACCGGCGGACGCAACCCCGTGTACGGTTCGATGGCGGCGATCTCCGTTGGCGTCTACCAAGGTGTGCCGGTTCTCGATCTCGATTATGCCGAAGACTCTGAAGCCGAAACCGACATGAATGTGGTAATGAATGACGCTGGAGCCTTCATCGAAATTCAAGGCACAGCAGAAGGTCATGCGTTCCGTAAAGATGAACTCGACAGCATGCTGGCACTGGCCAGCGATGGCATTGCCGAACTCATCGACATGCAACGGGCGGCATTGGAGCAGAACTGATATGGGCCGGATGGTGGATAACGCGCGCATCGTTTTGGCGACGGGCAATAAAGGCAAGGTGCGCGAAATTGGCAAGTTGTTAGCCACTTTGCAGATCGAAGTAATGCTGCAGAGCCATTGGCAGGTGCCGGAGGCCGAAGAGACTGGCCTCACC
>JAADGQ010000150.1 GCA_013152295.1 Gammaproteobacteria bacterium | reverse complement strand
ACAGGTCAATCAACATCTTGCCGTCACTTAAATGCACCGCAACGCGCTGCTTCAAGTAGCGTTGGTGTATATCATCACTCAAGCGGAAATTACCAGCGACAGCGATCAACTCTGCTTGCAAATTGTGACAAAAGATCATTGCAGCGGTGTCGCCAGCGGCTCCCGCCAATGCTCTGCCGCGCAGTGCGCCGTAGATGTGAATATTACCGTCAGCCAGGATCTCTGCCCCAGGGCTTACCGATCCCATCACCACCAGATCACCGCCTTTGGCATAGACCTGTTGACCGGAACGTACGTTTTGACGGATAACCTGGGCACAAGCATCTGACTGCGCCACGGGCGCTTTTCTCTTTTTATCCGCCTGCTTATCCCCCCCCTTGTCATCGAGTGGTGGCTTGCCGGATTTAATCAGTGCCAACCCGGCTTCGCGAGCAGCGCCTTGTTGCTGTTCACTGCTGCTCAACACGCCCACGGGAATAAGCTGCTGCTGTTCGACAATACGGCGCAGCTGGTTAAAATCCACGCTCTGAGAGCCTCCAGATCGAGAACAACGGGCGCGTGACAAAAAAAGTCAGGCGCCTGCGCGACTTTATCGCAAAGCTCGGCTTCAAGCTGCGGCCAATCGAGATGGTTCAGCTGCAATACAGACAGAGGAAACAGGCGCCCCTTCAACTTCATGCAGGGATCAGGATCGTGACTGTTGTGCTCTGAATGGGACATATTGTGGTGGCTTGGCAAGCTTGCGTATCCGCTTAAGTCGTAAAATCGATTGCGATGTTAACTTATTCGATGGTGCCGCAACAAACAGAAGAGGCGGAGCGGAACCATGCAAAAGCGACATATCATCCGTCAGACGGCAACGGCTTTTCACCCCCCATCACCGCAAAGAGTCGGTCGATAAACGCCGAAAGCTCCAGACTCATGATAGAAAAGTCGGCGTCAAAGCGTACCACGGCGTCATCCGTCTCGACCTCTGCGGCCTGCTCTTGGATAATATCGAGAAACTTCAAGCGCTTGATTGCCAGAGATTCATCCAGCACAAATGAGAGGCGATCGTTCCAGCTCAAGGCGAGACGAATAACCCCCTTGCCCGCTTCGAGATGGCTCTGTATCTCTTGTGACTCCAGGTTCTGCCGCCGGCAGCGGACGATACCGCCCTCCTCTTCTGGCGAGCGCAGCTCGCACTCGCTCTCCAGCGTGAAATCAGCCGGGCAGTCGCCGTCGGTGAGCCAGCGCGTCATCACCGCCACCGGATTCTCATTGCTCTCGGGCAGCGCAATTGGCAGTGAACCTAATGACTTGCGCAGCAACACCGTGAGCTCTTCAGCCTTTTTGCTGCTCGCCGAGTCGATGATCAGGTAGCCCTGCTGTGGGGCGATATAGGCGTGCATGCGCTGCGTGCGCGAAAATGCGCGTGGCAGCAGCTCGTTGATCACCTGATCGCGCAGCTCGGCACGCTCTTTGGAATGAACACGACGCATCTGCTGCTCTTCCAGCTCTGCGACCCGTTCGCCCAAAATTTCGTTGACCACCGCGCCGGGAAGTATCTTCTCCTCTTTGCATGCAGCGACCATCAGATAACCATTCGCCGCATGCAGTAGCGCGTCAGCGCCTCGTCCCAGCGGCGAAACCCAACCGTAACTGCCCAGCTCTTGTGAGCCACAGCGACGAAAACAGTTTTTGCCAAGCTCCGCCTCCAGCTGCTCCGCAGAGAGCGTGAATGGTTTGATAAACCGGTAAAAATGAAGGTTTTTAAACCACATAGGCATCCCCGCCAAAATAAAGGAAAAAACAGAGAAAAAGGGCGCGGATTATAACCAGAATGCCCCTTAGGCAAAAAACTTATTTGTGCCAACACTTTCGCCGACACAGATATTGAGATGGGCATAATAGCCCCATAACGTGATGTCATGGGATACGCAAAATCTGCATACGAAGGGGAAAACCAGCGATGATGAGACACCTGAGCGTGCCACTGTGGGGCATGTTGACATGCTGCTTTGTCAGCACCGTTGCGGCAGAGCCCACCACCCAAGAGGGCTACGTAGCCCGAGCCCTGTTTACCAGTGCCGTAGAAAACCGGGAGCCTGTTGATGAGATCGCCGTATTAGGCAACGATGTTGAGCAGATCTATTTCTTCACCGATCTGCGCTTTCTCGACGGACAGACGATACACCACCGCTGGGAGTACGATGGCGCAGTCATTGCAGATATCAGTTTCTCTGTCGAAGGGCCGCGCTGGCGAATTCACTCCAGCAAACGTCTTGACCCACGCATGCTGGGCAAATGGACAGCCTATGTTGTGGATGAGTCAGGCGTGCCACTGAAAGCCAGTATTTTTCAATATGTTGAGGCAGAAAAACCAACAGCGGATGACACCAATTAGTTAGTAGCCAGCAGCCTCAAAATTGGTTATCAATCAGTTTGTTAATCACTTTGGCGCTCCTCTCGGCAGTATCGGGATCATCCTCCTCCCAAGTACGCTCAGCCTTCAGCACCTGCTCTAACGTGTGATCGTCGACACTCAAACGACGCGCTCCCTTGGCGGGAGCCTGCGTTGCTTGTCGCGGCGGCGGCAGAGCCAGTTCAGGCTTGAGTTGCGCTTTCGGTGCAGGTTTAGAGACAAATTGAGGCGCGCTTTCCGGTGTGGGCAACGTAGCCAGGCTCTCTGTCTCAACGGTTACCGCTGCCTTTTTTTGCTGGCTCAGTAGCAGATGCTGGTGAGCACGCTCCGCCTCTGCGGTGACCCGTTTTCTGGCGGCGCGTACCACAGCAGCGTTCGCCAATGACTCTTCACCATCGTCTACTTTTGTGGCTGGGGGAGATAACCTCTCTTCAACGGCAGGGGGCGAAACAGCACTGACTGATGGCGTCACTAATGGTATCGACGCGGGTGGCACCCCGTTCTCTGTCGGCTCTAGCAGAAGCCCAGAGGTATAGAGATAGCCAGCCACCGCCAATACCAACCCAGCAACGCCGAGCCCAATCCACGCAGCACTGCTTTTTTTGCGCGGTGCTGCTCCCGCATCAGCAACAACAGGCTGCTGTTGCTCAGCAGCCGTTGGCAGCTCTGCAAACTGCTCTGCGGATTGCATTTCAATGTGGCTGCCATTCGCAGTGGCCCTTTCACGGGTTATGCCTTTCTCTGCCGCTGTACCGGTTGTTGCAGGACAGCCCCAATAATCTGACGATGTCTCCCATACCAGATCAATATTGGCAGCATTTACCCCCTCAATTTGAGTTTTTTTTGCGACAACCTCTTTTTTGCGCGCTCGTGCCGTGCTCAGCTCCTGGCGAATCCGCTCGGCCTCCTCTTCGGCGACAATGCGGGCAGCCTCCGCCTCAGCCTGTTTACGCTGCTCACGATCCACCTTCGAGGCGAGCACATCCACATGCTCCTTGATCTGTTCAGAGTCAACACCCTCAAAGGCGGCAGACGCCATCAAGTTAAAGGGATCACTGTCGTCATCACCCAACCACGAGTCGTACGACGGAGTATTGGCCCGTTTTTTTGTCGCGCTGTCACCAGCCTCTCGCTGCGCCAGCAGCGCCTTCAACTGCTTGATCTCCTCTTCTGCTTTTTGGCGCTCCTGCTCAGCAATGCGAGCACGTTCCGACTCCTCCTCTGCTCTCAACTGGGCCAGCTCAATATCGGCCTGTTGCCGTGCCTGACTCTCTTCGTCAACATGAGCGCGCTCACGCTCGGCGGTCAAGCGCGCCTTTTCAGCTGCAAGAAATTTAGCGTTATTAAGCTCACAGGCTTGCTGGGCAGCGTTAAGCTCCTGCTCCATTAACGCTATTTTTTGCAGTGTCTGCTGGTGCAGCTTTTCCGCTGCCGCTACCTTCTTTTGTTCCCGCGCATCCGCCTTGGCTTTAGATACCTCTTGCGCCGCCTCAACCTCAGCAAGCTCATCCGCCTCTTGAGCAGAGCGCTGCTGCACTGCCCCCAAGTCAGCCTGCAAGCGAGCGATCTGTTCCATCGCCTGCTGGTGAGCACCGTTAGCCATGCGCGCCGTTTCGGTTGTCTCGTCAGCTTTACGTTTCGCCGTCTCGATCTGCGCCTCAAACTCGGCACGCTCCTGCTCTTTGGCGCGTAGCGCCTCCTCGTCCGCCTTCTGTCGGGCCGCCTCCATTTCGGCGCTGCGCTGGGCCTCTTCTTCAATGCGCTCATTGGCGATCTTTAGCGCTGCCTGCATCTGCTCAATTTCAGCTTCTGCTTGCTGCCGCGCCTCTTCGGCCGCTTGCCAGCGCTGCGCATCGGTCTCTTGCTGACGACGACGCTCCTCCTCCTGTTTCTCCAGCAGCAGCTGCCGAGCAGCATCGGCATCAATCTGCGCCTGTTTAATGGCAGCCTTGGTTTCGGCAACCTTGCTGCTCTCCTGCACTGCCTTTTGCTCAGCGACTTGCAGAGACTCTTTAAGCGCTCGGGCCTCCTCTTCGGCCTGAAGCCGCGCCTCTTCAGCAAGTTTGGCGCGCTCAGCCTCTTGCGCTATTTTGAGCTGGCTGGCCTCGATCTGCGCTGCGCTCTGCGCTTGTGCCTGTTCGCGAACTCGTGCGGCCTCCTCTTGCTCAGCAAGGCGCACCGCTTCGGCTTCAGCAACTTTACGGCTCTCCTGCTGCGTTTTCAGGCGCGCGGCCTCCAGCTCCGCCTTCATGCCTTCGATCGCTTGCTCTGCCTGCTGTTGGGTCTGCTCGGCGATTCTCAGCTGCTCCGCTTCGTGGGCAACTTCACGCAGGCGCAGCTCCTCCTGCCGCGCCTGCTCATCCGCCTGGGACTGGGCCGCACGCGCCTCAGCCTCTTTCAGCGCAGCCTGGGTTGCCGCGTACTTTTGTGCCTGCTGTTCGGCCTGTTGCTGAGCCTGTTGGCGCGCTACCTCAAGAGAGGCTGCCAGCTCTGCCGCTTCCTGCTCCGCCTTCAAGCGAGCCTGTTCCGCCTCCTCGGCGCGACGTGCCTCCTCTTCGACTTTGCGCTGCTTGGCTGCGATCTCCTCTTGCTGCTGTGCCAACGCCTGCTCGCGAATACGGGCCGCCTCCTGTTCGGACTTGATGCGCGCCGCCTCAGCTTCGGCAAACTTGCGATTCTCCTCCTCGGTCTTGCGGCGCGCCTCTTCCAGCTCTGCGCGCGTACGCTCAATTTCGCGCTCCGCTGCCAACCGTGCCTGCTCTGCCCGTTGCGCCTCTGCAGCTTCGCGCTGCTCGATCTCCTGCTGAATGCGTGCGTGCTCTTGCTCTATTTTCCTGGCGGCCTCCTCTTCAACTCTGCGCCGCTCTGCCTCTTGCTCCTCCGCCTTCAGCGCTTCAGATTCCGCGCGCTGCCGTGCCTGTTCAAGATCGATTTTGATCTGCTCAATCTCGGCCTCCGCCTGCTTTTTGGTCTCCTCCAGCTCCTGTTTGCGGCGCTGCTCCTCCTCTTCCTGCTTTTTTGACTCCCGCGCAAAATGAGACTGAGCGAGCTTCTTGATCTTCAGCACGTCTTGCTGTGCCTTATGCCGGGCCGCATCAAGCTCTGCCGCTCTGCGCACCTCCTCTTCGGCTTGTATTTGCGCAGCTTCCAGCTCCGCCTTCATGCGCGCGATCTCTTCGTCGGCGCGCTGTTGTGCCGCTTCAGCAGCCTGTTTTAGTGCTGCACTCTGTTCATCGGAGTGGCGCTTTTCTGTCTCTTGGTGAACCGCTTGCTGTTGTTCACGCGCGGCAACCTCAGCCGCGTTGGATTTTTTTGCAGCCTCTGCCTGTTGTCGTGCCGCTTCAAGCTCGGCATTGAGCCGCGCAATCTCGCCCTGTGCCTGATCGCGCTCCTGCTCGGCAGCGCGTGCGCGCACCGTCTCCTCCTCGACACGTTGCCGCGCAGCCGCTCTCTCTGCCTGTTTTTGTGGCGAATCATCCAGCGCAGCGCTACTCTCCTGCGCGCTACCCTCTACGATCTCCTGCTTATCCGAATTGCTGTCGATCTCATCAGCGGGCGCACCGCGCAGACCACCGCGTAAAATAAAGACATTGAGATTTTGCTGCGCGAGCAGAAACGCCCCGGCAGCGCTACGCTGCTCTTTATCCGAGTAGACGATGTAACCCTTTTTGGGAGAGAGGTCCTTGGACTTCAGGCGCAGCAGCGAGAGAGGAACATCAACAGCACCTCGAATGGCCGCTTGGTTGAATTCGTCAGCCTCCCTCACGTCGATCAGCATATTGCCTCGCGCCAACCGACCGCGCATCTCGTCAAAAGAGACAAAATTCATCAATGGTTCGGCAAGCAGCCGCGTAAAGTCCTGCTTGTTCAGGGACATCACTGCACCATCGACCATCATCGTCACGCTGGCATTTTTTGCGCCACCGCTCAGCAGCGCCTCTTCGCCAAACCCTTGTCCGATGCCAATTTCCGCCAGTTTGACCTCATTGCCATGCTGCGGATGTTTGCGCGTCACCGCACAACGACCCTGCTTCACAACATGATAGTAGTCATCAAAACCGCCCTGTGTGACGATCTTGTCTCCGGCGCGCACTGCACGCGTCTCCATGCGTGTCAGCACAGCTTGAATATTTTTGGCAGGCAGGCGCTGAAAGAGAGGGGATTGCAGCAATACCGTCATCCAGTCGCCATCATCAACCTGCTCAATATCACTAACTTCGTAGGCAGATGATGGATTCCAGCTGAGTAACGCATCCAGCAGTTCGGAATCGATGCGCAACACCGAAACCTTGGTAAGCGCTTTTGCGGTAACTTGACGGGGCTGGTGATGGACCAGTGGCTGGCGGGCCATCTTCGAACCAGCCTTGACGATGAGAGGGGGATTATTGTCGGCGCTCAGTTCAACCTGTCCCGACAACAGGTAGACCGCCTGCTGATCGCGCTCCCCTTTAGTGAAGAGCACGACACCCGCTGAGAGCTGTTCGATACTGCTGTTGTGGGTGATTTCGCTGATTTTTTCTGGACCCAGCATATTGAGCGGATCCAGATCTTTGAGCAAATCTTTGTCGATCACCTTGCTGGCGGTGACGATACCTCTGAGTAGCTGCATGAAATGACTCTATCTCTTTCAAGATAGTGCGCGCTAACGCACCGAATTAAGTGGGGGGATACCCCCTACTTAATCGGTTCGCAGATACGCGTTCATGAGCCCTTTCGGTGCACCATACGTCGAATATGTGCACTCCATCAAACTATTGAAAAAACGCTGTTTTAGCGCGGAAACTCCAGATCAAAGCTCTCGTCAAAACGCTTGATAAAAGCATCCAGCGTGAAGGTGTGATTTTGTGTGCCGTTGTGCTCAATTTTTAACGAGCCCATCAGCGAGGCGATACGCCCGGTGGTCGGCCAGTCCCAACCTTGAGTCAATCCATACAGCAGCCCGGCGCGGTAAGCATCACCACAACCCGTGGGGTCGGCAACATGCATCGGCACCACGGAAGGGATCTCGATGCAGTCGCCACCAGTATAGATCCGCGAGCCCTCGCCACCACGAGTGACGATCAGCGCCTCGACGTGTGTCGCCAGCTCATCAAATGAGCAGCCGGTGCGCTCTTGTAGCAGCTGTGCTTCATAGTCGTTGACGGTCACCCATGTCGCTTGACGCACGAAGGCCATCAATTCGTTACCATCAAACATCGGCAAACCTTGACCCGGATCAAAAATGAATGGGATGCCTGCCGCCTTGAATTGTGCCGCATGTGCAATCATGCCGTCACGACCATCCGGGGAGACAATGCCGATCGTCACGTCGTCGGCATCTGCCACCCGGTTTTGCTGCGCTTCACCCATGGCACCGGGATGAAACGCGGTGATCTGGTTGTCGTCGCTGTCGGTGGTGATAAAGGCCTGCGCGGTGTAGCTGTCGTCGATCACCTTGAGATGTTCGCGGCTGATGCCGTGGCGATCCATCCACTGTGCATAAGGCGCAAAGTCACTGCCAACGGTCGCCATGGGCAGCGGATCACCTCCGAGCAATTTCAAGTTGTAGGCGATATTTCCAGCGCAGCCACCGAACTCACGACGCATCTCTGGCACCAGAAAGCAGACGTTTAAAATATGCACCTTATCCGGCAGGATATGGTTTTTAAACTTGTCCGGAAACACCATAATGGTGTCGTAAGCGTATGAACCACAAATCAGTGCAGACATCGTTTTTCCCTGTTTTTTAGCTACTAAATTATTCAGACATGGCACTTTGATGCTTATCCAGCGAGCACCAACGTCCAGCTGATAGCGACGTACAGCGTTGCAACAAAAACTGCTGCCGAGCCAATATCTTTTGCGCGACCCGACAGCTCATGGTGTTCGGGACCAATACGGTCGACAACGGCCTCGACGGCGGAGTTGAGCAGCTCCACAACCAGCACCAGAAACAGGCCACTGAGCAGTACCACCCGTTCGATGCCGTTATCGCCCAACCACAGCGCCAACGGCGCTAAAATCGCAGCAAGCAGCAGCTCTGTACGAAAAGCAGCTTCGTAGCGGAAGGCCGCTTTGAGGCCTGCCCGCGAGTAGTTGGCCGCATTGACGATGCGTTTGAGCTCATTGACCGGCGGCGGCTTACCCATGCGGTGCACTCCAGGCCAGATCCAGCTCGCGCGCCGCTTTAACCTCGTCCAGGCGCCTCACTGGCAAGGTCAATGGCGCACTCTTGGTCAGCCCGGCGTTGCACTCGGCCTCCTCCTTGATGCTTATCAGCGCAGCGATGAAACCATCCAGCGTCTCTTTGGCTTCGGTCTCTGTCGGTTCGATGAGCATGCACTCGGGAACAAGCAGCGGAAAGTAGATGGTCGGTGTGTGGTAGCCGTGGTCGAGCAGCCGCTTGCCAAAATCGGCAGCGTTCACCCCCAGCTCCTGAGCCTGGCGCTGCAGCGTAATAATAAATTCGTGAGTAGCGCGGCGCTCGGCGTAGGCAACATCAAAACCAGCCTGTTTCAGGCGCGCCATGATGTAGTTGGCATTGAGGGTAGAGAAGTCGGCCACACGCTCCATCCCTTCACGGCCCAGCAGGCGCGCGTAGATATAGGCGCGCAGCAAAATACCGGCATTACCCATAAATGCCGAGAGACGGCCGATGGTGTGCAGGCACTCCTGTTCAGCGATCCAGCGATAGCTGGAGCCATCATAAGCGACACGCGGAATCGGCAAAAAGGGTAGCAGCCGTTCGCTGACCGCCACCGGGCCGGAGCCAGGCCCGCCACCGCCATGCGGTGTCGAGAAGGTTTTGTGCAGATTGATATGGATCACATCAAAACCCATATCACCGGGGCGCACTTTGCCCAAAATGGCATTGAGATTGGCGCCATCGTAGTAGAGCAAGCCACCCGCTTCGTGCACCAGCGCTGAGATCTCTGCGATCTGCCGTTCAAAAACACCCAGCGTTGAGGGGTTGGTCAACATGATGCCCGCCGTGCGTGGACCGAGCGCCACCTTCAGCGCCGCGATATCCATATCACCATTGACCAGCGTGGGGATCTCGCGCACCGACAATCCACACATCGTTGCCGACGCGGGATTGGTGCCGTGGGCGGCATCGGGCACCAGCAGCTCGGTGCGCTCGTTGTCGCCCCGCGCCAGATGATAGGCGCGCATCATCGCAACACCGGCAAACTCACCCTGGGCACCGGCCATCGGAGTCAGACAGACACCTCTCATGCCGGACAGCTCGGCCAAAATCTGCTGCAGATCGTAGAGGCAGGCGAGAAATCCCTGAATCATGCCGACTGGCGCGTGCGGGTGCTGGCCGAGAAATGCCCCCTGCATCGCCAGCGTATTGCAGGCGCGCGGGTTGTATTTCATCGTGCATGAGCCGAGCGGATAGAAGTGGGTATCGATGGAGAAGTTTTTCTGTGACAAGCGCGTGTAGTGGCGCACCGTCTGCATCTCCGACACCTCCGGCAGTGCTGGCTCTGTTTTGCGCAAAAAGCGCTCGGGCAGTGCACTGTGCGCTGCCTGGCTTGATGGCAGCTGAGCCCGGTTACAGCGGCCCGCGCGAGACTGTTCGAAAATCAACATAGGGGATAGCTTCCAAAAAACGGCTCAGTGCGAGCCAATGATCTGCTGCAGGTGTTTGGCAAAGGTCTCGATGTCGGCAGCGTTGCGCTGCTCGGTTGCGCAGACCAGCAGGCAATTTTCCAGCTCGGGATAGTCACCCTGCAGCGCATAACCTGCGAGAATATTCTGCTCAGCCAGCTGCTCCAGCAGCCCGGCAACGGGGCGCTCAAATCGGATCACTGCCTCGTGAAAAAAGGGTTGATCAAAAACCTTGCTAATCCCGTCAATGGCGGTCAGTCGATCGACCAACGCCACCGCGTTGTCGTGACACGCTGCAGCACACCGAACCAGCCCTTCACGCCCCAGCAGCGCCATATAGATGGTGGCCGCTGTGACCATCAGCCCCTGATTGGTGCAGATATTCGAGGTCGCTTTGGAGCGGCGAATATGTTGCTCGCGCGCCTGCAGGGTCAGGGTAAAGCCGCGCTTGCCCTGCAGATCCAGCGTGGCACCGACAATGCGTCCCGGCATCTGCCGCACATGGGCTTTTTTGCAGCACATAAAACCAAAATAGGGGCCACCGCCTGCCAACGGAATACCCAGCGGCTGTCCCTCGCCACAAGCGATATCAGCACCCTTGTGACCCCACTCACCCGGCGGTTTGAGCAGCGCCAGTGAGGTGGGGTTAACCAGCGCGATCACTTGAGCGTCCTGCTGGTGCGCCCAGTCGGTCAGCGTATCGACCTCTTCCAGCGCGCCAAAAAAGTTTGGCGTAGGTATCACCAAAGCAGTGATATCGCTGCCCTCGTGCTCACTGAGAGCCGCGGCCAAAATAGTGCCACCGCATGCATCGTAGGGTAGCTCGACAAGCTCGATACCCTGACTCAAGACAATCGTGCGCACAACTTTACGGTACAATGGATGAACCGTTGTCGGCATCAAAATACGCTTTGATTTCGATTTGCGGTTGCAGCGCACCGCCATCAATATCGCTTCAGCCAGGGCCGATGCACCGTCGTATAACGACGCGTTGGAGACATCCAGCGCGGTCAGCGCCGTCATCATGCTCTGGTATTCGTAGAGCAGTTGCAGCGTGCCCTGGCTCGCCTCCGCCTGATAGGGTGTGTAGGCTGAATAGAATTCGCCACGGGTTGCGATCTCCCACACTGCGGCGGGAATATGGTGATCATAGGCGCCCGCGCCAACGAAGCAGAGAGGGCGCTGCACGTCGGCGGCGCGCTGCGTCATCAAGCGGCTCACCTCGGCCTCGCTCATTGTCGTCGGCACACCCGGCAAGCCATCGACTCTGAGGGCGGCGGGTATCTCATCAAACAGCGCATCAATATTGGCCGCACCGATGGTGGCCAACATCTGCTCGATGTCATCTTCAGTGTGCGGGATAAAGGGCATAAAGGTCTCGATCAATAATTGAGAGGGGATGTGGCGCTGGCCAGAAAATCAGCCGAGGGCAGCGAGAGCGCCGCACAAACGAATGAGCGGCAAAGCACTCTCTAGCTGTCATAAATGGCTACGAAAATGCCGCGCCTCACTCGGCCTCGATCAGCGCCCGATACTCATCGGCATCCAGCAGTTTTTCCAGCTCATCGGCATCTGTCGGTTTCAGACGAAACAGCCAGCCATCGCCAAATGGATCATTGTTGATCGACTCAGGCTGATCCGCCAGCGTTTCGTTAATCTCGGTGACCACACCACTGATTGGCGCATAGATATCGGCAGCAGCCTTGACCGACTCAACCACCGCAATCTCCTCTTCGGCGCTGATTTCGCGACCTACTTCGGGCAGCTCTACATAAACCATGTCGCCCAAAAGGTCCTGAGCGTGGGCAGTAATACCAACGGTGACATCACCATTACCCATCACTTCAATCCACTCGTGGGATTTGCTGTATTTCAGATCAGCAGGAATATCGCTCATCGATAGATCCTTAGTTAAATTAAGTTAAAAAAATATTGAAAATTAGAAAGCTAAGAAAGAGCTAAGTGCAGGGTTTGCCGTGACGAACGAAGGGTGGCTTCACAATACGCGCCGACAGTTGCCGCCCACGCACTGTAACTTGGCACAGTTCCGGCAGTTCACCTTTGATGCGCGCAAATGCGATGGACTGCCCCAACGTCGGTGAAAAGCTGCCGCTGGTCGTCTCTCCGACAACGTGGCCATCGATTAAGACCTGTTGGTGGCTGCGCAGCACGCCTCTGTCTTGCAATACAAGCCCCACCCATTTAGCACGATTCGCATCATGGCGCTGCGCTTCAAGCGCTGGGCGACCAATGAATTCACGCTCTACGGGCTCCCACGCGATGGTCCAACCTAACCCCGACTCCAGCGGCGAGGTGCTCTCATCCATGTCTGTGCCGTGCAGGTTCATACCGGCCTCCAGACGCAACGTGTCGCGCGCACCCAAACCGATCGGCCTGGCGCCCGCATTATACAGCGATTGCCAAAGATCAGCGCAGCGGGCAGCAGGCAAAATCACCTCATAACCATCTTCACCCGTATAGCCGGTGCGGGCGATAAACAGTTCACCGTTATTGTTATTGTGCACAGAAAAAAAGGGATTCAATGCCTCGGCGGCGCGACTCACGGTGCTGCCATATTCCGCTTCAAGCACTTTATCGACTGTGCTGCGCGCATTGGGTCCTTGAACAGCAATCATCGACAGGTCGTCACGCACCCGGACCTCGACGGATTTGGGCTGCGCATGTGTCTCAATCCATGCAATATCGTTGTCGCGATTAGCCGCGTTCAGTATCACGCGGAAATATTTTTCATCGAGAAAGTAGATGATCAGATCGTCAATCACGCCCGCAGACTCATTGAGCATGCAGCTGTATAGCGCTTTACCCGTCTGCTTCAGTCGATCAACGTTATTAGCCATCAACTGGCGCAGCAGCGCCCGAACCTGATCGCCATGCAGGTCAACAATCGTCATATGTGAGACATCGAACATGCCCACGTCACGACGCACCTGATGGTGCTCTTCCAGCTGAGAGCCGTAGTTGATCGGCATACTCCAACCGCCGAACTCCACCATTTTTGCACCATGCTCAAGATGAGCATCATAGAGCGGCGTTTTTTTTACCATCTTGAGTACCTGCGGGATTCGTAAACGTTGTGCGATTGCGTTCTGAATTGCCGCACGCTTATCGGTCAATAAGCAGCGACTTTTTGGGCGGTCCGACGGACTATAATCGGAAAAGCGCGTAAAACCAAGCGATCGATTTCACGATTGACGGCGGGGTATTTCACTGCGCATCATGATCCACAATGCAGGAAAGGCGCTGATGATCAACATCAGTGCTGCGGGGGCCGCAAGCTCCAGCATCTCTTCGCTGGCCTCAATCCAGATGCGCACCGGCAGCGTGTCGAAACCAACCGGCCGCAGCAGCAGCGTTGCGGGCAGCTCTTTGAGTACATCGATAAAGACCAGCACCCAAGCACTGATCATGCCTCCTTTCATCATGGGCAAAACCACGCGCCACAAGTTCTCCAACGGCCCCGCGCCGTGAATACGCCCCGCCTGCTCGATGGAAGGGGTCAGCTGCTGCATCGCAGCCTCTTGTGATTGAATGGCAAGTGGCAAAAAGCGCACCACCAACGCCATCACCAGTACCGCCAGACTGCCATAGAGGCTGGAAAATCCGGCGATGACAAAGGTTAGAATACCCAGCGCCACAACAGGGCCGGGCAGCACAAAACCGATACTGGAGAGGTGCAAAAAGGTGCTACTCAAGAGCGAGTGGCGCCGCGTGTGGTAGAGGCCGATCGGCAAGCCACACGCCGTGGCGACCGTCGCTGCCAGCACCGCGACAATCACCGAGTTGTTCACATAGCCCCAAAATTCGGCACCGATCATCTGGTTGGCCCACGCCTCCCAGCTCCAGCTCAACATCCACGCCACAGGCAGCCCGAAGGCGAACAGCGTGACCAGCCCTAACCATGACCAGAGCAGTATCAGCTCGCCACGCGTCGCCGCTTTGGCGACAACAACCCGGCTCTGCGCACGCGCGTAATAGCGCTGACGTTTACGAAAAAAGCGCTCCAGCACCAAAAAGGTCAGACTGATCAGCAACAACACCAGACTCAATCCGGCAGCAGCCTGATAGTCGAAGCGGCCGCTCATCTGCAGATAGATGCTCAAAGTAAAGGTCTGATAGCGCAACATGCTCACAGCGCCAAAGTCCGACAACACATGCAGCACCACCAGCGCTAACCCGGCAGCAACGGCCGGGCGCATCAGCGGCAGCGTCACACGGAAAAATACCGTACGTCCTGAAGCACCCTGGATCTGCGCCATCTCTTCAAGGTTACGGTTTGAGCGCATCAGTGCCGCGCGCACCAGCAAAAAAATGTAGGAGTAGCCTGCCAGCGACAGCACCAGCGCGACACCACCAACGTTGTAGAGATCGGGGATGGCGGCGTCATGACCAAAAACAGCGTGCCAAAGCTGCCCCAACCAACCGTCATCCTCCAGCAGCGCCGTGTAGATATAGGCGTAAACGTAGGTGGGAATCGTTAACGGCAACACCATCAGCCAAGTCGCCAACGTGCGACCGGCAAATTGGCGACGACCGATAATCCAGGCGCACGAAACGCCCAGGGTAAAACTCCCCAACGCCACCCAAAATGCCAGCGTCAGCGTATTCCACATCAGTGCCGGCAGGCGACCGCTCCACAAGGCTGCCCAGCGCTCCGCACTGAGCTGGAGGCCGTTGTAGACAACAAACAGTAGTGGAATAGTAGCCAGCAAAACGACGCTGGCGGCGATCATGCCCGGTCCGCTGAGGTATCTGTGTAGACGTTGCAACATTCCAGGAGGTGGTGTGATTTGGGAAACAGGTTAAGAAGGTGGCGGCCAGTATACTTGGCCGCCACCAACATTTACATCGCACCTGCTGTTAGGGCATGCCAACTGCCTCCAGCAGATCAATCGTTGCGCTGCGCTGCTTGCCCAACTCGCTCATGGCAATGTCATTAACAACATAGCTCCCCGCAGCAGGCACTTCAGCGGCAGCTGCGACGCCCTTGCGGGTCGGGTATTCACGATTCATTTCGGCAAAAATCTTCTGCCCCTCTTCAGAGGTGAGGAAAGCGACAAACTGCTCTGCGGCAGCACGCTTTTTGGTGTATTTGCTAATGGCTATGCCCGCCACATTCCACGCCACACCCATTCCATCTTGATCAGGTAGCACGATGTGGATCGGCGCATCGGGCTCTTTGGCCAGATGACGATAGATGTAGTAGTGGTTAACCAAGCCGACATCCAGCTTTCCCGAAGCTACGGCTTTTACTATCTTGCTGTGCTTGTCGAATACTTTGCCATCAACATTAGCTTTCATACCCTCCAGCCAATGTTTGGTTTTTTCTTTGCCTGCGGTAAGCATATAAACGGTGGTGCCCGCAATAAAACTCCCATTGCTACTGTTGGTAATCGCAAGACGCCCTTTCAAACGGGGATCAGCCAGATCGAACACCGACTTAACAAAGCCGACATCTTTGGCATTGTTGCTCACCACCAACACCCGAGCGCGAGCAGAGAGACCGATCCAGCTGTTGTCCGCGGCGCGCAAGTTAGCAGGGATAGTGTCGGCTATTGCGTCGCTCACCGGAGTAAAAAGCCCCAAGTCACTGCCAATCTGCAGGTTGCCAGCATCGTTGCTCAAGTAAAGATCCGCCTGAGTGTGCTCGCCTTCGACACGCATTTTATTGAGCAGCGCCGTCGATTTGGCACTGTGCAACAGCACTTTGATCCCGCTGCGCTCGGTAAACGCCTTGACCACAGGCTTAACAAACTTGTCACTGCGGCCCGAATAGACCACCAGCTCTTCACTGCAAGCAGACGCCGTATAGAGCAGGGGAGTGATCAGCGCCGCTCCAATCAAAAACCAACGTTGTAGCATCTTCAATCTCCTTTAATAATCAACAGCCTGTCATTAGTCGAGCAGCCCGTAGATCTTAATGATAACCATTATCATTTAATTGCGCAATAACTGCATGACAAACTGGGGAAGAGAACAGCAGAATCTCGGGGTTGGATGCAAAGAAAAAGCACTATTCGCACACATGACGACGCGATACTTATAATCACGGCAATTGAATAGATACGCAGGAACAGAGCCCAATGGCTACAACTAAAACTATCACCACGATCACTGTCAGCACGACCGATCCGACACTCCATGAGCACGCGCGACAGCTCGCAAAAACACTCAACCTACCTTTTGAAAAGGATGTTGATAGAGAGAGTGTTATCCCTCGCATAGAAAGAGAGAAGAACAGTTTCTTGCTGGTTGTTACAACGCAACGCCTGGAGTTACGACAACTAGGCAAAACCGCCCCCGGTCCTATCTATACAGATTTTGTCAGTGGCAGCAATGCCCATCGACGCCAATATGGCGGTGGGCGCGGCCAGCCACTGGCTCGCGCCATTGGCCTCAAGGGCGGCCATTACCCGCTTGTACTTGATGCAACCGCAGGGTTGGGGCGAGATGCATTCGTACTGGCGTATCTCGGCTGCAACGTACTGCTCGCCGAGCGCAATCGCGTTGTTGCCGCGCTGCTGGAGGATGGACTACAACGTGCACTCAACGACCCCGAGGTCGCACCGATCGTCAGCCAACGCATGCGCTTCTTCGGTCACGATGCACGGTTACTGATGCGTAGCGCAGAGCCGCGACCCGAGGTCATCTACCTCGACCCGATGTATCCACCGCGCAGTAAATCCGCACAGGTTAAAAAAGAGATGCGCTCGTTACAACAGATTGTCGGCCACAGTGACGACGATGACCTGCTGAAAGCGGCGCTCACATGCGCCACGCGAAGAGTCGTAGTCAAGCGACCAAGCGGCGCCGACCCACTCGGCGAATGCAAGCCGACATTCGCCATTAGCAGCAAAAAAACCCGCTACGATGTTTATGTGACGCAGGAAATTTCGACGGAAGAACCGATCAAAAACTGCGAAAGAGAGACTGGAAGTGCCGCCACTCAGGATGGCGACACAGCACTCCCCCGAGTGGGGGGAGTGGAGGGGGAAGAGCAGAGGCGCTACATCGCCCGAACGCGAGCGTTCAAGCGGCTCTTGTAACGAGCCGCCTTATTCTTGTGAATAATACTCTTTGTGACCATTTTATCGATAACCGGAACAGCCGACTTGTATGCTGATTCTGCCTGAGGCTTATCGCCCGAAATAACCGCTTTAAGAACGTTCTTAATCGAGGTACGCATCATAGAGCGCTTGCCCACATTGCGCTGACGGTGAATTTCAGACTGCCTGGCGCGCTTCGCCGCTTGCTTGGAGTTAGCCAAGGAATAGTACTCCTGCTTCTGTTAATTTCAGTGGTTATAAAATCCAGCCGATAATTATGATGGGTCGCACGACCCATTGTCAAATCGCTGATGACACGCTGCAACCAGACATCCACAAAGGGGAACTCCTCCTTCCCTCTTGCACACTTATTAGCGTACCTTGCACAAGGCGTGCGAAAATTGCGTTCATAGTTTTTTGGAAACTGCAACATGAGTATCGTTGAGCAAACAATCAAAAAAGCCACATACAAAGTATTTGGCGCCAGACCCCTGCTTTCAGCTTACCGCACCAAGCCTCTCATCCTGATGTACCACGGCGTCACCGACACCCCATCGCTCGACCTTATCAACGGTGATGGCAAGCACGTTCACAAAACCGCTTTTGCCACACAACTAAAAATCCTTAAAGCAAACTTTGATATTGTGCCGCTCTCCGCACTGGTCGCTAAATTCCACGAACCCAACCCCAAAGAGCGCCTCATGGCGATCACCTTCGATGATGGCTTTCGTAACAACGTCACTCACGCCGCGCCAATACTTAAAAATCTCGGCATACCCGCCACTTTTTTCCTATCGACAGGCTACATTGGCAAACAGCGCTGGATGTGGACTGATCGACTGGAGAACGCTATCGCCCAGAGTGAAAGCAAATTTATCACGCGACCCGGCAACGGGGCCACACTACCCTTGACAACACTTGAACAAAAAAAAGCAGCGCTGCGACAGATAAAAGCGGAACTCAAAAAAAAATCACTGGACACCTGCGAGCAACAAGTGGACCAAATTGAAGAACAGCTCTCCATCAAAAATGCCCCCCCGCATGGCCTCTACCGTTTTATGGATTGGGCGGATGCCCGGCAGTTGCTCGATGATGGCTTCGAAGTAGGCGCCCATACCATCAACCATCCGATTTTGTCTCGCATCGAGATTGACCAAGCGGAGATGGAAATTGCTGACAGCCGCCGCCACGTCACCGAGAACACCGGGCAGTGCTCGGATACATTCTGCTATCCCAACGGCAAAAGTGCCGACTACTCGCCACAGGTGATCAACGCCTGTAAAAAACATTTTGGCGCTGCGCTAGCCACCAACAAGGGTTTTGCGTGCAAAGAGGAGCTCTTCGAGCTGCGTAGAATCGGCGTCGATGCCAATATATCGAACCAACAGCTGCTGTGGTATATGACCAACTATGCAACACAGCGGCGCTAATCAGCTTGGCTCAAGCACTCGACAAAGGCATCAGCCAAGCGCTGCATCAGCGTAAAATAGAGCGTTTTACCCGGCGCTATACCAACACCCAACGGGTCGAGAAAACCGACACTGATATCGCCACCTTCAGCCAACAGATCAACATATGCCGCTGAAAACTGGCGCTCACCGAACACGCAGCGAACTCCAACCTGTTTCATTTCGGCGCGCACCCGCATTAAGCGGCGTGCACTGACCGGATGCGCCGGATCTGTGCTCAGCGCCGCCACAGCGTGCAATTGATAGCGCCGCTCAAAATATTGGTAGCCATCGTGAAAAACAACATACGGGTTATGCGCAACCCCCTGCAGACGCTCAGCCAGCGCCCGGTCCAGCCGCATAAGGTGCTTTAGCAGTTGCGCTTGGTTGACACGGTAGCGTGCGGCGTGCGGCGCATCCAACTCGACTAACCGCTGCGCTATCGCCTCAACCATTCGCACTGCATTTTTTGGGTCCAGCCAAATATGACTGTCCATCTCTCCAGCGTGGTGCTCGCGCGGCTCCGAACCGTGGCGCGCCTGCTTGCCGACAATACCCGGCGCACGGTTGGGCAGTAAAACCAGACCGGGCACAGCCATCATCTCGGCAACCTCAACCTTGTCCGCCAATGTCTTGAGTGGCCTATTCAAAAAAACATCGCCCTGTTCGCCGAGGCGGATCACCAGTTGTGCGCGGTTGAGCAGGCGCATTTGTGATGGCTTGAGAGAGGCACCATGCGGGGATGCATTGGCGCCCATCAGTAGATCTGGCTCACCAATCCCGTCGAGCAGACCGCTCACCAGCGAGTGCAGCGGCGCAATGCTCACCACTACGCGGAGAGGCTCTCCGGCGCAAACGGCAACCGGCATCGCCACACCCACAGCGATCAATACAGCAAAAGCAGTTGTGACATAATGCAGTAGTGTGGCCTTGTTAATTGAAAACACTCCTTAATCTATCTGTTTTACCTGTGTCGACAAGCCGTTACTCCGACGGTTATCGCATCGGCAAAGTTATGTTATAAACCAGCAATTATAGCGAGCATTATTCAAATGGTGGCCCCAACCTCGCCTCCCTTCGCCAGCGCAAAAGAGGTCGGCGAGACTACATGAGCAACCCTCCAGTACTGATTCAGGTCAACGGCGTATCGCTCACGCTAGGCGGCCGCACAATCCTGAAGCAGATTGATCTAAGCGTGCGACGCGGCGAAGTCGTTGCGGTGATCGGCCCCAATGGCGCCGGAAAATCTACACTGATACGCATTATTTTAGGACTCATAAAAGCGGATTATGGATCGGTTTCACTGCCACCCGACACGCGCATCGGCTACATGCCACAGCGACTACGGATCGACCCAGCGCTGCCGCTGACAGTGCGCCGTTTTCTGACGCTGGGCCAACGCTGCAACAACGAGACGTTGCGCCGCGCCTGCGCTGAGACCGGTGTTGAACGACTGATCGACGCCCCCATCCAGAGCCTCTCAGGCGGCGAGAATCAGCGTGTACTACTAACCCGAGCGCTACTGCGCAAACCGCAGCTGCTCATTCTCGACGAACCCGCGCAAGGCGTCGATATCCAGGGGCAGGCCGAACTCTACAGCCTGATCAACACCATCCGTCATCGCTACCAGTGTGGCGTGCTGATGATCTCCCACGACCTGCATCTGGTGATGGCCACCACCGATCGAGTGCTCTGCCTGAATCAGCACATCTGCTGCTCCGGCCACCCTGAAACGGTGAGCCAGGACCCGGCCTACCTCGCGCTGTTCGGCAACCATCCCGGCCTCGCCCTCTACACCCACCGCCACGACCACCAACACGATATTCACGGCGCAGTGGTCGATAGCTGCACAACATGCCCGAAGCGACCCGATGCGGAACATCCCCATGGATGATTTCATCTATCGGGCACTCATCGCCGGTTTCGGTATCGCGCTCATCAGCGGCCCAATGGGGGCTTTTATCATCTGGCAGCGCAAAGCCTATTTTGGCGAGACACTGGCGCACTCAGCACTGCTCGGCGTTGCGTTGGGGATGCTGCTCGACATCAACACCAATATCACCATTATCGCCACCTGCGTGATACTGGCGCTGCTACTCGTCGCCCTTCAACGCCAGCAACGGCTGGCCAACGACACCCTGCTTGGCATCCTCTCGCACACCACACTGGCATTCGGGGTCATCGCTCTGAGCTTTATGGAGCAGTTGCGCATCAACCTGGCCAGCTATCTGTTTGGCGACATTCTGGCGGTGACACTGCCTGATATCTACTGGATCTACGCTGGCAGCGCGACAGCTCTGCTGATATTGATCGCCATCTGGCGGCCACTGCTGGCCATCACCGTTGACGAAGAGCTGGCACGGGTAGAGGGTGTCAAAGTGGTGCCCGTGCAGCTGCTGTTCACCGTGCTGGTTGCCATCATCATCGCCGTGTCGATGAAAGTGGTCGGCATTCTGCTGGTGACCTCGCTGCTGATTATTCCGGCGGCAGCTGCTCGCGGCATCGCCCGTTCGCCGGAGCAGATGGCATTGATCGCCACGCTGTTTGGTCTATTGGCCGTCGGTGCAGGCATGTTGGCATCGCTGTTTTGGGATCTGCCCACCGGACCAGCGATGGTCGCCAGCGCCGCGTTGCTCTTTACCTGCAGCCTGGCCGTACGCTCAAGATAGGTCGCACTGCGCGCATCAACCTCAGTGCCTGCATCAGGCAGGTACAGATCCCCTTTTTGACCACAGCCACCGACGAGCAGCAACAGCAGCACCCCAATAGCCCGCTCGTTTGCTCTATTCAAGATCGCTCCTCCCCATACATACACTCACTCCTCACACCACAGACACTTTGGCAAAGCGCCGTTTACCCACCTGGTAGATGTGAGTGGTGCCCGCGGCAATTTTTTTGCTGCGATCTTCCAGACGTTCGCCATCAATACGCACCGCACCCTGCTTGATCATGCGCAATGCATCTGACGTGCTCGGGGTCAGCCCTGCATTTTTCAACAGATTGGCAATGGGCAACAGCCCCTGCTCGGCCTGCACCTCAACTTCAGCAATCTCATCAGGCATGGCACCTTTCTGAAAGCGCGCAATAAATGCCTCGCGCGCTGCAACAGCGGCTTCGCGATTATGAAAACGCTCGATAATCTCTTCTGCCAGCCTGAATTTAATATCACGGGGATTCTCGCCCTGCTCAACCGCCTGCTTCCAACTGTCGATCTCGCTCATCGGACGAAAGCTGAGCAGCTCAAAATAGCGCCACATGAGCTCATCGGAGATCGACATCAGCTTGCCAAACATCTCCGTCGGCGACTCATTGATACCAACATAATTGTTCAGCGATTTAGACATCTTCTGTACGCCGCCGGTACCTTCCAGCAGCGGCATGGTCAGTATCACCTGAGGACTCTGCCCGTAATCTTTTTGCAGCTCACGCCCCATCAGCAGATTAAATTTTTGGTCGGTACCACCCAGCTCCACATCTGCTTGCAGCGCAACCGAGTCATAACCCTGCACCAACGGGTAGAGAAATTCGTGAATGGCAATCGGCTGACCGCCCTTGTAGCGCTTACTGAAATCATCACGCTCCAACATGCGCGCCACCGTATGCCTAGCCGCCAGCTGAATCATGCCCGCTGAACCCAGCTCATCCATCCACTGCGAGTTAAAAGCAATGCGTGTTTTTTCCGGGTCGAGAATTTTATAGATCTGCTCCTCATAGGAGCGCGCATTGGCTATGACCTCATCACGGGTCAAGGGTTGACGCGTGATGTTTTTGCCGGTGGGATCACCGATCATGCCGGTAAAATCACCGATCAGAAAAATCGCCTCGTGACCCAGCTCTTGAAATTGGCGCAACTTGTTGAGTAGCACCGTGTGCCCCAGATGCAGATCGGGAGCAGTGGGGTCAAAGCCCGCTTTAATGCGCAGTGGCCGACCACTATCTAACTTCTCTTTGAGTTCATCCAGCAACAAAACCTCTTCAGCACCGCGTTGAATCAGCGCAAGTGCCTCTAATACAGATGTCATAAACAGTTCCCAACTTTTAATACGTTGTCATAAATGGTCGATACACCACTACCTGGGTTCGCAAACAAGTGCAGCAATCCTGATAGTACGGGTCAGATATTGAAAGATAAAAACGTGCAGACAGACCACAGCAGAGGTAAAAAATGGCTCTCCCCATTGACCACAAGCTTCTCTCAAGCTAAGGTGTGCCCCAGTTTTGTACCCCGATTTTTTTGTACATTAGGGTGAACAGCGTGAATCCAAGACCTATTGTTAACTGCGATTATAAATCACGGACGAGCACTTCACCTAAACCAGCAACCCACCCTCTTATCAGATACCGCTGGCCGCTCATCGCCACGGCAATCGTCACGATTACCATCACGCTGAGTCTGGCTACAGGTGATGCCGAGGCGATGCGTTCAAACAGCGCCACTGAAATATCACAGGCACAACAGCCCAATATACCGCTCGCGTTGCCGCGCAACGACACCCTGCAACAGCTCAAACCCGTCGAGCAGACAACTCCGCTAGCGACGCAGCCACAACCGCAAATCGTCCGGGTTAATAGCGGCGATAGCCTCTCTGTTATTTTCTCAAAACAGGGGATCAGTGCCCGCCAGCTGCAAGAGATCGTCGCACTCGGCGAACAGAGCACAGCTCTGACCCGCCTCTATCCCGGTGATGAGCTGCGCCTGACAGTCAGCGATGAAGGCCAACTGCAAGCGTTGCAGTATGACATTGATGATGCGCAAACGCTGGATATCAGCCGCCTCGACGGTCGCTTTCAAGCGACGATCATCCAACATCCTCTGGAGACGCGGGTGCGCCATGTTCACGGCATCATTAACAGCTCGCTGTTTCTCAGCGCTCAGCGCGCCGGTCTCTCCGACAACCTGACCATGAAGCTGGCAGGAATTTTCGGCTGGGATATCGACTTCGCGCTGGACATTCGCCAAGGCGATCACTTCTCGGTGATCTACGATGAAATTTTTCGTGATGGTGAAAAGATACGTGACGGCGATATTCACGTTGCCGAGTTCAGCAACCGCAAGCACACCTATAGTGCTGTGCGCTACACCGATGCCAGCAACCGCACCGACTACTACACGCCTGAAGGTATGAGCATGCGCAAAGCGTTTTTGCGCACGCCGGTAGAGTTTTCGCGCATCAGTTCGCGCTTTAGCCTGCACCGCAAACACCCGGTTCTGAATCGCATCCGCGCTCACAAAGGGGTCGACTACGCTGCTCCGCGCGGCACGCCGATCAAAGCAACGGGGGATGGCAAAGTGGTCTTTCGCGGCACCAAAGGTGGCTACGGCAAAGCGATTATCCTGCAACATGGCCAGCGCTACACTACGCTCTACGGCCACATGTCGCGCTTTGCCAAGGGGATTCGCAACGGCAAAAGAGTACGCCAGGGACAGACCATCGGTTATATCGGCAGCAGCGGTCTGGCCACCGGCCCCCACCTGCACTATGAGTTCCGCCTCAACGGTGTGCACCGCAACCCGTTGACCGTGAAGTTTCCCGAAGCATCACCCATAGATAAACGCTACAGGGATGACTTTTTGGCACAAGCCAAGCAGGCCATGGCGCGCCTGGCACTGCTGCAGGCACCGCAGCAACTCTCGATGAATAGCGCTGTACGCTGAGGCCACAGCGCAACGATTTCAATGCGCCTCTACATCGGCCTCATCTCCGGCACCAGCATGGATGCCGTCGATGCTGTGCTGGTCAGCTTTGAAGAGAACACCCCGAGTTTAATCGCTGCGCATGCGCAGCCGATCCCGCAAGCGCTGCGTCGCGATCTGTTGCAGCTCTGCCACCACGGTGACCTGGACCAATTCGGTCGGCTCGACATCAAAGTCGCGCGCCTGTTTGCGGCGGCGGTTACGTCACTGCTCGCTCAGGCACAACTGCCCGCATCCGCCATCACCGCCATTGGCAGCCACGGCCAGACGGTACGCCACCGTCCCGCACAGAGCGAGCCATTTACGCTGCAGATCGGCGATCCAAATACCATCGCTGAACTGACCGGCATCACCACCGTTGCCGACTTTCGCCGCCGCGACATGGCCGCCGGTGGCCAGGGCGCGCCGCTGCTGCCGATCTTCCACGACGCGCTGCTGCGCCATCACAGTGAATCGCGAGTAGTGCTCAATCTCGGCGGCATCGCCAACATCACACTGCTGCCAAGTGCCGACGACGAAGCAGTCAGCGGCTTCGATACCGGCCCCGCAAATACACTGCTCGACGCATGGGCCCAGCGCCACCTCAATTCAGCACACGATATCAATGGCGCCTGGGCAGCCACGGGCACGGTCGACGACGCGTTGCTGGAGCAGCTGCTCGATGACGCCTACTTTCGCGCCCCGCCGCCAAAAAGTACCGGCATCGAACACTTCAACATCGAGTGGCTGGAGAAGAGACTGGATAAGCACCGACAACTCGGCCCGCAAGATGTGCAGCGCACACTCACCGAGTTGACTGCGACCACGGTATGTCAGGCCATCGACCAGCACGCCACCAATGCACGACAGGTGATTGTCTGCGGCGGGGGCGTGCACAACAGCTTGTTGATGGAGCGCCTCGCCGCCCACGCACAACCGCGTGCGCTCTGCTCCAGCGCGAAATACGGCGTTGACCCGGATATGATGGAGGCGATGGCGTTTGCGTGGCTCGCTCAACAGCGCCTCAGCTCAACGCCGATCAACCTGCCGAGCATCACCGGAGCCTCGCACCCTGTTGTGTTGGGGGGGATTTACGCAGGCGCTTAGCTATCCGTCGCGCGTCGCGCGTGGGCAACGGCACGCCGATGCTGACGAAACAGAAATTTCTCCAGCTGTGCCTGCAGCGGCTCGCTCAAGCCAATCAACTCAACAACGACGCGCGCACTGTCGCCAGCGGGTGACGCTTCAACCACAATCACCTGCCCCAGCAGATAGATCGGGCGTGAATATTTTTGACTCAAGTAGATCTCTAAACGAAGCCGCTCACCCATTTGTGGGGGTGACGAATCGTGCCACTCGGCATGTGCGCCACCAAGGCGTATCTGGCGTTCGGAAGGCATATCCAGTTGCCGACGGTAGATCTCGGCCACCATATCGAGCATCAAATTGATTTTGAAATCGAGGCGCACCAGCTCTTGGGAGAGCGCTTCGTGCTCCTCACCCAACTCAATCCGAGCATCGTCCAGCACCAGCAGCGTGCGCAATAGCGCTTCGCTGGCAGCCTGCTCGTCAACACTCTGCAAACCGCTTTGGGCAGCGCCCGCTGGGGGTACCTCAAGGTGCTGCCAGCGAAACGGCAGCAACGCGTCATAAGCGACGCTCTCGCCCAGTGGATTATCGGTTTGATCAATCACCATCGTGCCCCTTCGTTGCGCTCTGCTGCGTAAAATAGTCATCGGCTTGAGCGGTAATCGCTCTGAGGCGACTCTCCAACAACGACTGCCTCTCCTGCAACAACTCAGCGTCCGCATCGGCGGGGCAGGTAACCGGCTCGCCATAGATGACGACAACTTTGGCAAATGGTTTGGGAACACGCAGGCGATCCCATGTCTTCAGCGACCAGTAGCGGGAAAACGCCACGGCGACAGGGAGCGCCGGAGCACCCGTCAACTTCGAGATCAGCAGCGCCCCTGGCTGCATCTGATAAATCGGTCCGCGCGAGCCATCTGCCACCAGCACCACTGAATTTCCGGCGTTAACCAGACGCTTCAGCGCCAGCACAGCTTTGACCGCGTTTTTGAAACTGGAGCCGAGTACCACGCCATAGCCAAACAGCCCCATGACCCGTGCGTTCATCTCGCCATCACCGCTGGCACTGGTGAGAATATGGAAACGATCACTCTGTTTTCTGAAGTGGTATGGCAGATAGAGCAATCGATTGTGCCACATCGACAGCGCCAGTGGCTGGCCTTTTTTTTTACGAATTTCCTCCTCGTAACGCCTGTTTAAAACCGTTAAGCGCAACGTAGTGCTCAAGCTATAGATCAATACAAAGATCAACTTCGGCACAACATGATCTGTCAACAGCTTTTTCAACATGCAAAACCCGCTCGCGTAAAAATGTGAGGGCCATTATCGGGAAATCCTCCACGGCGATCAAACCGGCCTAAACGCCGCATAAGCTGGGGCTCCGTTCAAAAACCGTATTCGGCGTTTCAGAGGTTTTGTGCTTTAATCCCCCCCACTATGTTTAAGCCATTTGAGATTTTTATCGGGCTGCGCTACACGCGGGCCAAACGTCGCAACCACTTCATCTCGTTCATCTCCGTCTCCTCCATGCTGGGTATCGCCGTGGGCGTCACCGCGCTGATTACCGTGCTGTCGGTGATGAACGGTTTTGAAGAGGAGCTGCGTGAGCGCATCCTCGGCGTCGCGTCCCATGTCACTGTTCGCGGCCCTGCCGCCGAACCACTGAAAGAGTGGTCACAACTCGCCGAGCAGATCGCAACGCACAACGAGGTAGAAGGAATGGCGCCCTATATCCGCCGCGAAGGGATGTTGAGCAATGGGTCGCTCGTCAGTGGCACCATCATTCGCGGTATTCTGCCCGACCGTGAGCGCACAGTCTCTGAGGTTGGTGAAAAGATGACACTGGGCCATCTGGACAACCTGCGCCCTGGCTCATTCGGCATCATACTCGGCGCCGATCTGGCCGCCGCGCTGCGCGTCTCTGTCGGCGACAAAGTGACACTGATTACACCTCAGGCCAACATCACGCCCGTGGGCGTGATGCCGCGTCTGAAACGTTTCACTGTGGTCGGCATTTTTCGTATCGGCATGTATGAGTACGACAGCGCACTGGCACTGCTACATATAGAAGACGCCGCCAAACTGTTCCGCATGAACAACACTGTCACCGGCCTGCGTCTCAAAATGGATAACCTCTTCGGTGCTCCGGCGCTAGCACAAGCGCTGCGCAACGAGCTGCCACAACGCTACTACATCAGTGACTGGAGCAAGCGTCATGCCAATTTTTTCCGCGCCATCAAAACCGAAAAGACGGTGATGTTCGTCATCCTCTTTCTTATCGTTGCGGTTGCCGTGTTCAACATCGTCTCAACGCTGGTGATGGTGGTCACCGACAAACAGAGCGACATCGCTATTTTGCGCACGCTGGGTGCGACACCAGGCAGCATCCTCTCTATCTTTATGGTGCAGGGCACGCTCATCGGTTTGGTCGGCACGTTGCTCGGCGTACTCGGCGGCGTCTCTTTAGCACTCAATGTGGAGACCATTGTGCCTGCCATTGAACAGATGCTCGGTGTGCAGTTTCTTGCCGCAGATGTTTACTACATCAGCGACCTGCCATCAAAAATGGTCTGGGCTGACGTCATCACCATCGCTATTGCCTCTTTTATACTGAGCATTCTGGCAACCATCTATCCGGCTGCGCGCGCTGCGCGCATTCAACCCGCAGAGGCATTGCGTTATGAGTGATGCCGCGCTGAGCTGTCGGGGGCTAGTCAAAACCTTCTCTGAAGGTGGATTAACGGTAGACGTGCTCAAAGGGATCGACTTCGCAATAGCGCAGGGCGAAAGAGTCGCCATTATCGGCGCATCGGGATCGGGCAAGAGCACGCTGCTGCATCTGCTCGGTGGTCTGGATGATCCCTCTGCGGGGGTCGTCGAGGTCGATGGCCAGCGCCTGGCAACCCTCAATCCGGCGCAACGCGGCAAACTGCGTAACCGCGCACTGGGCTTCATCTACCAATTCCACCACCTGCTACCTGAATTTTCCGCACTGGAAAACGTCGCCATGCCGCTGATGATTCGCGGCACGAGCACTACACAGGCCCGCGACGAAGCCAAGGCGATGTTAGACAAGGTTGGCCTCAGCCATCGCCTGCGCCACAAACCCGGCGAGCTGTCCGGTGGCGAGCGCCAACGCGCTGCCGTGGCCCGCGCGCTGGTTACCCATCCGCGCTGTGTGCTGGCCGACGAGCCCACCGGCAACCTCGACAGCAAGACCGCGCAACAGGTCTACGATCTGATGCTCGAACTGAATCAGGAGCTCGGCACCAGTTTCGTCATTGTCACCCACGACACGACACTGGCTGCGCGCATGGAGCGCGTACTCACACTCACCGATGGCATATTGGTATGAGCCGCACAAACGCACACCACTCAACAGGCTGCCCCTGCATCAAATGAATATTTTTGCGCGACTGCGTACGCCGAAGTGGAAAAACAGAAAGGCTGAAGTGCGCCGCGACGCGCTGCTGACCATGGGTAGTGACGACGGTGTGACTCAAGCTGTTATCGTTCAACTGGCACAAGAGGACCCCGATGCAAATGTGCGCAGCGTCGCCTGCCGCCGCCTGCGCGATATCCACCTGCTGCAACAGATCGCTGCTTCTGACAGAGATGCCGAAGTCAGCGCGACGGCGCAGCAGCGTTTTTTACAGCTACTCAGCGGCAACGCTGACAGCACACCACCACTCAACATCCGCCTGCGCTTAACCGATGCGATCGACGACGAGGCCACGCTGGAGCTCATCGCGCGCAAGGGCAACGAGGGCGAACTGCGCCTGCGCGCGGTGACGCGCATGACACGCCAATCGCTGCTCGGCGATATTGCGATCAGCGACAGCGACCCCGATGTGCGCTACGCGGCAGCCGAGAAAATCCTCCAACGCTCCACCCTGGAACGGGTTCTAAAGCGTGTCCGCAAGCGCGATAAACGCGTCGCCGCACGACTCCGCGAGCAACTCCAGCAGCTCGACGAAGCGCAGAAATTACCTCAACATCTGGTTGAGACGGGGAAAAAATGTTGCCAATCAATTGCCGCCCTGATACGGCAGTGCAAACAGAGCGGCAACTGGTCACAAGCCGAACGGCGCCGTGATGAGCTGAAAAGTCGCTGGCAATCGCAATGGGACCAATGGCAAGAGGCGCTAGACACCCCCTGGCCTGCCGACCTCAGTCAGCGTTTTTCTGCCGTGTGTGACGAATTTGAAGAGGCGTTTGCGCAACACCAGCAACGCGAAGCTGAACAGCGCCACGCCATCGCCGAGCGGGCGCCTGCACTATCTCAAATGCTCAATATCTGCGAAGAGATCGAGGCACTGCTACAGGAGATAAAAGAGAGCGATGTGCCCGGTGAACACATGCTCAGCGCAATGGAGCCGCGCTTCAACCGCATTCGAGTCACCTGGCAGCAGGCGCGCGAAGACGGCGATGTGACCGACAGCGAAGTTGACTCCCGCTTCGCCATCGCCCAACAAAACGTGCGCTACTACCTAAAAGACCGCAGACTCTACCAGCAGGCCGTCGCAGAACTCACCACACTGAGCAGCCGCTGTGAAAAGCTGTTGGGTCGCTCGCTGGCGGAACAGGCCGACGAACTCAAGGAGCTGGAGCAGGCGTGGCAGACCATTACACAGCCCGAGCACTTTGCGCTACCCGGCGATGTCGTTACAACGCTCGAACAACAGCTGAATCAACTGCGCGCGCACTCGACACAGCATCAGGAACAACAGCAAGAGAGCCTCGCACTATTCCAGCAGACCGTTGAACAGTTGGCACAGGCACTCGCAGAGGGGCAGAGCAAACGCTCAGCACAACTAGCCAACCATGGCAAAAAACTGCTCGCTGGCCTCTCCGATAGCACTACCGAATCTCTGCGCAAACAGGGGCTATTGGCTAATTTCCACCAACAGGTGGCCAAGGCCGACGAACTGAAATCGTGGCGCAACTGGTCTGACGCTCCGGTGCGCGAATCCCTCTGCAAACGCATGGAGCGCCTCGCCAAAGAGGTGACCAGCCAGCAGAATAATCCGCACTACGATCTTGTCGAGGTCGCTCGACTGGTTCGCGCTGCACGCGACGAGTGGAAAACACTCTCCAGCGCCGGTCGTAACGACAACAAATTGTGGCAGCGCTTTGACCACGCCTGCAGCCAGGCTTACGAACCGTGTCAGACGCTTTTTGAACAGCAAGCCAGCTTGCGCGAGGTGGCACGGCAGCAGAAAACCATCGTCTGCGATGACCTCGAACAATATGCACAGCTACAGGCGGTACAGATCGAAAACGGCGAAGTTGACTGGAAGGCGGCTGAAAACATTGTGCGCTTGGCTGAACAGGAGTGGCGCCGTATCGGCCCGCTGCCGCACCAACACCAAAGTGCGCTGAACAACCGTTTTCGCAAAGTGCTCGATACGCTGCGTACCGCAACCCGCAGCAACCGCAAACGTAACGCAGAGCAGAAAACCGCGCTACTCGAACGTGCGCAGGCACTGTGCGACACGCTGAAGAGTGACCCTGGCACACTGCACAACGCCATTAGTGAGATAAAACGCATTCAGTCGCAGTGGAAGGAGATCGGTCCCGCCCACAGGGACGGCGAACTCTGGAAACAGATGCGCACCGCCAGCGATACTATTTTTGCCCAGCGCAGCACTCAATCAGAGCAACGTAAACAGATGCTTGACGACAATCTCGAACAGAAAAAAAGGCTCTGTGAAAACGTATTGCACTGGAGTGACCTGCAAGGCGACGCATTGAAACAGGCTTGCGCGCAGGTAGCGCAAGCCAAGCAGCAGTGGCAACAGATCGGCCCCGTCGCCAAAGCTGACAGCCACGTGATTGAACATGAGTTTGAGCACGCCTGCACCACCTTCGACACACAAAACCGCATGCGCATCAGCGATGAAGCCCGCGCCGCTCGTCTCCAGCAGCAGAAAAAGAGCGTACTGTGCCATCAGCTGGAGTGCGCTGTCGCAACCTTTGCGCATAACCTAGCTAATCGCGACGAAGATCAGCCCGCTGCAGCCGCACCCAGTTTTGACGAAAAATCTGAGCAGACGTTCCAGCAGGAGTGGCAGTCACTGAGCAGCGATAACAGCGGGCAAGATAGCCTCGTTGACAAAGCATTGGAGCAACGTTTTAACGCAGCTCTAACCCTGCTCGAACAAGCGCGTCAGCAACCCGCTGCCGTCGCCGAAAAGATCGACCATGACCACTCAACGAACCTGCCTAACAGGGCACAGTTGTGTCTGCAAATAGAGATACTGACAAACACCGAATCACCAGCAGCGCTTAAACAGGCGCGCATGGAGGTTCAAATGGCACTGCTCGCAGAGGGCATGGGCGGCGGTGCTGACCTGAGCGAACAGGTTCACGCACTGGAAAAGCGCTGGTACAACGCGGCCTGGGCTATTGATGAAGAGGCGCTCGCGTTAGAACAGCGCTTCCACCGCAGCCGTGAAGCCTATTACGAAAACCTCGCTTAGCCATTCCTCGGGTCATTTCCGTGGCCAGCACCAACAAGTTGTTGAAATTCGCTCCGGGGTGGAATATCTGCGCTAAATGCCGATATTCCACCTTAACGACCTGTCGCCGCAGCGCACTTCGCCACGCCGATAAAAACAGTGGTCGATCCCGAATGAGCGGTACCCATGGCCTATCCCGCAGCGCTAAAATCGATCCGCCCCACCGATCTGCCGATGCCTGCGCAGGCGGCGATTCGCATTCTGCAGCACTGCTCCCAAGCGCACTCCGACAGCAACGATCTGGCGCGTATCGCAGGCAGTGATCCACAGCTGGCCGCTGAATTACTGCGCGTCGTCAACTCAGCATTTTTCGGACTCTCTAAAAACGTTAAGACAGTGCAGCGCGCTGTCACCGTGCTGGGTAGAAACACACTGCGCAATTTGGTGTTATGCATCTCTGTGCGCAGTGCGCTACAGAGCGAAACACCCAGCGAAATCGATATCACGGCCTATTGGGAGGAGGCATTACGCCGCGCGGTGAGCGCACGACTGCTGGGTGAACTGCTGCACCTCGATGGGGATGAGTGTTTTACCGCAGGCCTGCTGCAGGATTTTGGCCTGCTGGTGATGTTCGTGGTGTTACCGCAGCACGCCAGCGCATGGCAAAAAATGTGTCAACTCGACCCGGATACGCGCCTTGCCGAAGAGCAGACCATTTTCACCATGACCCACACTGAGGTGGGCGCGATGCTTGGCGAAGCGTGGCAGCTACCACAAACCCTTGTCGATGCACTCAACCATCACCACGCACCAGACGACACAGAGCAAACGCTGCTGAGCAAGCTGCTCTATTGTGTCGACTGGATCGCAGCGCTCTATAACAGGGCCGCCTCAACGGCAACGCTCGAACGCTGCAGCGCAATACTCGCCACCCACCTCGACATCAGCCAGCAGCAGCTTGAAGCGCTCCTCAAACAGATCCCCGCTCAAGTGGAAGCAGCTGCCGAGGCGTTGGGACTCAATGTCTCGGCACAAGCCGACCTGGAGCAGATACTGCGCGACAGCAATCTGCAGTTGGCCGCAGCCAACCTCAGCTATCAGGAGCTGACCTGGCAGCTGGAGAATACGATAAAAGAGCGCGACCACCTCGCCGCAGCGCTCAACCGGGAGCTGGAGCTGGCCCGAGAGGTTCAGCGCAGCCTGCTACCCGCCGCTGCTCTGCAACCATCCATCGCGGCTATCAACATCGCTGCGGGTCAGCTGTCTGGCGATTTTTATGACTATTTTTCGCTCAATGACGGGCGTATCTACTTTAATCTGGGTGATGTATCGGGGAAAGGTGTGAACGCAGCGCTGCTGATGGCAAAAACCAGCAGCCTGTTTCACTGCCTGGGAAAGCATATCGATAATCCCGGCGAGCTGCTCGAAGCGATCAATAACGAGCTGTGTGAAACGTCAGTTTACGGCATGTTCGTGACACTTATCGCCGGCCTCTACAGTCCGGCCACAGGGCAGATCCAGCTGGTCAACGCCGGTCACCCCCCTGCGCTATTGATTAAAAAAGGCGCACAGATCAGTCAATTCTCCGCCTCGGCACCCCCGCTCGGTATCATCCCCAACAGTCGTTTTCCAGAGGTGGAACTCACGCTGACAGAAGGCTGTCTCTACCTCTATTCCGACGGCCTGACTGAAAGCTGCGAAAACGACACGCCAACAACAATGCGCGGACTGAAAGGGTTGCTGAAATTGATCGCAGCGGCAGGGCAAGGCAGCCCAGAAGAGAAGCTGAACAGCATCATGAGCGCTGCGGGCAATGAACAAGAGACGTTGCACGATGACATGACCATGCTGCTCATACAGCACGCTCAAAGCGACGACCATCATGCCTAGACGACTGCTGGCCACAGCGCACTTCTCATCCTGTTCATCGCAGCTGCAGCACATCCGCTGCCTGGTACGCCGCATACTGCTGGAGCAGCAGTGCCCCACTGAGCCCGCCGCTCACATCGTGCTGGCAGTCAACGAGGCGTGCATGAACATCATGCAACACGCCTATGGGTGTGGTGATGCAGGTGAAATTATTCTCGAAATCTTCAATAATCGGGGCACGCTGATCTTTCGCCTGACCGACTTTGCCGAACCAACGGACAGAACCTGTCTGGAACCACGCGATGTGAGCATCGTCCGCCCCGGTGGGTTGGGTGTCCATCTCATCCGTGAAATTATGGATGAAGTCACTTTTCTTAACACCGAAGGCCTGAATAACAGGGAAGGAGTCGGCAACGTATTGGAGATGAAGATCAGCATTGATAAGGCTAAACAGGAGCAACCATGAAATTCAGCACACGCAGTGAAGGCGCCTACCAACTCATTGCGCTGAGCGGTGAGATCGATCTGCACCACTCCCCGCAACTCAGGGAGGAGATTTTGAAAACGCTCAAAGCCAAACAGAACCTGCTCATTGAGCTCTCTGCGGTAGAGTACATCGACAGTTCGGGCATCGCCAGCATGATCGAAGGGTTGCAGCTGGCCAACAGTAGCAAGCTCAAGTTCGCACTCGTCAACGCCAGTCAGGCGGTGATGCAGGTACTGCAACTGGCCCGCCTTGATACTATTTTTCCCATCTACCCATCATTGGAAGCGGCGCTATCTCAAGACAGCTAAAGCCATGCCTGCCACAATATACTGGAAGCTGGCGGCCACAGGGTTATAATCCAGCGGCGCTACCCTCATCATCGATCATCACCATCGGAACCCTGTTTAATCATGGCGAATCACGCTTGCAAGACTGCTGTTTGCGAAGAATCTCACGAAACCAACGTGGCCATTGAAGTCAAAGACCTCGTCACGCACTATGGTGAGCGCGCCATTCTTAACAAAGTGAGCCTCTCTATCTCAGAGGGTGAAATCAGGGTAATCATGGGCGGTAGCGGATCGGGGAAGAGCACGCTGATGCGCCACATCCTCGGTCTAAACAGAGCCACCTCCGGCACCATTCGCGTGCTTGGCAACGACATCACCGGTGCCAGCCAACGCGAAATGTATGCACTGCGCAAACAGATCGGTGTCTCGTTTCAGGGCGGCGCGCTGCTGAGCTCAATCAGCACCATCGAAAACGTGCTGCTGCCGCTCAGAGAACATACGCAGCTGGATGAAGAGACCATAAAGATCATGGCGCGGATGAAGCTGGAGATGGTCAATATGGGCGGCAGCGAAGCGCTGATGCCATCCGAGCTCTCCGGTGGCATGGCCAAGCGCGCGGCTCTGGCCAGGGCGTTGATTACCGACCCAAAGCTGCTATTTTTTGATGAGCCCTCTGCAGGCCTTGACCCGGTCGTCTCTGCGGAGCTTGATGAGTTAATATTGCGCCTGCGCGATGCCCTGCATATGACCATCGTCGTCGTCACCCACGAACTGGAGAGCGCCTTTAAAATTGCCGACCGGATTACCGTATTGGATCAAGGCGTGATCTTGATGACCGGCACCGTCGACGAGATCCGCAACAGCGATAACAGCGATATTCAAAACATGATCCACCGCAGACCGCGCAAAACGCCTGCGAATACCGGCGACTATTTGCAACGTTTAACAGCGCGCAAGTAGCCACCCTCCTGCACCACCCAGCACCTCACTTCCTGTACGGATGAGCCGCACAATATCTATTCAACGCAGCCTGTTGGGCAACATGCTGCTGCTGATCGTGCTGCTCAGCGGTGCTATCTTGCTTATAACAGGCGTGCTCACACCGGAGCCCGACCTGAGCCGCCCACGCTCCGAGCAGCAGCTGTGGATCATCCTGGTCACCCTGATCGTTATCGCCATTGCCATACTGCGCGCCATCACCTTGGCACGCCACTATAGCCAACCAATAGAGACACTGCTGAAACAGAGCGATCGCATTAGCCACGGCAACCTCTATCAGGGTGCGCCTATTCACTCAACGATATCCGAGGTAGTGCGCTTGGGCGAAGCTCATGAGCGTATGCGTGCCGGGCTGCAATCACTCATTAAAATCGAGCGCGATCTGCAATTGGCCCGGCAGATTCAGCAGAACACCATTCCCAGCCAACTGCCACACCTGACAGACTTTGAACTGGCTGCGTGGAGCGAACCCGCTGAAGAGACCGGCGGCGACACTTACGACATCATCGGCTACAACAGAGCTTCACCAATGGCTATGCCACAACTCACCAGCGCTGATGCCGAATGCGCTGTGCTGTTGTTGGCAGACGCTACCGGGCATGGCATTGGCCCTGCTCTATCCGTCACCGAAACCCGCGCCATGCTGCGCATGGCAGTGCGCATGGGTGCGAGCTTGGAAGAGATCGCCTGCCACATGAATGCCCAGCTACATGCTGACCTTCACGGCGGGCGCTATATCACCGCATGGCTTGCTGAGATCGAGGCGGGCGGCCATACACTCACCAGCTTCAGTGCAGGCCAGGCACCAATCTTCTACTACGATGCCCAACACGCGCTCATTCAGCGCCGAGAGGCGAACACTCCGCCGCTGGGGATCGTAGAGCAGCTCGCCTCTCACACCCCTTCCACTGTCAACATGCATGACGGGGATATTGTCGTAGTCGTCTCCGACGGTGTGTTAGAGGCACTCAGCCCAACGGGTATTAGCGCAGGAATTGAACGTATCGAAAACATCATCACCCGCCACCATCAGACAACAGCGACAGAGATCCTCCAAGCACTACGCGATGCGATCTGCGCCCATAGTGCACACGCCACACGCAAAGATGACTGCACAGCCATTATCATCAAACGCACAGCAACGCGTTCATAGCAGTCAGCGGGAAAAAGGGTTGAGGGGGAAGGAGAGAGGAGGAGCAATAAAAAAGGGGCAGAAAGTAAAAGCGGGGCCAAGCCCCGCTTCAGATAGAACGTATGCCACACACTGATACAGCGCTACCCGGCAATGTGCATGTCACCACCGGTATTTCTGTAACACTCGACTTTCCAGTCTTGAACACCACCTTCACCCACCAATTTCCCGGTAGTGACGTGATACTCCAATGCCTTAATGGTTTTGGTGAGCATCTTCTGCATCACGCTGCGCATAATTAGAACATCCTTCAGCCAACCGCGAGGGCTGCCTTTGTAGGCGTAATGCATACCCAACGTGACAGCCGCAGCGTTTTCGCCTATCGATTTTATTTTGATATAGGATGTGGCTTCTTTCAGCGGCATCATCATCTCTGACAATTCGACCTCGATGAACTCGCCATCAACCCAGTTGACCACCCTCTCCACAACAGAAGTGCTGTCGTAAAATTCACAGCGGCGTGTCGCGCCCACGCCTCGCTCGATCTCGCCAACGATAGGCGCCCTTCTGACGAGTGGATGGAAACGGTGGACGTTACCAAAGTCAGAAATCACTTCCCATACGCGCGCCGCTGATACACTAACCTCTAATGTCGTCGCAACCTTTCTCATTATTTTTGCTCCGTTTATAGCCCACAACGAGACCATACGATAGATTCAGGCATACTCGCACCGGCGAAGCCTCCCACCTCGTCGGCACTATCAGAAGTTTGGCCTTATGCCACTTCTGGCGTGATCGAACAGTGACATGGACACACAGATAACGGGAGCTTCCACCTCTCCGTCCACCTCCCCAGCCGTGCCTCGTCTTAGCGAGCACACCCGGGTCATTCTCACTGCTCTAACACGACCCTCATCAGTGCCCAACGATATTAGAGCCTCGCCGATAAAGGTCAAGTTTTTTTACCCGGATAGCGCGCTGGCTCACAAACCCTGAAAAAATATGATTTAACATCAGGTGCCCCGTTCGCCATCCGTGATTTTTGGTTCACTACTACCCTAACGCTACCCGGTCAAGCGCTCGAATATGCGAAACCCCGCCACATAAGTGCCAACAGCTGAGCCCAGCGTACTAAAAATAAAAACCAGCAAAACCCGGCTAACGCGATTTTGCCACCAGCCTTTTATCTGCGCGGTATCGCTACGCAGCTGGCTAAAATCATCGACACTGGGTTTGCGCAGCCAGATCTCCATCGCCGCTGTCGCCATCCCTGCGCCAACCATCGGGTTCAATGAGGTAATCGGTGCAGCAACGAATGCTGTCACCACTGTCAACGGATGTGCCGCAGCAATGAGCGCCCCAATAGCTGCCAAGCCGCCGTTAATCACAACCCAATCCGTCACCAACTGCCAGCCTAGCTCGCTATTTTTGGAGAAACCGATAATAAAGCCGCTCACAATCAGCAGCACGATGAACCACGGAATCATCTTCACCCACTGGCTTGTGGTGGGAATGTGATCCAACTCGCTGATAACGTCCGCAGGCAGGGCCTTGGCGCTGCCCTCTTGGGCCGTATCACGATCAAGCATGGGTGCGCCTTGAAAATAGCGCTGCATACCTTTCATATGGCCAGCGCCAACCACCACCAAAATCCGCGGATAATCACCCGCCGCAACCTCCTGCTCAAGACGTGCAACCATGTAACGATCACGCTCATCAATCAACGGCAGGTAGAGGTCCTCCTCCTTTTCGGCGAATTGAGCAAAAGTCGACTCGAGGATGTCGCCATCCTTGAGTCGTTCAATCTCCTCTTCACTCACCTTTTGCCGTGAAATAACACTGAACATCACACCGGCGAGAAGGCTCGCGCGCTTCCACCACGGCGCATTGCTGTAGATACGTTTCAACGTGACGCCGATCTCTCGATCGATGAGCAGCACAGGAAAACCCCGCTCCCGCGCCACGTCGACTGCCGCACGCATCTCGGCACCCGGCTTGATATCCAACTCATCGGCCACACGCTGTTGAAATGCGCCCAGCGCCAAGCTGGCCGCCACCATTGCACCTTTGCCTTCGCGCAGCACCTTGTACAGATCCATCTTTGCAATGGCATCAGGATTAACAATGGCATTGTGACGGCTCGGACAGAGCTCTACCGCCACCGCATCATAATCACCGCTATTGAGCAGCTCTCTGACTTTGTCCGCGCTGGCACGCGATACGTGAGCAGTACCCAGCAGGGTCACTTGACTACCCGCAACGGTAATAGTAGTAGCGGGCTCGC
>JAADGQ010000128.1:10990-18592 GCA_013152295.1 Gammaproteobacteria bacterium | reverse complement strand
ATGGCTACCCATGTGGGTGGCAAAGCTGCTGCTGGAGCGTCGGGTGATTCGCCGCCCATTCAGACCAAACCATCGCGTTCGGTTCAACTATCCAGTGCGCCGCCCATTCAACGCATGTGCACGGCGTGTGAGGAGGGCGAGGAGCAGCTTGGCGCTGAGCCGGATACCCCGCGGATTCAGACTAAGCTTACTGTTGGCGCGCCGGATGATCCGTATGAGAAAGAGGCGGATGCGGTTGCGGATAAAGTGATGCGCATGCCCGCAAGCGGGCAGAAAGAACTTCAGGACGAGACGCCGCCGATTCAAAGTAAACTTTTAAATAGTATTTATATACAGTGTTTATGTGCGGAGTGTAAAGGAGAGGTTGGTGGTGATGATTCGCCTTCGGTGCAGCGTAAACCCAATAACACCGCGTCACAGCCTTCTGTGTCTAATTTAGTCAGCAGCACGATCCATTCACCGGGTAGCGGTTCAGTGCTGAATGAATCTGTTCGTGCGCATGTCGAGCCGGTTCTGGGGGCCGATCTTTCCGGTGTGCGTGTGCATAGTGGCGCGGCGGCGCAAGTGGCTTCGCAAAGTCTGAATGCTAAGGCATTTACCCATCAAAATAATATTTTTTTAGGTAAAGGGCAGAGTGCGATCGATGTGCAGCTGATGGCGCATGAGGCGACACATGTGGTACAGCAGTCGGGCACTTCAGCCAGCACAAGCGTTATTCGTAAGCTCAATGGCTTGGATTCCGCACCTGCGATAGTGCCGATAAGAGGGCGGCTAGCCGCGCAGATTTCCCGTAGGACAATCACCCCGACACCGGTGGTGCGTAAAAACCGATTGCAGTTGATAGGTGACGGAACCGCTGCCAACCCCGGCATCAAAATTAAGGAGCTCAGGCCGTATGTGGCGCGACAGGCAGATTGGTTTTCTGATAGTACGCTCACCGCAGCTGATCGCGATATCGTGTGGAATATGCTGAGAAGATTGGATACAACCCCTGAACTGAGAGTGGCCGCCGCGGAGCTGCGTCTGGCTGAGGTTAATGGTTTGTCTGCTGCAGATCAGATTTTGTTGAATACATATGCCCAAGGGTTCAACAGTGCTGCGCAAACAATTCGTCTTTCGAAGTCGGTCACTGCAGTTGTCGATGCAAAAAATAAAGGCAGTGCGATGGCTACGCTGGCGACATTCGTGCCCCCACCTGTAATGCGTGTCGTGATTCCTGAAAGTGGGCTTAATTACCTGGTTAAGAATGGTAAGACGCCTGAACTTCAGACTTACTATAGTGACTTTTCTCCGACGCTAGAGAACTCGGCGGAGTGGTCACACGTTGAGGCGCTGCTCACCACTACCGTTGCGCCTTACAGTGCTCTGAAGGGTTGGATTTCTGATCTGCATATTTTTACCACGCCCACCCTCGCTAAGTTGGTGGTTAATGTGAGCGATTTTAGTCGTAGCAAGCCAGTGTTGCTGGTGCTGTTTTCGGCTACGGATTGGAATAGCGCGTTTTTGCAGGGTGCCAACATGGAAGTTGCTGTGCGCAATTCCAATAACTTGGCGTTGGTTCTGCAGGGTTATCCGTCACTTGCCGCACTGACCGCACGGTCCAGTGATATCGCGCGTGATTACGGTGAGCAGGAGGTGTTGGGCATAGACTTTTCTACCTTCAGTTTACGTCGCGGACCGGGTCAGCTTGGTCAGGTTGTGATTGCCGGTCATGGCTCAGATACCTCGGTTGGAATGGGGGTTTCAGGGGCAGCGCCAATTAATGCGGGCGACCAATATGTGAGCTATACCGGAGAAAAAATCGATAGCGCGACCAATGTGCCGAATACCCAAAACTTGATAGATACCTTGCTCAATAACATGGATCCGTCTGCAGCACGCATCGTCTTTGCAGGCTGTTTGGTCGGCTCTCATGAATTTCCTGCCGCAATGAATCTGAACAATCTGGCTACTGCAGCAGCAACGCTCAGGGGGCATCTGGCTGGCAATCAGAACCTTCGGGATTTCGTGAACGCAAGAATGGTTGCGCTTGGCGTTACTGGAGATGTGCAGGCGGCGAGGGGATCGACGCCTTTCTCCACCTTCAACGTAGATGCGAGTGGACAGGCGGGTCTATCGTTGAGCTGGGATCCAAACATCGGTGGCACGTCGGAACAATACGTGCAAACTGGAGCGGAGCCGGAAGGTGCGTTGCGAGCGGCACTGGAGACCTATGCTGATGCCCGGTTCGGACCCACTACGACGACGAATTGGATGCGTGCGCGGGCTGCAGCGTTAGCGGGCAATCGGCATTGGTACCTAACCCAAACCCGGTCTGCCTACCTTGTGGTACTACCCGCCGCTGGCGATGTGCTCCCGGCAAAACTTTTGGATGTATCACATCGCGTTGAACCTTGGTTGCTGGCGGGTTGGGCATCAATGATCAATGTTGCGCGGTTGGCCGCCGCAGTCAGTTCATGCGGGTGAGCAAGCCACAGTATTCAGCGGCATGCTTGCATCGGGGTTTGGTGCTGAAGATCACGTTAAGGTTGGAGTGCAGGAAGCGTGGATGTCATCTGATGCGACGCACGTTCCTTTATTTGCTACAGCATTGACGGCCAGCTCACTGAAGCGCCGTACATTTCGACCACTGATGGTGCGGTCGATTGTGGACCCACGCTTGGGCGCGTTATTGACGATGGGTGGAGCTCCTACGCGCGGGCAGCTGGTGTTGGCCTTGACCATTGCCATCGATGACGGTGTTGCTATGCCTGCAGATGTGAAAGCGTTTCTTCGCGCGGCCGCTGGTGGAAGCCCAACGGCCAGTTTTCCTGTTGCGCTTAACGTACCCGATCTGCTCGACGGGTCGAGTGAACGGAGCGTGCTGGAGGATATTGGTCTGGCTACGGGTACGCCTCCAGCGCCCGCCTTGGGATCTGTGGTGTTGCCGCCAGTTGACGCGAATATCGACCTCAATCGTGACAGTACCAACGAGCGGTTTATTATGATTGGGCGACGGCTAGCTAATGTAACGGCTTATCGACTCCGGGTGCGTAGTCGGCCAAGTATGTCTTCGACCACGATTTACTTTCTTAAACGTGGTGATGCGGTGCGCGTGATGGGCACAACCGGCGCTTGGTCATTGATTGATCATAATGGAAAGGTTGGATTTGTAGGTAGTCGCTATATTGTGTGATAAAAGTGATCAGCGCAAATGCTAACAACTAAAAAAAGCAGCAAAGAAAAACTAAAATTTGCCCCTAAAGTAGTAGCCAAGACGATGGCGGAAGATGCTGCGCCACGAATTCAACTCAACCCGCTCTGGCACAAAATGGCTACCCATGTTGATGTCGGAGCTTCGAGTGATCTACCGTCGATTCAGACCAAACCATCACGCTCGGTTCAGTTATTTAGCGCGCCATCCATTCAACCCGTATGCGTGGAGTGTGAGGAGGAACCTTTCGGTGAGGCAGAAACTCCGCTTCAAACCAAACTTACCATCGGTGCACCTGATGATCTGTATGAGCAGGAGGCCGATGCAGTTGCTGACAAGGTGACGCGCATGCCGGAGGTTAGTGAACTGGATGAACTTCAGGAAGGGTTGCCATCGATTCAAATCAAGCCTCTCGGTATCTCTTCTATACCGCGTTTATGTGCCGAGTGTGAAGAGGAAGCCGGTGGTGATGGTCCGCCTTCGGTGCAGCGTAAAACTAACGCTGCTGCACAACCTGCCGTGTCAAACTCAGTCAGCAGCACCATTCATTCACCGGGAAGTCTCAATGATTCCATTCGTTCTCGTATTGAACCCGTGCTGGGCGCTGACTTATCCAGCGTGCGTGTACATGCTGGCAGTGCGGCACAAGATGCTTCGCAAAGTCTAAATGCCAAGGCCTTTACGCATCAAAATAATATTTTTTTAGGTAAGGGACAAAGCGCATCTGATATACCGTTAATGGCGCACGAAGCGACGCATGTAGTGCAGCAAGGGTTTTCTGCTACAGCCCAAATGCCGTCAAATAGCAGCGAGGTCATTCAGCGATCGCCCTATGAGACGCGGGGCATGTCATTGAACCGGGGTCAGATGACAACTGCAGCAGGGCAGAGCTATTGGGAGCAACGTACGTTCCGGCGCTATGTGACCGCGCTGGATTCGCGTTTAACAAGCAGCGCCGAAGAGCGTGATGCAGTGTTGTCGGCACTTTGGGCGACCACTCCCCCGGCGCGAGTGAGACGGCGCAGTGTGCGCTTTCTTCCCGTTGCGAGTCGCACCTTGTCGGCATCGCAGCAAGCGCCACAGTTGCTCTACAAATTGACATTTCAACCCCCTGCGAGGCGCGGTGCACTGCCACGCCTAGAGATCAATTTTGTTGCCAGCGGTGCTGTGGCGACCGCACCCACGACTGTTCCGGCAGCACCCGCTAATTTTCAACCTGCGACACCCAATGCGTTTTCGTTTGTTGGCTTTCCTGGTGGTGGTGCTAATCCGCTCGCAGCTTATTGGACGGCGCATCCGCAAGAGCATCAAGCGCTCTTTAACTTTATCGAAAACAGCGCGCCTCCTCGTTTCGATCAGCTTGTCGAGGCGACAACGGTTAATCGGCGGGGGCGGATGACGCATCGTTCACTCTTTCGTATTCGTGGCCGACATGCTGCCAGCACCATTAGCCGCTTAAGTATCACATTGGTTCATCAGGGAGGGTCTACTACGAGTGCGCAGCAGACTGTACCAACAGATTATCGTGATCGGGATATGGGCGATCTCGAACTCGAAACCTTGCAAGCTCGGCGCTCTGCAGCCAACCGATTGGGCACAGTAACACTGCCTAGTAATCTTCCCGCAGACGAACGCTTGCCAGTGAAATACGCTATTTGGCAGTACTTCTCTTTCGGTCATGCACGCAATACCGAAGTGGATGCGATCGTACCCGTAGGCAGTGGTGCACGTACGGTGTTGTATACACTTATTTTTGGCACGCATAACAATGTGACCGTGACCCGCGTGGGCGAGGCGGGCAGCGCTGCAGGTCAGGTTGATGTCAATCGTATTGGTGTGACTCGGGTGCGCGGGTTTCCTGGTGCGAACGCGACTCCTGCGGTGTTGCGCGCGTGGTGGTCAGCACGTTATCCGCAAGGTGGCGGATTGACGGTGGCTCCAACCGCAGCAGCAGGGCAAGGAGCAGCGCCCGCCGGACCAACATCCGCTGTCCTGATTGCGGACATGGATCGTTTGATTGCAGCGGGCATTGTCAACCGGACCTGGTTTAACCAAAACTACGGGATTGATGTGCTTGATGCAGCAGGCACGGCGGCACGCTTGCAAGATCCGAATATTCATAACGTTCCGCAAGCTATGACGGGCGATACGGTGGACTTCAGCGCCACTGACTTGCGCATGCTCGAGTTATCACTGCAAACCTTGAGCAATGATGAATTGGCTCATTTACGCGGTACTAAATTGGGTCGTAAAACGGCGAGTATACGTCGCAGTCGTGGGGGTTATCGAGCTGGTGGTGCCAATCAATACGGATTGACATTGATGAATGGTTCTGAAGTTACCGTGCTCTATTTCCGATCGTTATATTTCAATAACGCTACTCTGTTTCGCGGCAGTACGATGGCTAATGCGTTGCCGGATGTAACTATGGGTTTGTTGCACGAACTCGGACACGCCGCTCAATACAACACACCGGCGATTAAAGCTGCGTTTAATGCGTGGATCAGACGCCATCGGCAGACCGCGCCAACGTGGTATGCGGCAAGCGGCCAGAGTGAACGATTTCCTGAGGCTTTCGCACTCTACCACACGGATCCACGTTTTTTGTGTAATCGATCACCTCAGTTATATGCGTGGTTTCATCAGCTCGCGACAACAGGTCATCCACCCGCAGCCAATGCGACACTTACGGTGCCGACGAGCTGTCCATGAGTTGTGAATATTTATAGTACTTCAAAAATAGTAGTTTAATGATAGCTGGGTAATGTTGCTGATATATTTTCTGGATTGCACGTTGGAGTCACGATCGCTGCGACGGTAGCGTGCTTCTATTTCAAGTGACTTAGATACGGCGTACATTAGTCTTGCAGTGATGCGCGTGCGGTCGTATTTGCGGGTTCCTAAATTGATACCTGCGGCGATGTTGTCATCGTTATATTTGCTGTGTCGCTGCTCCAGATCTAAGCGGCCACTCCAGTTTTTGTTAAATGACGATGTTAGTGATGCATACAGTGTGTGGCGAGTTGGTGAGTGGCTGGTGAATGTGTCGCCTTGCTCAAAATCATCCCGGTTGTTGAGTTCTAAAATGTAGCCGATGCGTGCTCTCGTGAAACTGAGTTTGCTGCTGTTTTCGATGCGCAGGCGTTGGCGTGACCCTGCGGTAAATGCATACAGTGGGTCAATATCCTTGATGTTGTGATACTCATACTGCAAGCGCAAGCGATGAATGCGAGCATAGTTTTTGTCAGCTCGCATCTGAAATCGTACTGTTTTCTGAAAGCCTCGTCCATTGAGTTCGTTGTGGTAATAGTGAATACCGTAGCGGGTCTTCCAGTCAGACAGTGGGCGGTGATGATAGAGGCCGACGTTGGTCAGTGTTTCATCGAAGCGGTCTAGGTTGTTATAGCGGGTGGCGCCAATGCTTGCTTTGATGGTGTTGCCAGTTTTTCTGTTGCCACTAAAACGGTAGTTGGCAGTGGCGTAAAAATCCAGGTAACGGTCTGCTTGGTTGGATACCGTGGTGACGTCATCGTTTCCTCGATTGACATTGTCATCACGGCCGCTGCCAATAGTGATAAAACCACTTAAGTTATCAGTGTGCTTTTTTATCTTGGATTCCTGGCGCGTGAGCTTATTGATTTGCCTGGCAGCAAGTGCTGATAAGTTGGTGTTGTCTTGAGCGGCATCCTGGCTACGTTGAAACCAACGAACAGCACTTTGTTTGTCACCTTTTTTGAATGTGACCAAACCCAGGTTGTAGTAAGCAAGCCCCTTAAATTCAGGGTCGTTTCCTGCTTTTTTAAAGTGACTTTCAGCTTTGGAGTATGTGCCGGTTTTGTAATAGCTGACGCCCAGGTTGTAATGGAGTGCTGCGCTGTCATTACCTTGATTACGTGCTTTTTCAAACTGTTTGATAGCGCTACTGTAATCGCCACTCTTAAATCGCGTAACCCCTTCGGCAAAAGCCTCGCTTTCCGCTCCCAGGCTGATGCTGCTGATGCAGCTGAGCAGCAGAGCGACAGATAATATTTTGACCCTCTTTTTAAGATGAAAAAAAATGCTGCTGTTCGTGTTCATTGTTATTGTGTTCCTGTGTTGTATACCCGCAGTTGTTGAGTGTTTTATTCAAAAGTTAATAGATAAACAGTGCGGATCCCGTTGAGAAATGGCTCCCCCTCTGTGTTTAAAGTACAGAAGGGGAGTCGGTGCGTCATGGCTATAGATCCAGGTCGTTAGCTCTCATTGTCATCCTGTGCGTCATTGGCATCGTCGCGGCTATCGTTGGCATCGTCACGACTATCGTTGGCGTCGTCGCGGCTGTCGTTGGCGTCATCACGACTATCGTTGGCATCGTCGCGGCTGTCGTTGGCGTCATCACGGCTATCGTTGGCATCGTCACGGCTGTCGTT
>JAADGQ010000128.1:0-10978 GCA_013152295.1 Gammaproteobacteria bacterium | reverse complement strand
ATCACGGCTATCGTTGGAATCGTCGCGACTATCGTTGGCGTCATCACGGCTATCGTTGGAATCGTCGCGACTATCGTTGGAATCATCGCGACTATCGTTAGAGTCATCACGACTATCGGAGGATGCATCTCGTGTGTCAGCAGAATCGTCACGACTGTTGTTGCTATGCTCGTGGTCGTCTGATTCATCGCTGCTGGAGTGGTTCTCCTCTGAGCCAGAGCGGTTATTCGAGCGGCGCTCTTCTCGATTATTGTCTTGCTCATTGCGCTCGAAGTCTGGCAGCTCGATGAAATGGGCGCTGCCTGAGAGCTCATCGCGATCCATTGATTCAATGACGTTGATGGTAATGTCATCGAGATCATCAACATCTATCGCGTATACGGGGCCAGTCGCTATAAAAATGGCGGCTGCGATAGCGGTGCGTTTAAACGTGTTCATATTGATATCCTCTTTAAAGCCTGAACCTAAACAACAGGTATGGGTAACAGTGTTGCCTGTGGTGTCGGTTGATTGTGGACATTGACGTGGATGCGAATCGCTTTCCGTTTGCCGGCGTACTCAATGCTGGCGATGAGATCACTACTGCTCCGCGTGATTCCTTTGAGAGGCAAGGGAAGAATGTTAGGGCCTTGGCGCAGATTAGCTTGCCAGCTAATTTCCCGTTGTCCGGGAAAACCTGCTAGCTCAACGTTGGCGGGTAATACAATGGAGAGCGTAGCACCTTCCATGCTTTGTGCCAGGTCAAACAGCAGGTTGACGGTTTGCGGACTGCCGACGGAGATCGTCACTTGCTGTAGTACTTGGTTAGGGCTAGTCGCAGCAAATGTTGTGACAGGATCCGTGGTGTTGCGTTGCTGTTGCATGAAAATAGCAGCAACGAATAGCAACGCGATGCTTGCGGCCAATGCGCTGGAAAATCCCCAGACAAAACCTTGACGACGATGGTGGTGATGTTTAACAGCATTTTTTATAGCACGTTGAGCGAAGCTTTTAGACATCATCGGTGGCTGCAATGTATGCAGCGCTTTCTGAATGAGCTTGGCTTGCTCGACGCTGTGTCGGCAGCTGCTGCACCGCGTCAGATGCTGCTGTGCTGAATGCTCTGCTTGAGGCGTGAGTTCACCATCCAGGTAGTCATCAAGTTGTGTTTGAAAAATTTCACAGTTCATCATTTTACTTATCTCTCAGTGACCTCTCAGCCATTAACACGAACGGCGAGTCAATTGGGTTCCATCTGTTAATAAATTTCTTAGTTTGGCGCGGCTGCGGTGAAGTCGGGATTTGAGTGTGCCCAGCGGTGTTTCGAAGATAGCTTCCAGTTCAGTCAAGGTGTAGCCCTCGATATCGTGCATGACAACCAGCATGCGTTGGTCATCATTGAGCTGTGTCATCGCTTTGTGGATATCGCGAGCGAGGTTCGTCTTCTCTGGGGAGAGTAAGATGGAGGCGCTGTGCGGTGCCGTCGCGCTGCTTTCATCGTACCCGTACTGCACAGGATTGCGTTGTTGGCGACGGTACTTGTCAATATAGAGCCGGTTTAAAACCTTGGCCAGCCACGGTCGCAAGTGCTCTACTTTTCTTAATTCGTCACAACGTGGATAGAGTTTTATCAGTAAATCTTGAACCAAATCTTCCGCATCGGCCCGGTTTTTTGTGTAGTGAAACGAAAGTCTGTAGAGCCGTTCCATATGCGGCGTGATCATTGTCTCAAAAGTGACGCCACCATCTTTTTTGCGTGAAAAAATATGGATCTTCATGGCTATTTCGCTGCTGTTTCCATAATAGTTATAAGGCGCTATCTATTAGCTGGCTTAGCGGTAGTTGTTCGGCATTTTTTTAGCGAGCTGAATGTATTTACCGCTGGTGAAGCGGAATACGATCAGAGAGTAGCTTTAACACCTTATGGGATTCTGAAGGGTTTTAATGCCGACTTTTCGTCAAAGTGGCCCCTTGCATGAGTCAATAGTTTGTCATCTGTTTTTTTTGGACTTTTAACTGATTGATAAAAAAGAGATAAGCAAATCTGGTTGGCGTGGTACGCCATTTGCTTGTTAGTGCGCGTGGTGTATTGAAAATTAACAGGGAATTCAATATGGCTGACGCAGCTGAGCTTGATGGTGATGAGGCACTGAAAAAGGTGCCCAAGAAGGGGATGAGCGGAATGACTATTGCGGTCATTGTTTTGGCCGTGCTGTTACTGGTTGCGGTCAGCATGGGTGCGACACTTTTCTTCACCGGTGCCCTTTCGGGTGGCGGGAAAGAGGTTGCAAGCGATGCTGCTGCCGAGCACGGCAGTGTTGAGGGTGAGGCCAGCAAGTCAGATCCGATCTTTTACAAACTTGATCCTCCATTTGTGGTGAATTTTAACAGTGAAGGCAAGGCGCGCTATCTGCAAGTGATGATGGAGGTGATGGCACGGGATCAGTCTGCAATAGATGACGTTGAAGTCTATACGCCAGTGATCAGAAACAATTTGGTTCTTTTGCTGAGTACACAGGACTACGCAACGGTGAATAGTCGCGAGGGTAAACAAAAAATTCGCGAAGAGGTGCTGGCTGAAATTCAGGCCATTCTTGAAGAGCAGACAGGGGAGCCAGGGATAGAGCAAGTCTACTTCACCAGCTTTGTGATGCAATAACCTATTCATAAACTCATACAAAAACTACTACAGCAACGATTGCGATAATAATCATGTCTGCCAATGACCTTTTGTCCCAAGATGAGATTGATGCGCTACTGCATGGTGTTTCCAGCGGTGATGTAGAGACCGAAGATGATGACTTGCTGGAAAGCGGTGGTATCGATTCATACGATTTTGCCAGCCAGGATCGTATTGTACGCGGGCGTATGCCTACGCTGGAGATGATCAACGAACGTTTCGCCCGCTATTTTCGCATCAGCCTTTTTAATATGTTACGTCGCACTGCCGAGATTGCTGTTGGTGGGGTACAGATGTTGAAGTTTGCGGAGTACGTGCACAGCCTGTTTGTGCCTACGAGCCTTAATTTAGTGCGCATTCATCCACTGCGCGGTACGTCGCTGTTTATTCTTGACCCCAAACTGGTGTTCATCATTGTCGATAATTTTTTCGGCGGCGTTGGTCGGCACGCAAAAATTGAGGGTCGTGAATTTACGCCAACGGAGTCGCGGGTTATCCAGATGGTTCTGGAACTTGCCTTCAAAGATCTAAAGGAGGCATGGAGTGCGGTGATGGAGGTTGATTTTGAATACCTGCACTCAGAGGTTAATCCTCATTTTGCCAATATCGTCAGCCCCAGCGAGGTCGTTGTAGTGACCACCTTTCATGTTGAGTTGGATGGTGGCGGTGGTGATTTTCACGTCACGATTCCTTACTCCATGCTGGAGCCCATTCGTGAACTGTTGGACGCGGGCGTGCAAAGTGATCGGGTGGAGACTGATGGGCGTTGGATGAGTGCGCTGCGTGAAGAGATGAAAGAGGCGATGGTCGAGGTGAGCTCGCAACTTGCCGAGGTGGAGATTTCAGTGGAGGATCTGCTCAACATGCGCGCTGGCGACATCATCCCCGTCGAGATCCCCAATACCGTGTGCGCAAAGGTGGAGGAGGTGCCGGTGTTTCGTGGCAGCGTCGGTGTATCAAACGGCAACATCGCCATCAAGATTTTGGATACGCATATCTCATGATTTCGCTTGACTCAGCGGGAGAGAATAGATGAACGATACAACCGATGGCAGTGATGATCAGGCACTTGCGGATGAGTGGGCAGCTGCTTTGGCAGAAGACCCGGCAGCGTCAGAGGGGGCGGATGAGGCTGGTCAAGAGGGTGACGCGGGTTCCACAGCTAACAGTGCAACAGAAACTGCTTCAGTGCCGCCTGCTGCTCAATCTGAGGGTAACGACTATACCTCGGCTACGTTTCAAAATGTTCAATCTGATGGCGTGGCGGTAACGGATGAAAACTCGAACCTGAATATGGTGCTGGATATTCCAGTCACCATATCCATGGAGTTGGGCCGTACAAAAATCAATATCAGAAATCTTTTGCAACTCAATCAAGGGTCAGTGGTTGAATTAGATAGATTGGCTGGAGAGCCGATGGATGTGCTGGTTAACGGAACGCTTGTGGCCCACGGTGAAGTCGTGGTCGTCAACGAGAAACTCGGCATTCGTTTAACGGATGTTATCAGCGCAGCAGAGCGCGTGAAAAAATTACGTTGAAGCATCGGTGTTGATCGTGTTTTTTGTCTTTATGAGCGAGGATTAATTTTGTCACAAGTAGCAGGAAAGTCTATGCAGGGCAAAGTGGTGGCGCTGCTTGTCATCAGTGTACTCCTGCACACTCAGGCTTTCTGTGCCGATGTAGTCGGCTCTGCAGCCGATGCTGTTATGGAGCCACCGCTGGCAGTGGAAAATATTCTTCAAGTCGCGCTCAGTCTGTTTGCGGTGGTGGTTCTTATCGGTGTCATCGCATGGTTTTTTCGTCGCTTTGGGCGGATGAACTCTGCTATTTGTGGAGAGCTTCGTGTCGTGGGTGGTATCTCTATTGGTCAGCGCGAGCGAGTGGTCGTCATTCAGGTCGGCGAAGAGCAGCTATTGGTGGGTGTTACGCCGGGTCGCGTACAGACACTGCATGTGCTGACAAAAAATATTGCCGAGCAGAGTGCTACAAGCACGGCAGGTCATGAGACTTTTGCTGTTCGATTGGCGGCAGCGATGCATAAAAAGGCACCAAAATGAGTCGTTTTATTGCCATTATTTTTTTGCTGTTGCTCCCACTCTCTCCGTTGTGGGCCGATGTTGGATTGCCTGCCATCTCAGTGAATTCAGATCCCGATGGAAGTCAGACCTATACCTTGAGTATACAAGTGCTGGTTCTAATGACGGTGCTAACACTGCTGCCGGCTGGATTGATGATGATGACGGCATTTACGCGCATTATTATCGTGTTATCAATTCTTCGTCAAGCCATCGGAACGGCGCAGACGCCGACTAACCAGACATTAATAGGCCTGGCACTCTTTCTTACATTTTTTGTCATGATGCCGGTCTTTGACAAAGTCTATCAGGAGGCAGTTACACCCTATCTGGAAGAGAAAATAGAGATCCAAGAGGCGTTGGGCAAAGCGGCAGCACCGCTACGTGATTTTATGCTGGCGCAGACACGAGAGACTGATCTGGAGCTATTTATGGAGCTCTCTAACAATGAGCAGGTTGCCACACCAGAAGAGGTGCCCTTTTCAGTGTTGGTACCGTCGTTTGTAACCAGCGAATTGAAGACGGCATTTCAAATCGGTTTTCTGATGTTCATCCCTTTTTTAATCATCGACCTTGTTGTTGCCAGTGTATTGATGGCAATGGGCATGATGATGTTATCGCCGCTTATTATTTCGTTGCCTTTTAAAATCATGCTGTTCGTACTCATTGATGGTTGGGCGTTGATCATGGGTACGTTGGCCTCCAGTTTTTACGTGTAAAGGAGCCCTGAAATGACACCTGAATTTGTGCTGACTATTGGTCGGCAGGCCGTTGAAGTTACGCTAGCTATGTTGATGCTGATTCTGATTCCGGCATTGGCGGTGGGTTTGTTGATCAGTATGTTTCAGGCCGCAACTCAGATCAACGAGGTGACATTAAGCTTTATACCTAAGCTGATTGTTACTTTCCTGGTCATTCTTTTTGGAGGTCCATGGTTGTTGAGCACGCTTATGGGTTTCACTCAACGACTGTTTGAAACCATACCGGAGATCATTAGTTGATGAGATGATTTTTCGGGGTTGATCCGTTTCGAGTAGTCGAAGCGCCCACTCTTTTTAAGGGGGCCGTATGACGGTCAGTCTGTCTGAGATAACTGCATTGATTGGTAGCTATTTTTGGCCATTCGTCCGCGTTGGTGCGATGGTTATGGCAGCACCGATCTATGGCACGTTATCGGTTCCGGTACGTATTCGCTTGCTAATCGCTATTGCACTGACCGCCGTTGTTGTTCCTGTCGCACCGACGATGGCGGCAGTTGATCCATTAGGCGCCAGCGGGTTACTGATTATTTTTAATCAGCTGCTGATTGGTATCGCTATGGGTTTTGCTCTGCGTCTTGTATTTAGTGCTCTGGAGAGTGGTGGGCAGATCATTGGTCAGCTAATGGGGCTCGGCTTTGCGCAGATGGTAGACCCCCAAAGTGGCGTTCAGGTGCCAGTGGTTAGTCAACTCTATACGGTATTGGCTACGCTGATATTTCTCAGTTTCAATGGCCACCTTATTATGGTTGAGGTATTGGTTAACAGTTTTAAAACACTGCCGGTAGCAGAGACAGGGTTAGGCGCAGATAGCATCTGGGCATTGGTGATGTGGGGTAGCTGGATATTTTCCGGTGCTGTGTTGATTGCCATCCCAGCCGTATCGGCTCTGTTGCTGGTCAATCTGGCATTTGCGGTGATGACACGCTCATCACCACAGCTCAATGTGTTTGCGATTGGCTTCCCTATCACCTTGATTGTTGGTTTCGTGGTTATCGCGGCGACGCTGCCGAATCTATCACCACAGTTTCTGTTTCTTGTCGAGCAGTCACTTGAGTTGATCAATCAAATGGTTGGGCGGTGATGTATGGCTGAAGATAGTGGTCAGGAACGCAGTGAAGAGCCGACTGATAAGCGCGTCAGAGAGTCCCGTGAAAAAGGGCAAATCGCCCGTTCGCGTGAACTCACAACGTTGACCATGCTGCTGATCGCATCCGCCGGATTTTTGATCTTTGGCGCACAAATTGTTGATGGAATTACCGGCATTATGCACGATGGATTTGTTCTTGAGCGTGGTGCGCTGTTTGATAGCCATCGCTTGTTTGATGCATTAATGGCCGCTGTTGTTAAGGCATTACTGCTTTTAGCACCACTATGTGCACTGCTGGTTGTTGGTGCTCTGGTGGCGCCTATGGCCTTGGGTGGGTGGTCATTTAGTATCAAGTCTGTCTCGTTTCAATGGAGCAAAGTTGACCCCATCAAGGGTTTGAAAAGGGTTTTTGGTTGGCGTGGTTTGATGGAGTTGTTAAAAGCACTGGCCAAATTTTTACTGATTTTATCCCTTGCTATCTGGTTGTTGTGGGATCTTAAAGATTCATTTATTGCCCTGGGCCAACAGGAGCCGGCACAGGCACTGGTTCATGCGGGTGAACTGCTCAGTTGGTGTTTTGTCGCGCTGAGCTCGGTGTTGATTGTGGTGGCCGCCATTGATGTGCCATTTCAGATATGGGAGCACAAACGCCAACTCAAAATGACGCGCCAGGAGATAAAAGATGAGATGAAGGATACCGATGGTAACCCTGAGCTAAAACGGCGTATCCGCTCTGCCCAGCAAGAGATGGCTCAGAAACGCATGATGCAGGAGATACCCAAAGCTGATGTGATTGTCACTAACCCAGATCACTATGCCGTGGCACTGCGTTATGCGCCTGCTGATGTGCGTGACGCTTCTCACGCACCATCGCGCGCACCGATGGTGGTGGCCAAAGGTGTCGATGTGATTGCTATGCAGATTCGTGCACTTGCCAGTGAGCATGAAATTCCGTTGTTGGCGGCGCCACCGCTTGCGCGTGCGCTCTACTACAGCACTGAACTCAATCACGAAATTCCTATGGGGTTATACCGTGCGGTGGCACAGGTGCTGGCTTATGTCTATCAGTTGCGTCGTACGCGGCGCTATTACAGTGAAAAACCGATACCCATGCGTGAAACATTGCCGATTCCCGATGAGTTGCGTCGTTAACATGGCACCGATCATCAGAGAGTGAACAGGTCAGAATAATGGCTCTATTAAGCACAACAGCAAATGGTGCCGGTGTTGGCCGACTGAATGTCGGTGCGCCTGTGTTATTGATTGCGGTTTTGGCAATGGTGGTATTGCCGTTGCCACCGATGCTGCTGGATATGCTTTTCACTTTTAATATTGTGCTGGCACTGGTTGTTGTGTTGGCGGCGACCTACGCCAGAAGACCGCTGGATTTCACCGCATTTCCGACTATTTTGTTATTAGCAACATTGATGCGTCTGGCGCTCAATGTTGCCTCTACGCGTGTGGTTCTGCTTGAAGGGCATACGGGCACACAAGCAGCAGGCAAGGTGATTGAAGCATTTGGCGACTTTGTGGTGGGTGGAAATTACGCGGTTGGCATTGTTGTATTTGCTATTTTGGTCATCGTTAACTTCGTGGTGGTCACTAAAGGTGCCGGGCGTATATCAGAGGTGAGCGCCCGTTTTACGTTGGATGCGATGCCGGGTAAACAGATGGCCATCGATGCTGATTTGAATGCAGGCATGATCACGCAGGATGAAGCCCAGGAGCGGCGCCTGGATGTTGTTAAAGAGGCCGATTTTTATGGCTCCATGGATGGCGCAAGCAAGTTTGTTCGTGGTGATGCCGTTGCCGGTTTACTGATCATGTTTATCAACGTTGTCGGTGGTTTTGCCATCGGCATGGTGCAGCACAATATGGCGTTTGGCGCTGCTGTACAGAACTATACGCTGCTCACCATTGGTGATGGGCTGGTGGCTCAAATTCCGTCATTGATTTTGTCGACGGCTGCGGCGATCACGGTGACGCGTGTCTCCAGTGATCAGGATATGGGTGGGCAGATCCTCTCTCAGCTGTTCGGAAACCCCCGTGCACTGGCCGTTGCTTCGGTCATTATTGGTATTATTGGCCTCATTCCGGGTATGCCAAATGTCGCGTTTTTAGCGCTCGCCACGATCGGTGGGGTCGCCGCCTATGTGATTTCACAGCGCAACGTAGTGGCGGTGGAAGAGGAGGAGAAAACGACCGCAGCGGCAGTGCAGGAGACACCCCAGGAACAAAAAGAGTTGAGCTGGGATGATCTGACGCCGGTTGATACTATCGGCCTTGAAGTTGGCTACCGTTTGATCCCGATGGTGGATAAAAATCAGGGTGGCCAATTGATGTCACGCATAAAGGGGGTGCGTAAAAAATTGACGCAAGAGCTAGGTTTTCTCATTCCGCCGGTGCATATCCGCGATAATTTAAACCTCTCGCCAAACGCCTATCAAATTACCTTGAAGGGTGTTACTGCTGGCGAGTCAGAGGTGCATATGGAGCGTGATATGGCGATTAATCCGGGTCAGGTCTTCGGCACCTTGCAGGGTGTTGAGGGGAAAGATCCCGCGTTCGGCCTTGACGCGGTGTGGATCGATCCGGGGCAGCGTGACCAGGCGCAAACCATGGGTTACACCGTGGTCGATGTGAGTACCGTTGTCGCCACACATATCAGCCAACTGCTGCAGTCGCGGGCCTCTGAGTTGTTGGGTCGCGAAGAGGCGCAGCAGTTGCTCGACAACCTGGCCAAAAGTGCGCCGAAGCTGGTGGAGGATCTGACGCCAAACCTGCTCTCTATCGGTGTAATTCTGAAAGTATTGCAGAACCTGTTGGATGAAGGGATCTCCATACGGGACATGCGCACGATCGCCGAAACATTGGCGGATAACGCTCCGCGCAGTCAAGACCCCGCCGTTCTAACGGCCATGGTGCGTATCGCGCTAGGGCGCTCAATTGTTCAGAATATCAATGGCATGGCGCGAGAGTTGCCGGTGATTGTCCTCGACCCTGAATTGGAACAGATGTTGCAAAGTTCTATGCATGAGTCGATGAGTGATGCTGGCACAGCCCAGGCGACTGAGGGCAGCATCGGATTAGAGCCAGGGTTGGCGGAGAGAATGCTTCAGGCATTGACGCAGAGCGTTGAGCGTCAGGAGTTGGCCGGGCAGCCTGCCGTGTTGGCAGTGGCAGCACCGCTGCGTGGAATGCTCGCTAAGTTTCTGCGTCACACCGTGAGTGCCTTGCATGTGTTGGCATACACTGAAATACCTGACGACATGCAGATCAAAGTCGTTGCTAGCGTAGGTAAATAGGTGTTGAGACTCGTGGTTTCAAGCGCAATCGCTAATCGACAAAGCGTGCTGGCCGGTCCCTATAAAAGGTGCCGGCCATTGAACAGACAGGGGAATACGTTGAGCTGATATTAACGCCATTTCCAATAGAATTAGAGGTCGCTCTTCATGAAGATAAAGCGTTATTTTGCCGAGACTGTCCGCCAGGCAATTGGCAAAGTTCGTGATGAATTGGGACCTGATGCAGTGATCCTCTCTAACCGTCGCAATGACGACGGGGTGGAGATTGTTGTTGCCATTGACTATGACGAATCAATGCTGACCGAGACCAGTGGTGGCGACAGCGTCTCTTCACAGCAGGTCGCTAGTGAGCAGCAGGTTCTGCCATCGGCACGTTCGCAGTTTGCTTCGCCACCTATTTCAAAGCCTGCCTCTAATACCCATTCGCAATCTAGCTCACAATCCAGGCCACACGCTGTTAATCCATCTGCATCATCCTATGAGTCGTTATCTCGTGAGCGATTAGCCAGTAATTTTGATAATGGCAGTCGTGATCGGTATGTGCAGCCGCGAGTTACAACAGAGGGTCGTGCCCCCGTGCTCTCTATAGCAGCGATGCAGCAAGAGATTCAATCGCTACGCACATTAATCGAGGCAGGGTTTAATAAGCTGAGCGATGCATCAGCGGATTTGCCCGATACCGAGATTTTTCAACGCCTGAGCCGATTGGGATTAACCGTTCCATTGTGTCATGCATTAGTTGAAAAGGTGTCAGGTATTAGTGATATCGATGGTCAATGGTCAAAGGCGCTGGCGCATCTATCAGCGCAAATTCCGGTTACTGAAGATGACATCATCAGTAGCGGTGGCGTGGTGGCTCTGGTCGGCCCGACCGGTGTCGGCAAAACAACGACGGTGGCAAAGCTGGCGGCGCGCTACATGCTGCGCCATGGGCCACGCCGTGTGGCGCTGGTGACAACCGACAACTATCGCATTGGTGCTCATGAACAGCTGCGCACCTACGGTCGTATTCTTGATGTGCCAGTCAGAGTGGTTGCCGATCAAGCTGAACTCTATAGCACTCTTAAAGAGTGGAGTGACAAACAGCTGG
>JAADGQ010000012.1 GCA_013152295.1 Gammaproteobacteria bacterium | reverse complement strand
CTATTCGTTGCCTCTGGATTAAACCCATAAACCCTCCGATTCCAATGGAGTTGATGACCAAAAATCTAGCAAAATGCCCCCCTCACCACCTTTAGTTTTTTTGGCTAAAGAAGCATGGCTCATGGCCGACAACACCCTTGCATTTTCTCTCGTTATCAATCTCGATATTTTATAGGGTTAACAGGACGTGGAACTGGAGGGGTATCAATGCTCGCGAACATAACAATTAAAACCAAATTTAACCTGCTTATCGGCACCGTGTTGAGCTCATTTCTGGCAGTATTCCTTTTTACCAATGTGGCAATAGCGCCCATCGAAGATAACTGGAAGGAGTACCGGAGCGATGTCGCGCAGCGACAAGCGCTGCTCATGGGCATCAAATCAAACTTTGGTTATGGCGGCGGCATTCATAACTTCAAAAATTACGTGCTGCGCGGAACGCAGAAACACTATGACCGCGCTATAAATTACTTTTCAACGGTAAAAAAAACGCTCAACAGTTATCGGGGGCTGGCGCATATCTCCCCTGTTGAGAACGATGCGTTGACGCAGATAGAGACGGTCGTCAATCAATACCGAAACGCGCTGGATGTCGTCAGGGATGCCGTGGCTCGCGAGGCCTCAGCCAAAGTGATCGATGGCATGGTGAAAATCAGCGACAGACCTGCGCTGGAGGCATTTAATACGCTTGAAACAGAGTATGCCGCGCTCACACAGAGGAGCGAGCTGGCCCTGAATGACAGCATCAAGTCAGCCTTGGTCAGTGTTGGCATGGGCCTGCTGGTTGCTCTTGTACTGTTGATGGCTATTGTCGTTACGATGTCTCAATCGATCATCTCACGGCTGACCCACGTCAAATCTGCGCTGCATAGCGTTGCCGAAGGTGAGGGTGATTTAACGCAGCGTTTGGCAACAACGGGAAATGACGAAATCGCCGATTTGGCAGGAGCTTTTAACTGTTTTTCGGAAAAAATTCATTTCACCATCCAGAAGGTCGCCCTTGCATCCGGTGATATTTTTGACTCGACAAAGAAGCTGTCAACGGTCAGTTCAGCAACACTGCATGGTGTGCAGCAGCAACAGAACGAAACACAGCAAGTGATGGGTGCTATGCAGCAGATGTCAGAGGCGGTGAGCGATGTTGCGCATCATGCCGCCAGTGCAGCAGATGCGGCGCGGCAGGCCGACGAGCAGGCATCAAGTGGTAATCAAATCGTATCCGACTCTGTCTCTTCCATCGAAACACTCGCAAGCAATGTTGAAAGTGCACGAGAGGTGATTCAGACGCTACGCAACGACAGCGAAAATATCGGTGCCGTGCTGGATGTAATCAAAGGTATCGCTGAACAGACCAACCTGCTGGCGCTCAACGCAGCCATCGAGGCGGCACGAGCGGGCGAACAGGGTCGCGGGTTTGCGGTTGTTGCGGATGAGGTGCGGACGCTGGCTCAGCGCACTCAAGAGTCCACGCGCGAGATTCAACAAATTATCGAAACACTGCAAAACGGTGCGGAGCGCGCAGTAGCCGTTATGGAGAAGGGGCACGAACAGTCTCAGCAGAGTGTCAAACAGGCCGTGGTTGCGGGCGAGGCACTGCAGTCCATCAATGAAATGGTCACCAATATTTCAACCCTGAATGCTCAGATCGCTAGTGCCGCAGAGGAGCAAAGCGCCATGTCTGAAGAGGTTAATCGCAATATCTCCAACATTGAAGCGGTCGCAGGTGAAACCGCCCAAGGCGCTCGCGCCAGCGACGAATTGAATACGGAGTTGTTGGCTTCAGCAAAAAACCTGAAAGCACTGGTCGGCCAATTCAGAATTTAATATTGCGCACGCCCAAGGGTCGTGACTAGAGGTGCAAGTCTGAACGACTGTCATCCGGCAGGCTGATAATGAATGCTGTGCCTGTCTCATCAGAACTGACCACAATCGTACCGCCATGCGCCTCGACGATAGACTTGACAATAGCCAGGCCCAATCCAGCACCCTCACCACTGCGTTGACGGGAGGGATCCGTACGGTAAAAGCGGTCGAAGATTTTAGGCAGATGTTCGGCAGGGATGGGCGTACCAAGGTTTTTTACCACAATAACTACCGCGCTTCTGGTATGGCGAATGTTAACTGTTACGCTACTGCCTTGCGGCGTATAACGGACTGCGTTGGAGAGCAAGTTGCTGAGCGCACGGCGCAGCATCAAACGGTCGCCCTGAACGTGCGCATCGCCTTCCAGCGTGAGTGAAACGTGACTCTCTTCCGCCCACGCTTCGTAGTAATCGAACAGGTTGCGCAGTTCGCTTCTCAGATCGATCACTTCGCGACTAGGTGGCTCGAGGGCGTTGTCGGCTTTGGCCAAGAAGAGCATATCGCTGATCATCTGCGCCATGCGCTCGTACTCTTCCATATTGGAGTAGAGAATCTCCTGATACTCATCGGCACTGCGCGCCTGCGACAGAACAACTTGCGTCTGGGTCATCAGGTTCGTCACCGGCGTGCGTAGCTCGTGGGCGATATCAGCGGAAAAATTGGCGAGCCGGGTGAACGCCTCCTCCATGCGTTGCAGGAGGTCATTGAACGACAGCGCCAGTTCGGTCAGTTCAGTCGGAACGGTAGCGGGGTCAAGGCGGCTGTTTAGCGCGCTGGCACTTGTCTGGCTGATCTGTTCAACGATGCGGTGCAGTGGTCGATGGCCTTGTCGCACCGCGATCCAGCTCATCAATCCCATGATGGCAATGCTGCCAACAATCATCAGCCAGAGAGTGTAGTGAAAATTTTTCAGAAAGCGGCGATGAAAATCGATCGCAACGGCGATGATGACGGTGTAAGGCGTGTTATTTTTTGCACGGATCTGTTGAATAAGAACGCGATAGTGGTGGTTGCCATCGTTCCACTGCGCTATGTTGACTTGCAGCAGTTGTTCGGGGGATGGCAGCGGCACCCGAGAGAGGTCTGCTCCAGCGCTGCTATAGAGTGACTCTCCTGATACGCTGCGAATCGAGAGGAGTGGGTGGTGATGACCAATCAAAATGTCATCAAAACGCTGCTTGATTTGTGTCAGGTCATAGTCCGGCTGAAGTATCGAGATCGACCGCTCTACCGCTTGGGCGACAACCTTGAGCTCTTTGGCATCTTGCATCGCAAAGTGCTCTTCGATTGAGCGCTCGATGACCCAGCCGAAGGCCAGCAGTACCACGGTAGCAACGGCGCTGAACAGTAACGTCAGGCGCAGCGTCAGGGAGGTGGGGCGCCTCATGGCAGACTCATTGCGTGCTCATCGCCTTCTTACCTTGCAAAAGAGAGCTATTCGTTATCATCCGGCAGGTCGAGCATGTAGCCCATGCCGCGTACCGTCTGAATCAACTTGGGATGAAAGCCATCATCGATTTTGCCACGCAGACGACGGATGGCGACATCGATGACGTTGGTATCGCTATCGAAGTTCATATCCCACACCTGGGAGGCAATCAGAGAGCGCGGCAGCACTTCACCCTGGCGCCGTACCAACAGCTCCAGCAACGCAAACTCTTTGGCAGTGAGGTGGATGCGCTTGCCATTGCGGCTGGCGCGATGGCGGGCCAGATCCAGCTCAAGATCAGCAACGCTGAGGTTCAACTCCGTGGCCGGGCTATTCCGGCGGCGCAACAGTGTACGCACGCGCGCCAGCAGTTCAGCAAAAACGAAGGGTTTGACGAGGTAGTCGTCAGCACCCAGTTCCAGCCCCTTAACTCGGTCATCGATGCTGTCGCGCGCAGTCAAAAACAGTACAGGCACCTCTCTGCCTGCTTCGCGCAGTGATTGTAGAATCCGCCAACCATCGACATCTGGCAACATGACATCGAGAACGAGCAGGTCGTAGCGCTCGGTCATTGCCAAATGGTGACCATCGAGCCCGTTGTGGGCCAGATCGACGACAAACCCCGCTTCGCTCAATCCCTGCTTGAGGTATTCGCCGGTCTTAACTTCATCTTCGACCACTAAAAGTTTCATAGTTTGCAGGCTAATCCATAGTAGCTGTCATGAACGTGACAGCTAGATTACAAAACTGTAACGTCAGCGTCACCTTGACGACAGCATATCTCCTTTATTCTTGACCAGCGAAAAATATCCAAGGAACAAATCACTATGATTTTTCGATCTCAATTCCACACGTTTATGCGCCCATGGTTGGCGTGTGTGCTGGCGTTAAGTGTCAGCAGTGTGCAAGCGACAGAGACGCTGTCTTTAGATAACGCCGTCGCCCAGGCCCTGGCGGCTAACCCCGGTTTGGCTGCCATTGAGGCGCGGGCCAAGGCGCTAGCCGAGATTCCAGATCAGGCGGGCGCACTACCTGACCCCAGTTTGTCCGTCAACATTCTCAACCTTCCACTGGACAGCCTCTCTTTTACGCAAGAGGCGATGACCCAATTTCAGGTCGGTTTTAGCCAGGCATTGCCCTACCCCGGCAAGCTGGCGTTGCGCTCACAGGTGGCGAGCCAAGAAGCCAGGGCAGCCGGGGCCGATGTGGCTGAATGGCGGCTGATGCTGGTGCGCGATGTTAAAACCGTGTGGTGGAATCTCTTCTATCTGGATCGAGCACTGGAGGTTATTGCACGCAATCAGATTCTGCTGGAGCAGTTCGTCAATGTGGCGGAGACGCGTTACACGGTTGGCCGCGGCCTGCAACAAGATATTTTGTTAGCACAATTAGAGCTCTCCAAGCTAAGCGATAGTGCGATTCGTATCCACAACAGGCGCGAAAACGAAGTAGTGCGCTTGAATGTCTTGATGGACCAAGCGGCGTCGCAAGCGATTCACCTTCCGGCCGCTGTCGATGAGCGCTTGCCAGCACTGAACAGGCCAGAAGTGTTGCAGGAGCAAGCCAAAACGGCTCGCCCCAAATTGATGGCGCAGAGCGAACGCATGGGTGCGGCGCGCAGCCGAGTCGATCTAGCGAAAAAGGATTATGCGCCCGACTTTAAAGTGGGCGCGGTCTATGGTCTACGCAGTGGCAGTAACCCCGATGGCAGCCGCCGCGCCGACTTTGGCACCCTCCGCTTTAGCATGAGCCTGCCACTCTACACCGCCAACAAGCAGGACCGTGCCGTTGATCAGCGCAACGCCGAGTGGATGCAACAAAAATACCGTTTGCATGAGCAGCACAATCAAGTTGCCTCGCAGGTGCAAAAGGCGCTGATCGACTACCGCCGCAGCGGTGAACAGGCACAACTCTTTCAGGGCGAGATTATTCCCCAAGCGCGCCAAACCGTGGATGCCATGATGGCCGGATACCAAGTGAGCAAAGTCGACTTTCTTAATCTGGTGCGCAGTCAAACTACGCTTTACAACTATGAAACCCAATATTGGAGCGCCCTGAGTGCTGCTAATCAAGCTCTGGCACGGCTGGTTGCGGCGGTGGGTGAGGAGAGTGTTTATGAATAACGGCGCTGTTGCTATCGCAGTGATTGCTGCATTAGGTGCGGGTTTTGGCGGAGGCTATTTTTTCTCTACTCAAAGTGGTTCGGAGCAAATGACGGCGACGCCATCAACGCAGCGCAAAGTGCTGTTCTATCGCAACCCGATGAATCCCGCAATTACTTCGCCGGTATTTATGCAAGATGATATGGGAATGGACTACATTGCGGTCTACGCCGATGAGGGCAAGCCGAAAAAGAAAGAGGTGCTCTTCTATCGTAATCCGATGAACCCGGCCATCACTTCGCCGGTATTTATGCAGGATGATATGGGCATGGATTACATTGCCGTTTACGCCAATGGTGGCGGTGGTGATGAACCCGCAGGCACGGTCACTATTGATCCGGTCACGGTACAAAACATTGGTGTGCGCACAACGATGGCTGAAACGCGTGATCTGTCGCGTGCGTTGAATGGGTTAGGGCGGGTCGATTTTAACGAAGAGCACTTGGCGCGCCTGCACCCCAAAACCTCCGGCTGGATCGAAAAATTAATGATCGATGAGACCGGCAAGCGTGTCAGTAAAAACACTATCTTGCTCGGCATCTATTCGCCCGAGCTAGTAGCGGCGCAGCAGGAGTATCTGGTGGCGCTGAAAAACTGGGAGTCGGTGCGCAACAGCAAAGCGTCGCAAATGAAAAAAAGCGCCAAGACCATTCTTTCCAGCGCTCATGAACGGCTGCAGCTGTTCGATGTACCTGCACACCAGATCAAAGAACTAAAGCGCTCTCGCAAGATTAAAAAACAGCTGCATATCCATTCGCCTTTTGAGGGGCAGGTGATGCATATCGGCGTACGCGAGGGGCAGTATGTGACCCCCGAAGATGAGATCTACCTCATTGCTGACCTGGGCCGCATCTGGGTGAATGTTGATGTCTTCGAAGATGAGTTGAGCTGGTTGAAGTTAGGCGATCGTGCCGAGATGCGCGTGCGTGCCCAGCCGGGGAGAACCTACGAAGGTAAGATCACTTTTATCCACCCGATTCTGAATCCAAAGAGTCGCACGGTACAGGTGCGCCTGGAGTTTGATAACAGCGACCTGTCACTCAAACCCGGCATGTTTGCCAACGTCACTCTCTATGTCGACCCTCAGCGTGGCGCGGTGGTGGTGCCCTCCGAAGCGATTGTGCGCTCCGGCAGTCGTGAACAGGTGTTTGTGGTACGTGAACCGGGCAAGTTCGAACCGCGTGAAGTGACCTTGGGTGTGAGTGCTAAAGGGCTGACTCAAATTTTATCTGGTGTGAAAGCGGGCGAAGAGGTGGTGACTTCCAGCCAGTTCCTTATCGACTCTGAATCCAAACTGCGTGAGGCCACGGCCAAAATGATGGCAGCGATGGCGGGCGAGAGCAACAGTGCAGATACTGATATGAATGACATGGATATGTCGACGGATGATATGGACATGGACACAGAGGAGTCTAAGTAATGGTCACCAGCATCATTGATGCTTCTCTGCGCAACCGATTTTTAATCCTTATCGCCACAATTATTATCGTGGCGGCGGGATTGTGGTCGATGAAAAACACGCCGCTGGATGCGATCCCTGATCTGTCTGATGTGCAGGTCATCGTCTTTACCGAATATCCAGGCCAAGCACCGCAAGTGGTTGAGGATCAGGTCACCTATCCACTCACCACCGCCATGTTAGCGGTGCCCAACGCCAAAGTGGTGCGCGGTTACTCCTTTTTCGGCTTCTCTTTTGTCTACATCATCTTCGACGATGGCACCGATATGTACTGGGCACGCTCGCGGGTATTGGAGTATCTCAACTACGTCAGCGGCCGCCTGCCTGACGGTTTAACACCCTCGCTGGGGCCAGATGCCACCGGTGTCGGCTGGGTCTATGAATACGCCTTGGTGGATAAAACCGGCAATACCGACCTGGCCGAACTGCGCTCTATTCAAGACTGGTATCTGCGTTACCCCTTGCAAACCGTTGAAGGCGTTTCTGAAGTCGCGTCAGTGGGCGGCTACATCAAACAGTATCAGGTGGAGGTCGATCCCAACGCGCTGCTGGCCTACAACATTCCGCTGTCAAAAATTAAACACGCTATCCAACGCTCTAATAATGATGTGGGCGGCAAGCTGGTGGAGATGGCAGAGACCGAATACATGGTGCGCGGTCTCGGTTATATCCAGTCGATCGATGATCTCAACGTTATTCCCGTTGGCGTCGATGACAACGGCACACCGATTCGCCTGCAAGATGTTGCGCACATTCACCTAGGGCCAGAGCTGCGGCGTGGCGTTGCCGAGTTAAATGGTGAAGGCGAAGTAGCTGGCGGCGTGGTCATCATGCGTTACGGTGAAAACGCGATGGCCGTTATTGAGCGCGTGCGTGCCAAGTTGGAGGAACTCAAACCTGGCTTGCCTGAAGGGGTAGAGATCGTGCCGGTCTATGATCGCGGCGATCTCATCACACGGGCAGTGGAAAACCTTGAAGAGAAGTTGATCGAAGAGATCATCGTCGTCAGCATCATCTGTATTCTATTTCTGCTCCATGCACGTTCTGCATTGGTCGCGATTCTCTCTTTGCCTATAGGCATTTTGCTCGCTTTTAGCATCATGAAGTGGCAAGGCATCAACGCTAACATTATGTCTTTGGGCGGCATTGCGATTGCTATCGGCGCAATGGTGGATGGGGCGATTGTGATGATCGAAAACGGCCACAAACATCTTGAAAAAATGGTTACCGAAAAAGGCCGGGAACTCACTTCCTCAGAGCGCTGGCAAGCCGTCACCGCAGCTTCGCGAGAAGTCGGCCCGGCACTGTTCTTTTCACTGTTGATTATCACCATCTCCTTCTTGCCGGTGTTTACGCTGCAAGCGCAGGAGGGGCGGCTCTTCGCGCCATTGGCATTCACCAAAACTTATGCCATGGCAGCGGCAGCAATTTTAGCGATAACACTGGTACCCGTACTGATGGGTTACTTTATTCGCGGCAAGATTCCGCCCGAAGCGAAAAATCCGGTTAACCGTTTTCTCCATTTTATTCACGTACCAACGCTGAATTTTGCCATTCGCTGGCGCTGGATCACGCTGGGTTTGGCGCTGACCCTGTTGGCAGCCACTTGGCACCCACTAAGCAAGCTGGGCAGTGAGTTTATGCCACCGTTAAATGAGGGCGACATTCTCTATATGCCGACCACCTATCCGGGCATCTCTATTACCAAGGCCAAGGAGCTCCTGCAGCAGACGGACAAGATCATCAAAACGTTTCCTGAAGTGCGGAGTGTCTTTGGCAAAGTGGGGCGTGCCGAAACAGCCACCGATCCAGCCCCGCTTTCAATGTTGGAGACCACCATTCGACTTAAACCCAAAGACGAATGGCCTGACCCCAACAAAACCGTTAAAGCGTTGATGGATGAGATGGATGCGGCGATTAAATTCCCCGGTTTAGCCAATGCCTGGACGATGCCGATCAAAACCCGTATCGACATGCTCTCCACCGGCATCAAAACGCCTATCGGCATCAAAGTCAGCGGGCCGGATCTGAACGTACTTGAACAGGTAGGTAATGAGATCGAGCAAGCGCTGAAACAGCTGCCCGATACGCTCTCAGCTTTTGCAGACAAAGCTGCCGGTGGTTATTACCTCGACTTCGACATCGACAGGCAAGAGGCGTCCCGTTACGGATTAACCATTGGTGATGTGCAGGATGTGATCCAAACAGCCATCGGCGGCATGAATATCACCTCCACGGTTGAAGGGCTGGAGCGCTATCCGATCAATCTGCGCTATCCACGTGAGTTGCGCGACAACCTCGACAGCCTGAAGCGGGTGCTGATTCCAACGCCGACTGGCGCGCAGATTCCGCTGTCGCTGGTCGCTGATCTACAACTGCGTCGTGGGCCTCCGAGTATCAAGAGTGAAAACTCCCGCCCCAACGCCTGGGTCTACGTCGACATCAAAACCTCTGACATCGGTGGTTATGTGGCCGAAGCGAAAAAAGTGGTTGCCAGTCAAGTGACCATCCCACCCGGCTACAACCTCGTTTGGTCCGGTCAGTTTGAGTACATGGAGCGTGCGGCAGAACGTTTACGCATCGTCGTGCCGGCTACGTTGCTGGTGATTTTTTTGCTGCTCTACTTTAACTTTCGCAACATCACCGAACCGTTGGTGGTGATGCTCTCTATTCCCTTCGGATTGATCGGCGGCTTTTGGTTGATCTACCTGTTGGGTTTCAATCTCTCGGTTGCAGTGGTGGTCGGCTTTATCGCGCTAGCGGGTGTGGCGGCAGAGATTGGTGTGTTGGTGTTGACCTTTATCGACCAAGAGGTGGCCAAGCGCCGTCATGACAAAGGCGCTCATTTAGACGCTGCCGAGATCATGGCCGCCGTGCATCACGGCACATCAGAACGTGTTCGCCCTATCGCTATGACGGCGACAGCTATCATTGCAGGACTGCTGCCCATCATGTGGGGCAGCGGCACTGGCTCAGAGGTGATGCAACGTATCGCTGCGCCGATGGTGGGTGGTATGGCTACCGTGACGCTGTTATGTCTGTTGGTATTGCCCGTCATTTACGGCGTGATACTGCAAGCGCAGGAGAAATTCAAACAACCGTAGGGTGCGCTGTGCGCACCAGTTGTATCACCAACCACCCATGTGCGCACAGCGCACCCTACATTTTTTAACAACGGAGGAAACAATGAAAAAACGTACCCAAAAATGGATGCCATCTTTATCCGCAATCACCTTCAGCGCCTTGTTGGCAATGAGCGGATCGTTATACGCATCAGGTGACCATGAGCATGGCCATGACGACCATGATGATGACCATCACGAGTCCGGAACGAAGCATGATGATCACGGTTCAGAGCATGGACATGGTCACCATGACTCAGCAAAGGGTGCAATGTTCTTGGTTAAAAAAGAGATCGACGGCTACAGCGTCAGTTTCCATATTATGAAAGCCAAGCCCGGTAAAGAGATGGGCGGCACACATGACTTTATGGTCAAAGTCGAAAAAGATGGCAAAACACTGACCAACATCATCATGAACACCAAAGTGAAACACCCCAACGGCAGCGCGGAAACCAAAAAGACCATGAAGATGGGTGACTGGCTGATGGCCGGTTATGACCTGGGCCATGAAGGCAAACACCAGATGATGATTCTGTTCAAAACCGCTGATGGCAAAAAACATAAAGGTGGCGTTTATTACCCGTAGATAGAACGAGCGCAATGATGCCCTCTGCACTATAATTGCCCCAACCAGCCCCACCTCGATGCGGGGCTGCGTTTTTCGAGAGCACAGAATATAAAACGGGGCATCGCGTGGACCATTTCAACTATCAAAATAACCGGCTTTTTGCTGAAGATGTCGATGTAACGACAATTGCCAACACCTACGGCACGCCCTGCTTTATCTACTCGCGGGCAACCATGGAGCGTCATTGGCGCGCCTTTGATCAAGCATTTTCTGGCATTGATCACATGATCTGCTACGCGGTGAAAGCCAACTCCAACTTAGCAGTGCTCAATGTTATGGCTCGGCTTGGCTCGGGCTTTGATATCGTCTCCGGCGGCGAGCTGGAGCGGGTACTACAGGCCGGTGGTCAGCCCGACAAAATCGTCTTCTCTGGGGTGG